>NZ_CP119573.1:1211841-1514802 GCF_029278605.1 Cupriavidus sp. WKF15
CAATGGCTCGGATTGGGAAGGAGCCGGCGGAGAAGGTTGGCGCCGAGATGACCGTGCAAGGTAAAGATGAGATAGGCCAACTGGGTCAACAATTCCAGACCATGCTTGGGGAATTGGCTCAGAAGCAGGCGTTGGAGCGTGAGGTCGTTGTCTCAGAAAGGCTCGCGGCGGTCGGAAGGGTCGCTGCGGGTATTGCCCATGAAATCAATAACCCGCTGGGCGGAATGCTCAACGCCATCGACACGCTCAACACGCACGGTTCACCTGACGCACAGACCAAGAGAACCCTTGGACTCCTTGAGCGAGGGTTGGGTCAAATTCGGTCGACCGTTGCCGCCTTGCTCGTGGAAGCACGGCTCGATTCCCCGGCAATGAGTCCGTCGGACTGGCAGGACCTGAGACTGTTGATAGCGCCGCAGCTACATGCGAAGCAGGCAGCTTTCAACTGGCAAGTGCAGCAAGCCGAGGTCATTTCGCTCCCCGCCCATCTGGTTCGACAACTCGTTCTCAATCTGCTGCTGAATGCTGCGACAGCCGTAGAGCATGGGGGTCGGGTCGACGTCCGGGTCTCGGCACACCCAGCGGAGCTTCAGATAAAGGTATCAAACACCGGGCAGTATATCTCCGGCGTTGCCATGGAGCACTTGTTTGAGCCGTTCAGTTCCGCCTGGGAAGCAGGAGAGCGGCGTTCGTATGGGTTAGGTCTCTGGGTCAGCTACCAAATTGCCACTCACCTCGGTGGCACCATCGCAGTTGAGAGTGAGCCGGGCCGGACGTTCTTTGTAGTGATTCTGCCGATTGCCGCTCAGTAAGAGCAGGAGTTCATCATGTCAACTACGCTAATCTGCGTCGTAGAAGACGACCCAATCATGGGAGAGTCCTTGGCGGACAGGTTCCGTCTGGAAGGGTTCGATGTGGACTGGCACACCAACGGTGAATCGGCCTTGGGTGCCTTGCAGACGCGCCCGTATCAGGCAGTCATCAGTGACATTCGTCTGCCAGACATTTCGGGAGAAAACCTGTTCGCACGCTCGATGGCCAGACGTACATCTCAGCCGCCGTTTGTCTTTATTACTGCCTACGCGTCCGTTGAAACGGCGGTTGCCCTGCTGAAGGACGGTGCTGCTGACTACATCACGAAGCCGTTCGACATCGGCGCGCTGGTCGAGAAAGTCCGGCAGTTGACAGGAACTGCAATCCCGGACCAGGCGATGCCGGCACAGAGCGACCTGGGCGTCTCCGAGGCGATGAGGCGCCTGGCAGACCTCGTCCCAAGAGTTGCGGGCCGCGCGAAGTCGATTTTGCTTACGGGAGAGTCCGGTGTCGGCAAAGAAGTGCTGGCACGATTCATTCATCGACATGCACCCGGCGATGCGACCCCCTTTGTTGCCGTCAATTGTGGCGCCGTGCCAGAGACGCTTCTGGAGTCCGAATTCTTTGGCCATGAACGAGGTGCCTTCACTGGCGCGGAGCGCCAGAAGAAGGGCTACTTCGAACAGGCTCAAGGGGGGACGCTCTTCCTCGACGAGATTGGCGACTTGCCACTTTCAATGCAGGTGAAGTTGCTGCGCGCGTTACAGGAACCGCGCATCAAAAGAGTCGGCGGCGAGAAAGAGGTCGAAACCAATTTCCGGCTGATTTGCGCCACCAATCGAGACCTCGCCGAGCTGGTCAGTGTGGGGAAGTTTCGCGAGGACCTGTTTTACCGAATCAACATCCTGCAGCTTCGGGTTCCGGCGCTGCGCGACCGCCCCGACGATGTTCTCTGGCTTGCCCATCGGTTTGTGCGAGACATCGCCACCCGGCTCGGTGAACCGACCAAGCTATTTCACCCGTCGGCGGAGGCGCGGCTTGCAACGTATGGATGGCCCGGGAATGTGCGAGAGTTGCAGAACCGCCTTGAACGCGCGTGCATCGTCTGCCCGCAGAACATGCTCTTTTCGTCCGATATATTCGAAGAGGATGGAGCTCAGCCTGCGACAGTAGTGGACGTCGACACGCCACTGGATGGCTACATGGCGGCATGTGAAAGTGCATTCATTCGTACTGCTCTGCTGCAGCACCAGGGGCATATATCTGAAACGGCACGTGCCCTGGGCATTTCCAGAAAGAGCCTCTGGGAGAAGATGCGCAGACATGCGATTGCAGCAGGGGCCATGCACTGAGTCGGCAGGCGGTGGCTGCTCACTGCAGAAGAACTTTCATGCAAGCAGATAGAAACGACGGCCTGCTTGAGACGCGCCTGGTACGTATCCGTGGTCGTGTCCAGGGTATCGGCTATCGCGAGGCGTGCGTGCATCGTGCCCGGGAGCTTGGGGTGACAGGGTGGGTCCGCAACCGTATGGATGAATCGGTTGAGGCGATGTTGCAGGGCTCACCAGAGCAGCTTGCCGACATGTGCGCTTGGCTGAGCGAGGGCATGTCGGCAGCGCTTGTGGAAGAGCTAGAAATTACCGAAGTTGAGCCACCCTTTGCGCGCTTTGACCGCTTCGAGCGCTTACCCACCCTGTAAAGCCAGTCATTGTGCACCCTGTTCGTTGACAGCTTCAGTCATGCTTCGCGGCGCGCTATGCAGTCGCTCGAACCAAAGGAACAGGAGAATGGCCAGGGCGCCTCCGACCAGTTCACTAACGATGAAACCCGGGGCATCGACCGGTCGGATTCCTGCGAACGTGTCGGTGAGCGAGCGAGCGATAGTGACCGTGGGGTTCGCGAAGGAGGTCGAGGCCGTGAACCAGTAGGCCGCCGTGATATAGCCGCCGACCGCAACTGGAACAAACTCCATCCGCCGCTTCGCCACGTTCAGAATGACCGTGAGCAAGCCGAACGACGCAACCACCTCGCTCCACCATTGCGATGGGCCGGTACGCACATGCGCCGACACCTCTAGCAAGGGCAGGTCGAACATGCCGTGAGCAGCCAGCACTCCGGCAATTGCGCCGAGACCTTGCGCAATGATATAGGCGCCAGCGTGGTTCCAGCGCAGCTTGCCGAGGCAGACCTCGGCAAGCGTCACGAGGGGATTGAAGTGTGCGCCCGAGATGTTGATAAAGGTGGCGATGAGCGCCACAAGGCCGGCACCGGTCGCCAGCGTATTGGCGAGCAGTGCAATTCCGACATTGCCGCCGGCGAGCTTCTCGCCCATGATGCCGGAACCAACAACGGTTGCGAGGAGGAGTGCGGAGCCCAGGAACTCGGCAACTACGGCATGCCGCAATCTCATGGCTTTACGTTCCCGATGTCAGTCACTTTTTGCTTCACTGCAAGGCGGTCGAGCGACGCGAGTGGCAAGTTCATGAACAGGTCAAGCCGCTTGCGGAGTGTCGCTGCCGCATCCTTGAACGCACGCTTCTTTGTGTCCTCCGAGCCCTCGACGGCGGCCGGGTCTGGAACACCCCAGTGCGCGGTGATGGGTTGTTGCCCTGGCCAGACTGGGCACTGCTCCCCAGCGGCCTGGTCACACACGGTGAATACGAAGTCCATCACCGGCGCATCCGGCGTGGCGAACTCACTCCACGACTTGCTTCGTAGTCCCCCGGTGGGAAGTCCCATCTGTGTCAGGAGTTGCAGTGTCAGCGGATGGATTTCTCCCTTCGGGTGACTGCCAGCCGAGTAAGCTTTGAATCGCCCGCCCCCGAGGGCGTTCAACTGAACCTCAGCTAGCACGCTGCGTGCTGAATTGCCGGTGCAAAGAAACAGGACGTTGTAAACCTTGTCGCTCATGTCGAACCTCGCTTGGGTAGGCTGGTCACGGTTCTCAGGTCGCGCCGATGGCAGTGACATCGATGTCGCCAACCCTGTGCAGCTCAGCGCGAATGGCAGTCTCATCGAGGTCCGCGAGTGGCACCTTCAGGAATGCCTCGACTCGGTACTTAATTTGTTGGGAGACCTGCTCGAACGCTGCGCGCTTCGTTTCATCCGAGCCCTCTATGGCTGCAGGGTCATAAAATCCCCAGTGGGCGGACGATGGGTGTCCCGGCCAGAAGGGGCAGACTTCGCCGGCCGCCTGGTCGCAAACCGTGATGATGAAATCCATGTGCGGGGCATCCGCCTTGGCGAACTCATCCCATGACTTGCTGCGCAGGTTTGACAAGTCGTAGCCCGTCTTCTTGACCTGCTCGATTGCGAACGGATTCACCGTACCGGACGGCTGGCTGCCTGCGCTGAACGTCTTGAAGCGGCCATGGCCCATCGTCGCCAAGAGCGCTTCGGACATGATGCTGCGCGAGGTATTGCCTGTGCAGAGAAAGAGAACGTTATAGGTGTCTTTGCTCATTTGTTGCGGCTGCGGAAGGTGATGGTGGCTGGCGTCGGGGCACAGCAAGCCGATGCCGATTCCTCGGGGCGCGATTCGCCGAAGGTGGGGATGGAGTCAAGCGTGTGATATGACTCCCACGCGATGCCTTGAGGGTCTACCGTCCAATACTTGTCCGACTTGGCATAGCAGCAGTTGGTGCCAATCTGCGCTTCCATCGGAAGCTCTACGCTGGCAAGTCGCGTCTGCATCTCGTTGAGTTCCTCTTCGGACTCGACCTGGACACCAAGGTGGTCCAGGCCAGCCTTGCGCCCACGCATGGAAATAGCGAAGTTGACGCGCGGGTCATCGAGCATCCATTTCGCGTAGTCATCCTTGGTGACAGTCGGCTCGCTAGCGAAGAGCGCTGAGTAGAAACGGATGCTCTCAGTCAGGTTATCGACGGACACATGAACATGTAGTCGTTTCATCATTTGTCTCCGCAGGTAGTGCAATCGCTCGCCGGCACGACCGCGCAGGATTCCCCTTGGCAGCAGTTCTCGGTGAGAAATCCAATGAGTTCATTCATGGTGGCGTAGCTGGCCGAATAGATTACGAACCGGCCCTCTTGCCGCGACGTAACCAGGCCAGCATGTCCCAACTCCTTCAGGTGGAAGGAGAGTGTGGAGGCTGGGGTGTTCGTTGCCTCGGCGATGTTGCCGGCGGTCATGCCCTCCGGTCCAGCCTGTACCAAGAGGCGGTAGACCCCTAACCGAGAGCTGGATGCGAGTGCAGTAAGGGCCGCAATGGCGTTTTTCGTTTCCATATTTGCATAGTAATCGAAATATCGAATAGACGCAACGAGAAGCTCTCCGGCAGTGCGTTGTCCTGGGGCTCGAAATTCAGAGCAGCTCTTGGCCTGCCGTTGACGTCCATGAACAAGGCTTGCTGGCCGGCGTGTAGCCTGCCCATCTTTCCCGAGCCGGTTCTTCTGTTCGCCGGCTCAACTTGACCGTCCAAGGTTCAAACGCCGGCGTGTTGCCGGCAGGGTGTCCGCCTAGGCGCAGTTTCGTCCTGGCTGCGCCCCGAGATGAAGGCTAAAGAGTGGTCAACACCTACCCCTATGGCGGGATGGTTCGGCAGCGCCGGGTTTACCTTTCGACCAGAGGGCTGATTAGGGGGGAGAGTCCCTAGGTGGACTGAGCGGCCAAGTCGAGCACCGCCGAATCCATGGAGCTGAATGCGTCGAGATTACTCGGCCCAAACGGTATCGGCATCCCTCAATAGATGTCCGGCCAGAATGTAGTCGCCAAGCTTCATGGCCTTCGCTTCCAAGGCTGCCAATTCGTTAGCTGACAACTCGGTCAGCGCAAACTGGCAATAAAGATTGCGTTGACGAAACGTTAGCTTTGGGCGCTTCAAACCGGCAGCAAGTGCGGCTGGCGACTTGACGACAATACTCTCGTGGCCGCGATACTGGACACGTGCCCCAGACTTCTCGCCCAGATGACTGAGTTCAGAAGCGTCTTGCCAGCCAGTCTCGTAGTCGAGTTCGACGAGTCCAACTCCCACCGCTTCGAGGAGTCTGAGGGCTTCCCCTTTGGTCCCTGCACGTGCCGTCGTCATTTCTTCCCCCGTTCAAATCTCCCGGCGTACGACCGCCCGTTCGCTTCTTTCGTCTCATTGAGTTCAAATCAAGGACTTTCCCAATGACTGCGACATCCCTCCAGCGTCGGCCTCGGGTCGCCTTTGCATGCAACCCAAGGGAGGCAGCCACAGGGAGTAGTTCAGTCTCCCTTCGATTTGAGGTGGCGATGTCTCTTAATTCTGACGTAAGAAAATTCTAAGTCAATACAGACTGGCGCAGTGCTCGACAAGGAACTCATGCATGTACGAGGAAAACAACGGTGAGCAGAACTTCACCTGAAGACGCCGCTAGCGCTAGCCAGAATTAGTCGCCAAATAAAATCCCGACCGGTCGGTCTAGATTTTATTTGCGTCACATTTGAGATACATCAAATTGTGATATTACGCGCCATCATGCTGTGGATTAAGAGCGGGCCCATGCGTGGGTTTACCATGCCTTCCGGTTGTATTGAACATTATGTTTCGGGCAGCTAAGATGTTTTTCCGAGCGCCGAGACAGGCGCTCACCAGCCAGACCTTCCGTGTAGTCGCCTAGCCGCATATCACGGACGGTAGTGATGTCCCGTAGCACTATTAAACCAATAGCTTGGGAGGCTGCTGTGCTGAGTCATCATGAGTTCGCCACTCTCGTACTGGTAAACGACAGCTCTGACCCTGCTGAGTTGGACAGGGCGGATGTGGAGGCATTGCTCGCGCGTGAGTTCGTCACGCTCGAGTCGGTAGGGCAAAAATGTAGCCGACCTCGGGTCACATACCGAGGCTCCGCTTATCTCAAAGCGATGGGCCGGGTTCGAGCATAGGAATTCCGGCGCGCGCGGTCTGTCGATGAGCGACGCGCTCTGCCCCATAGAGACTCGCTGGCATCGATGCCTCCTTGGGCCTTCACACCGAAGTCCGCTGCCAGGGAGCAGCGCTGACGCTGCAATTGTCATTCACCCGATTCCCACCAAGGCCTTGCCAACGAATAGCTCAAGGGCGGGTCTCACTCAGGAGATGCAAGATGGCTCAGTGGACAGCAGAACAATGCACGAAAGCGCAGTTGGCGGGCCTTGAAGTCCTCGTCGGACTCACCAACAAGGCCCTTGAGGGCTTTGAAAAGGTGATGGAGTTGAACCTGCAAACAATGAAGACGAGCCTGGCGCAGACCCGGGAGGGCGTCATGAAAGCCCTCTCAGTCCAGAATCCGCAAGAACTCGTCGAATTGCAAATCGAATTATTTCAGCCAGCAACCGACAAGGCATTGGCGTATCGCCGTCAGCTGTTTGACATTCTGGCCGCCACACGGGCTGACTTCGACAAGGTGGTCGAAGTTCAATACAGGGCAGGCAAGCAGGGGCTGCAGGACTTCCTCGAAAAGGTGGAGAACAGCGCCCCATCAGGGTCAACGGCTCCGCTGGCCGCTTGGCAGGAGGCCCTAAAGGCGACCACTATGTTCTATGAGTCGGTACAGTCGACCGCAAGGCAGACCGTGGAGGTAGCCGAGAACAGTCTCAACACGGCTGCGGCGGCAGCTTCAAAAGGCGCGCGACATCGCGTAGCGCAGGCGTCTGCGTCAGCTGCGGCGAAGTAGTTCCGCTTTGGCCCCCAGTTGGCACATTCACGGCTGGGGGGCGCCAAATTCTCGGAGATGCTGGGTCTCAGTGAGCAGCGCTGGGCCGTGGCTCATCCGTGCGGTTATACCAAACACAGAGGATTGGACACATGACGAAGAAGCTTGCCGTAGTCACAGGCGGGATGGGCGGTATCGGTGAGGCTATCAGCGTCCGGCTGCATCACGCAGGTTATACGGTGGCTGTCACGCATTCCCCGGCTAATAGCGGCGTCGCGAGCTGGCTGGGAAAGATGGAGGAAAGCGGGCGTAGGTTCCACGCCTATCCTGTCGACGTCGCTGACTATGACTCGTGCCAAGAATGCATTGCCAAGGTTCGGGCGGAGCTGGGCGCTGTCGACATTCTGGTGAACAATGCTGGCATCACGCGGGATGCCAGCTTCAAGAAGCTGGACAAAATCAACTGGGATGCGGTCATGCGCACCAACCTCGACTCGGTGTTTAACATGACCAAGCCTGTGTGCGACGAGATGGTGAAGCGCGGCTGGGGACGCATCATCAACGTGTCGTCCATCATTGGTTCCAAGGGCGGCTTCGGCCAATCCAACTACGCGGCTGCCAAAGCGGGCATGCACGGCTTCACGAAGTCGCTGGCGCTCGAGGTGGCCAAGAGCGGCGTGACGGTCAATACGGTATCGCCTGGCTTTATTGCCACCAAAATGGTGACCGCTGTGCCACAAGAAATACTCGATACAAAAGTCATCCCTCAAATCCCAGTAGGTCGCCTGGGGAGGCCTGAGGAGGTTGCTGCGTTGATTGCGTATTTGTGCTCGGAGGAGGCCGCCTTCGTCACCGGGGCGAACATTGCCATCAACGGTGGGCAGCACATGCAGTGAGGTCTGATGTGCCGTCCAGCGCCCCACACAGGCCGGAGGGCTGGACATATAGTCTGCATTGACAGGAAGGAAGCGGTGCAGCCTTCCTGCGGGCAGCTAGGCGTGGTGGATATTCGTGCCGCTGTTGGCAACATAGGCTCGCGCGGCCTCCTGAGCGACTGCAATGTCAACTGGAGCGGACCCGACAGCAATGGTAGTCACCACCCTATTGCTTACCCTATCGATGACCGATACCGTGTTGGAACGGGCATTGACGACATAAGCGTAGGCCGATTGTGCGGCAGCCTGCTGAGCGACCGCGACCAGCCAGAACAGACACAGAGCAGCCAAGAGGCGACGTGCGTGTCTGCGTTTTGAATGTTACAACAGCTTTCGGCTTGCAGTCCCCAAGTGGGTGCCGACCAGTGCCCAGGTGAACGTGAGGCGCTGAGACTTTTCACTGTTGTTCATATTGACCTCGCTTGAAATAGACGAGCCGGGGTTTCTGACCTAAATGGCGCCAAGTTTCGCGGACACAATGGCGTGCAAGTGTGCTGTGGAAAGGCGCCATGGGCTGTCTTGTTTAGCACAAAATCTCGAATTTATCGATACGTACTGTCACGTTGCCATTGGCATCAACTGTGATGTGAAACAGGCTACGGTAGTGCAAATCCGGCACTCCCTTGTCCACCGCAATCACAGTGCCGTTGAACACCGCTGTGTAGTCCAATGCGCCGGATGGGAGAAGGTTTTCAGTGGCTTGTCCGCCCTCGTTATCAATATAACGCGCCCCAGTGTTGTTTCCTATCCCGATGCCGCGAACGCGAATGAGCGTCGAGACGTGCAAGCCTCCTGAATTATCTGCAACCGTCTTCACCTCAACGAGAATCTGTCCGGAAAAGGCGTACGTTTCGTTATTGCAATTGTTCAATCCTTCAGTGGAAAAAGGTTGCCAGGGGCTGGAGTAAGAGTTTAATGTACCTGCCTTTGCAATGGGGGAAAAGAGGAAGGAAGCAGCTGCTGTCAAGATAAGCGCAAGAACACCCTTCGTCATGCTTGATGTTAAGGTTTCCATTTTTTTCTTCCCTGTTTTTTCGAAAACTTTAGGTCGCTATGCCGATTGACACTTGTGGGCGACCATGCACCGTGGTATCCGTTAAGCGATGGCTTGGCGCCGACCGAGTGGCCGACACTAGCGCCGCGCAGGAGGCCGCTATCAGCTTTGTGCAACTATTCTGGTATTCAACCCATCTAGTCTCCTATCAAAAGTGGCTCCGCTATTGGGGCTATGACTTCATTTCGAGAACGGATTGCAACCCAGGCACCCACCGTCCGCTGGCAGGACATTGACTTGTACCGTCGAAGGGAGGCTGCTTACGTTATTGTCCCTGACCACAAGGGAAAATACGTACAACCCGGGCACGGACGGCGTGAAGCTTGGGCTGACTGTCATCACACCCGTCAGTGTCACGGTGGCTGGGCCAGAGAGTTGTGACCACGCGTACGTCAACGGCTTCTGCGGGGAAGCTGGGGCATAGCTCCTTCTTCCGTCGAGTACGAAGAGGTCGCCGACTTCACCTCCCCGGTTTGAACCTGCATTCGCTATCGGCACCGAGATGCCTTCCAGTACGATAGTGCCGGCGAGGGTTGTTGCACTCGTCAGCGCACCTATCACGAGAGCCAGCGCGCCAAGCCATGAAGGTTGAAGTCGATGCACAGTTATTCTTCCTCTCGGAAGGCGGGTAAAGGTTCAGTTGCCTTCAAGCGGGCCCGGCCAGGAGCCAGGCCCAAGTCCGTTCTACCTCTTGCTGCTCTCAGTCCCTGTTTCTGTAGTTGAGCGTTGCCGGGTTGCTCTTTCTAAAGATTAAGTACCACGGATTCAGGAGGGCGCCACCAGCGGTGTTGGCCGGCACGATGACATCGCAAGCCTTTGTCTTGATGTTGCAACGCCGCAGCTGTCCTGCCGTCAAAGGGTTCTGGCCATTACTTGAGATGGGAATGAACAGATTGCCTCCGGGCCCAAAAAGGATTGCATCCGCGAAGGCTCTAGGTTGGGGTGGTGTCCACAATTCGAGCTTGTCACGCTGGGCGCCAGTCTTGCCATCAAGTTGGAGGATTTTATCGGTGTCGTTCGCATCCGCTCGTAAGCTGGTGACCCACAGATTGCCTGAGCTATCAAAGACTAACCCGTTAGGTCGATGTAGGTTCGGAACAGTTGCAGTGGATGCGAATACATCGACAAGAGTCTTCGTGCTGGCATTGAAACGCAAGATGTAGCCGACCACGGGGTCAAAGTGTGGGTCTGATGGGTCGAGGCAACCAGTGACTGAAACATACAAAAGGCCGTCGGGACCGAAAACTGCGCCTCGCGGATGGAACTGGGGGGTAAACTTGTGCTGGTCAAAATTACCCAAAAATGCGCCCGCCGCGTCATATTCCTTGATGTTGCCTTGATTGGCACAATTGCCGTTCGTGTAACCTTCATCGGCCACGTAGAAGCTTTGGTTCGGCCCTCCTCGCACAATGCCCTGTGGAAAGAATGGCGCATTGCGGTCGCTCGAGGCGACTAGCTTGCTAATATAAGTGCCGAGTGCACCATCAAAGCGCAAAACTTCGCCGGGAATGGGGAGATTGACATTCTGGTTGACGACGACTAGTTGGCCATCGGTAAAAATTAGGCCAATCGGCCCGTGTAATCCACCACTCTTGGAAGAGACGAAAGCACCGAGATACGCCCCGCTGTCGGAATCGAATGCCTTGACGGTATCGTCTCCTAAGTCGCCAATAAACAGTTCATCTGCCCTCGAAGACTGAGCGACCGAAAGTCCTATTAGCCCTATCGATGCAGACAGTAGAAGGGAACGCAAAAGGTGTCGTTTCATGTTCTTCTCCTTGTTGGAACAACGACAAGAGTAGGCGCCAAACGGGACGCCCTCAGGGCCTCCTGATGAATCCTGACGGAAGCCAATGTTGTGGTCGTAACGGGGCTACGTCGCCGCTATAGGTCACGTCTCATGAGACCTCACCTACTCGGCGTACGAAAAACCCCTCGTTTAAAGAGACGTATGGGGTGCTGAAGCAAACGACGGCCTAAAGGGTCAATTCATCCGCCGCCCATCGTAATGAAGAGCGTGACGTCCTTCGTGAAGCTCACCGCCTTGTGGCCTAACACGCCTTTAGGGATATTGAACGTACCGCCATAGCGAATCGTATGCGGACCAGGGGGGAGCTGAAGCATGAAGAAGTAACCGTCCCCCACCGCCGTGCCGGTTCCGCCATTCCCATTCGGGTTGAAAACCCACGGCGTCGGTGCAGTAAACGTGAACTGGCCGGTCGTCGTCCGATACGCCGTCACATTGGGGACTTGGGTGCCGTCGATGAAGACGAACAAGTCCTCGATGTAGTTAGCGAACTGCTGGGCAGTCGCCAGTTGGCCCGACGCTGTGGTTTGATAAAACGGCGTAGTCGGGTCGTCCAACGACGACGCCTCGATATCGAGCGTAGTCAGAAAGATGGCTTTGCCCGCCGGTATGACAATAGCCGACTGGTCGCAAGTTTCTACGGCATCCGGCGAGGACCAGTACCAGACGTTCCCGGTTTGTGCGGCCGAGATAGGGCGTTCCCAGGAGTTGCACTTGAAAAACGGGTGTGGCGGGTTATCGAGCGGCAACGCCAAAGACCATTGCCAAAAAGCCGTCTCCCACTCTGGGTAGGTCTTTCCCAAAAATGTCGCATTGGCCGGAATGATGACCGGTTGAGTCACGTTAGATGCAGGCGACAAGGCAGGCGTGGCCGACGTGACCATTACTGTGCCGCCATCATCACCCCCACCACAACTCGCCAGTGATGTCGCGACTGCTGTGACGACTGCCGATGCCAACAACGCCTTCTTGCTGAGTAGCGCCAAGCTTTTCATGGCGGACCTCCACTGATGACCCCAGCCGAGATGCCGCGTCGCGCAGAATAGCTCTTCAAGTCGGACCCCTCTTGGGCCCCTCGGTCTTTGAACGGTACTAGCCGGCGACGTTCTGTTTCATTTTTGGTTCGTTCTTCTTCACCACATAGATACAGAAAGTCGCAAATGTGACAGTCATCTGATTGTCGACTTACTGTTAATTTCGCGCTCCTCCCAGCAGGGCTTATGGAAATACGCCTCTGGTCGAAAGAAGACCCACTACACACGGTGAGTGGTTGGGACAAGACTGCCTGGCAATGAATTTCAGGCTTGTTGTCCACCTAACGGTGCCGAGTTGGTCAGCTCAATCTCTGCAGCAAAAGTCATACCGGTAAAGACTAAGCTGTTGATTTAATGCACATCATGGTGCGGCGCGACAAGCGTTTTCGGCTGAATATGTTGCACTTTGTATCAGTCCTGATACCAACCGCAACTGGCTCGGGTAATTGTTCTCGCTAAGTAGCATTGGGCGCTAATCTAGTTGTGAATATTTGCGGACAAGCTCACTGCTCAACTGTTGGATGGGTCTCATCGGGGGCTGTTGAGCGCGCGGCGCTGGAAGCCTCGCCCACACACCTTGGGCAAGCAAACCGTGAGAGTGCGCAGGGAGCCACCATGAAGCGTGTGATTTTTGGACGGAACATCCTCCATGGCGGTCAGTCTTTGGACAGAACACCGGCCACTGACCGTGAGACGACGTAATTTTGGACAACGGCTTTGTATGCGGGGCAGGTACGAGGCCTTGCTGAGGGCCAGCTCCGACAGTGACAAATGGGGTCGTGCTCACTCCGATAAAAAGGACTGCGATTGGAATTTGTATGCAGCGCCAGGAGGCGCGCGAATTTCGACATCCCCGGTCGCCGGCTGGCGGTCCTTGGCTACAAGTGGTTACTCTGAAGTCAAGTGAAGCTTCGGGAAGAATATGGCAGGCCGTCCATCAGTCCGATACGTTAGTAACGTGCGCCTCGCCGGAGCTCCTCTGTGACAGCTTGGGTCATCGGCATCACCTCGCGCATCGTCTCAAGTTCTCGTGCGAAAGCGCGCCGGTCCCATTTGACTTTGCGAATGCAAATGCCGCCGTCTACAGTCAGGTTGGCCTGTACATAGTCACCCTCATCGACGCCGATTTGGCGCGCAAAATCGGCAGGGATGCGCAGCGCCAGACTCCGGCCCCATCTTACGAATGTCAGAATCATGACGGCCCCTCCTTCGATATACATGGAGTCCCATCGGCGTTACCCCGTACGACCTTGTCGCCGCTATCGCCTATGTGAAATGCGAGCCCGCACCTGCCGGGACCTGCGTGGTTGTTACGAGAGAGGTCGTCCAAATGTGGCGTTTTTGGACAATGACGCCCCTACCAACCATGAACCGCTTTGTTTTTGGACATTGACGTGGTGATGTGGTCTGTTTTTGGACATCGTACAGCCCTGTGACCGATGCGGCGCGATGGACTAGTTATGCCCTCAGAGATTCGAGATAGGCCTTGTAGTCGAACGTGCTTCTGTCGAATCCCTTCAACTCACTCCACTTCCTACGCTTGCCCATCGGCTGAACAGGGGGAGCCCCCGCCTCTTGAAGGACACGCTCTAGGTCGTCGGATTCAGCGAGTTCGGCGAGCTCAACAATCGTGTACCGTTTCTGGTCGCATGACATACGTTTTCATATCCAGCGCCGGTCCTCTTGCCAGCATAGCTTGCGGTGGGAAGTTCGGCACAAGATTGCTGCGTGCTCGGCTCCTAGAAGGCTGGGCCAGCCAAGCGGAGCCATACGGTGAGCCGATGTCAGCTAGTCCATCGGCTCGGTGTTTTCCTGCTGCCAATGGACGACGTCGGCACGTCGCCAACGCAGAGGGTAGTTTGGGCCGAGATGGGCTGGCATTGGTAGCATCCACGGGCGGGTGGATAAGCGTCGGCGGATGGTGGCAGGAGTGACGCCTAGCATAGCAGCAAGGTCGTCGATGTCGAGGAATTCAGGATGTGTTTGCATCCCAAATATAGGACCGATTTTTATCCGCTAGGCGGTATCGGCATGCCGTGCGTCTCGGTCACCCTGCGGCGACTGCAACGAGAGTGACGACAGCGACTACCACCGCGAAGGCTCCAACGACCCAGACGAGCCGTATCGCAATTCTGTCAACATTTTCCTGCGATTCCGCGAATCGCATAAGTTTGTCTCTCGCCTTGACGAGAAGTCGCTTCAGCATGGTCTGCATTGGCAATGCGCCAGACCTGTCAGCATGCCATGCGCGCGCCTTACAATTCCTTGGGAGCGTCGGCGCCAGCGCTAGGGTCAGCGGAGAACCGCGCGAGATAGTCGTGGGTGACATCCCGGACGGTCGTGACCCCGTTCAGCGTCCGCCAGTTGTTCCACGCATAGTCGCTGTTGACATTGCCTCCAGGCCGCCCGTGCAGATGGTAACGGCGTCCCGAACGTGTCACACCGACGCGCCGCTCGGCGTCGAACGAGAGGATGCTCGAGCTGACCCGACCCTCGCGGTGAGGAAGTGCAAGTCCGACGAAGTGCTGGTTATCGCCGTTCACCTCCATCACCGACCAGGAGACGAGCACGACGTCGTCATCAGTGGGTTCGTCGTGGTAATCCCAGGTTGGCATAGCAGTACTCCGCAGTGAGGTGTGATTCCGGCTTCCTCGGCAGAGACTGACCGGTGGCATTGAGCGAGTTAGTGCTGAGATGCAACAGGGGTGCATCACACGAGTGCCGTGTTGAGGAAATCGATGTGGGCCGTTCTATGATGTCGTCAGCCATGTGTCGCGGCTCAAAAGACGGCATTTCAGAGGCGCTGCCAATGTGGTTAGCACGCGAAGCTGCCGCGATAGAAGGTCTGGACCACTTGCGCCGGCGCTAGCGCCGCAGCCAGCGGAAAATCGCGCGACCGAGCTCTTTCGTCGCGACCCGAACAACCAACGGTAGCGAGACGGCGTAATAGGTGTCAGCTGAGCTAACGCGCGGAGTTATTCGACCTGGCAATCCAATGGCAGCACGCGCGGTACGACGTAACCAAGCTCTCCGAGCTGCGCGGCAGAACAGACGTTCAGCCTCCTCGGCCGTTGCACTGACTACAGTGAATTCGTTGCCGTCAATGAAGCCGGTCAATTCGAACCCGTCAGCGCGCTTAGTGCGCCAACCTGTGTAGCCCCACGCGAAAATCTCGGTCGCCATTCTGCTCTCCTGGCATCATTGCTTGCAGCCGGCTCACATCAGAGTCGAGTCGGTCGGAGTGGCTCCGTCTCCCATCGCCTCGTCTGTGACGTCTCGGAAGTCGATTACGCCATTGACCTGGCACCATGAAATCCAGACGTACTCGCGGACTTCGTCATTCCAGCATCCTGGTGGGCCTTCGAGAAAGTAAGTGCGCCCTGAGCGCGTTACGCCGACGCGATTGGGTACGTCAAGCTCAACAATGACGGAACTGACGCGACATGTACCTCGTTCTGGGCGGGCCCCTACGAAATGGCGTGAGCCGTCACTAGTTTCCATAATTCGCCAGCCAGTCAAGCGAACTTCGGGTACGTCTTCTATCGACCTCGCGCGCCAAATGCTCATGATATTTCCGCTCGGTTCTGTACTGGCCACCGTGTAGCGAAAGGGGTGAACACGGAGAGCTTCGTAGACAGCATGTCAAGCAATGTAGAGTCGCCGCTCGCCTGCAGCTCATCCGTAGTCCCACTCTACGTAGAAGAGCAGCCGCAGCCTGCGCGCCAGCAACTTCTGCACAACGCTGTCTTCAAGGCCGACACCAGGCTGACAATGGACGAGCTGTTCGGGATAGGGTTCGAAACCGTCACGTCTGTCATCAATCGCGACCCAAGCCGTCAGCTGATGTTTCACGACATAACGACGAATCTGCTCGCCGCGCGAGAGGTCGGAGAACCCGGGCTCGTCGCCGACGTCGAGTTGAGTTGCTCCAATCACCCGCGCGCGCAAAGCGGGCGGTAGCGCGTCGCGTGCTCTCTCAAATCCAAGCACATGTACCCAATCGCTACTGATAACAATTTTTACATTGGGATACGGTTGCAGTGCTTGCTCGAGAATGCCCGCGAACTCAAAGAGGGTAACGCCTGGCTCGCTCGGCACTACGTGCCCTTCCGACACGTAGGCGTCGCAGCGATGCAAGCAATTGTCGTAGTCGACAAACAGCACATCCGGGGGCCGGAGCCGTCGAACTCTCGATTTGGAGTTCCCCTTCGTATCACTCATGGCGCTTTCGCTGTTCAGCTAACCAACACTGAACTTGCCGTAGCGTTGCGTCAGCAAATCCAATCGCCTCATTTACCTCAGCCGACGCTGCGCTCGCCGGTGCTTCGGAATCGGCGCAATAGTTCAACAAGCTCAATGCCGCCGACCGTTCATCTCGATTCCAGTCAAGCCAATTTCCTAGAAATGCGACCAGCAGACCAGTATCCACTTTGGTTTTGGGAATCCGGAACGACAGTGCGGACGCAACTGCAGCCGCGCAATGAAACACCACTGCTTTTGCGGCCTTCATTCGGACGGCATCTTCAAGTCCTAATGCTACCTCGTCATACGCCTTAAGCGCCGTATCCAGGTGACGACCAGCCTGAAGGAGGTCGAGCCCTTGACTGTGCTCAGCCCGTATGCGCTGAAACTCCTGTTCGGCCTGGATGATGTCGAAGCTTCCGTCCACCCCTTGGAGGTCAAGGCAATTCAGTAGAGCCATGTTTTCTGCGAAGTTGTAAATGGTGTGGAGACGGCGTCCAAATCGAAAACCTCTGACCAGACAAAACGTCATCGCTCGCCTTGAGCGATTGACGACTGAGCCGACTTGATAGCGAAAAGCCTTTACAAATCAGCGGGCTTATTGCTGTCAAAGGAATCCGGACTGACATACAGCACCTTCCGAACACCTACGGCTCTCGGAGCATTGTAGATGTATAGACAGTAGATGTATACACAGTAGATGTTTGCACATGTAGATTTTTAAGCCGAGTTTAGCCACTCTGCGCGGATGTCAAAAAGTGCAGAAAAGAGCTACGGCCGGCTAAGAGTCGCCGCAAATTTGCGAGCAGCTCGGCTTGCTGCCGGCCTATCTCAGGAGGACCTTGCAATCAAGGCTGGCTTCCATAGGTCCTACGTCAGTCAGGTGGAGCGAGGCATCACCAACATTACGATTGACAACGCCTGCAGGTTGGCGGATTTCTTGGGTGTCGACCTTGCAATGCTCTTTAGCGCCGAAGGTCTGACGAAACCCCCCAAATAGGCTGCGAAGCCCTGTTTTCAAATCGCCGTTGTGCTTGGGGGCTTCGCGAGGACGCCGGTCTCTCGCAATATGGTCTCGCGCAACTACTTTTCCCGGGCACACTTTGAAAAGCTTGCTGGCAGGCTGATGTCTCGTCGAGGGCGTTGTTCGAGCAAATCAAGAGCGGGTGAGTGCTGGGCGGGACGCGCCGCGACACCGTTGTGTCCCCTTTGCCCAGGAGGTGCGCCGACATTCCCAAAAGCATTCCCAAGGATTAGGTCGTGAGGCAGACCACCTTCGAGCGTTGCGCATAAACCGCGAAGCATACCGAGCAATAAAAAGTGATAATTATCACAATTGGTGATATATTATTGCTTTTAATTTGAGAAATGCCCCTCGACAAGCACGCATCCTCCCTTCAATGCGAAGCAATATGGCGGGAGATTGGTAACAGAGGTATGTAGTAAGAGTGGTTGCGGCATGATGGCCGTGCGCACGTCGCTGCGGGCGTCCGACCTGCCCGACAACCTGGGTCCGTTGCGCAGCGCGATCGAGCACGCCGTGCCGCATGGCCGTACCGGACAGGGTGGCCGGCGCGACGAAGGGGCCTGGGGCAACGTTCCGGCACAGGTGGACAACGTCTGGACGGACCTGGCGGCCGATTTCCGCCGCATCACCGACAAGTATCCGCAACTCGCACGCACCAACAACCGCATCCACCTGGGCACGCTCGGCACCGGCAACCACTTCATCGAAGTCTGTCTCGACGAGGCCGATGCCGTCTGGTTCATGCTGCATTCGGGCTCGCGCGGCGTGGGCAATGCCATCGGCACCACATTTATCGCGCTGGCGCAGCAGGACATGCGCCGTCACCTGGCCAATCTGCCCGATCGCGACCTGGCCTACCTGGTGGAGGGCTCCGAACACTATGACGACTACGTGTTCGCAGTGGCGTGGGCGCAGCAGTTTGCGCGGCGCAACCGCGAGCTGATGATGGCGAATGTGCTGGCCGCCGCGCGCCGCGTGATCGGCAAGCCGTTCAGCACGGAAGCCGAGGCGGTGAACTGCCACCACAACTACGTGCAGAGGGAGCGCCACTTCGGGCAGGACGTGCTGGTCACGCGCAAGGGCGCGGTGAGCGCACGCGCCGGCGAGCTGGGCATCATCCCGGGGTCGATGGGCGCGCGTTCGTTCATCGTGCGCGGCAAGGGCAACCCCGAGTCGTTCTGTTCATGCAGCCACGGTGCGGGCCGTGCCATGAGCCGTACCGAGGCCAAGCGCCGCTTCAGCGTGGCCGACCAGGTGCGCGCAACCGAAGGCGTGGAATGTCGCAAGGACGCCGCCGTGATCGACGAGATCCCGATGGCCTACAAGGACATCGATGCGGTGATGGCGGCCCAGTCCGACCTCGTGGAAATCGTGCACACGCTGCGGCAGGTCGTGTGCGTGAAAGGGTAAGGCGGGGGCGCGGCCCGGATCGGGTCATCACGGGCAAGAATCTGTTCGGCAGCGCACGGAACGCTATGCGGGATGGCGGCAGATTGGCAGTCGGATACAGGCCAACCGGGGATCCTGATGCGCGCCTTCCTCACCCTGCCCATCATGTTTGCATCGCTGCTGATGGCCGGATGCAACACACCTCCCATCCCCCCGGGAAAGCCGGTCGATATTCCCACCGCCCTGCAACAGGTGACAGACAACCTGTGCGCGTTCAGGAAAGACCTCGAGGCGCGGGGGCAGGGCCGGGGAGTCGCCATCGATTCGGTCACGGTGGAGCTCGATCTGACTGTCGACGGTTCAAGGACGCCCCAGATCGCAGTGGCTCCAGACGTCCAGTTCATGCCGACCGTGGCCTACGGACACACCATCACGGAGGCGAAGGGCAGCCGGCTGACAATGACGCTGAAGAACGTTGGCGCTGCCGGTTCATCGGGAGGCATGGATTGCGCTTCCCTCAAGCCTGCAAACTAGCAAGGAAAGACACGTCTGCGGGTGTGGTAGCGGCAAGGGCGCGCAGTTCGCGCGGCTTCAGCGCGCGAACTGCGCCAGCACCGTGCCGATCGCCGCCAGGCCCGACTCCAGCATGTGCTGCATGTAGCTGCCCATCTGCGGCATCACCAGCGACAGCACCAGCAGGCCGCCGGAAAGCGTGACCGGAAAACCCACCGCGAAGACCGACAGTTGCGGCGAAGCGCGGTTGAGAATGCCCATGGCCAGGTTCAGGGTCAGCAGCGCGGCAATCATCGGCAGCGCCAGCAGCAGCCCGGACGAGAACACCATGCCGCCGGCGCGCGCCACGGCGTGCCAGCCTTCGGCAGCCACCGGCGTGGCGCCGATGGGCAGGCCCTGGAAGCTGTCGACCAGCGTGCCCAGCATCAGCAGGTGCCCGTCCAGCGCCAGGAACAGCAGCATGGCGATGATGTTCAGGAAGCGCGACAGCACCATGGTCTGCCCGCCCGCGGAACGGTCGAAGAGGGACGCGAAGCCCAAGCCCATCTGGAGCCCGATGATTTCACCAGCCTGCTGCACCACGGCGAACACGAGCCGCATGGTAAAACCCGTGGCCAGGCCGATGCCGACCTCGTTGAGGATGATGATCAGCCCTTCCCACGAATAGACCGGCACCACCGGCAGGTTGGGCAGGGTGGGCGAGACCACCATCGCGATGAGCGCGGCGAGCCCGATCTTGACGCGGCGCGGGATGGTCGATTCCCCGAACAGCGGTGCGGTGCCGATCAGCGCCAGCAGCCGGAACAGCGGCCAGAGGAAGGCCGCGATCCAGCCATAGAGCTGCGCGTTGGTGACTTCGATCACGGCAGGGCGCTGGTTGCGGCGAAAACGAGGGGAAGGCGGTAGGCGGTTGCGGCGTCAGTGCGCCAGGGCGGGAATGCCCTGGAGTATTTCGCGCATGTAGTCGACCATGGTGTTGACCATCCACGGGCCGGCCAGCACTAGCGTGATGAACAGCGCGACCAGCTTCGGGATGAAGGTCAGGGTCATTTCGTTGATCTGCGTGGCGGCCTGGAACAGGCTCACCACCAGGCCGGCGGCAAGGGCCACCAGCAGCGGCGGCGCCGCCAGCATCAGCGTCATCTTCATCGCGTGGGTCGCGATGGTCATTACGGTTTCCGGAGTCATGGCCAGGGTCGGTCTGTGCGGGTCAGTTCATGAAGCTCTGCGCCAGTGAGCCCAGCAGCAGCTGCCAGCCATCCACCAGCACGAACAGCATCAGCTTGAACGGCAGCGAGAGGGTGGCCGGCGGCACCATCATCATGCCCATGGCCATCAGCACGCTGGCGACGACCAGGTCGATGATCAGAAACGGGATGAAGATGGTAAAGCCGATCTGGAACGCGGTCTTGAGCTCGCTGGTGACGAAGGCCGGCACCAGGATGCTCATCGGCACCTCTTCGGGGCCCTGCATCTCCGGTGCCTTGGCCATCTGCGCGAACATGGCCAGGTCCTTCTCGCGGGTCTGCTTGAGCATGAAGCCCTTGAGCGGCTCGGCCGCCTTCGCCATCGCGGTTTCGAGGCTGATCTTGTTTTCGGACAGGGGCTTGTAGGCGTCGTTGTAGACCCGGTCCAGTACCGGCCCCATCACGAAGAAGGTCAGGAACAGCGACAGGCCGACCAGCACCTGGTTGGGCGGCGACGAGGCCGTGCCGAGCGCATTGCGCAGCAGGCCCAGCACGATGATGATGCGGGTGAAGCCCGTCATCATCAGCATGGCCGCCGGCAGGAAGCTGAGCGAGGTCAGCAGGACCAGGGTCTGGATCGACAGCGACCAGATCTGGCCGCCGCCGGGGCCGGGCTTGCTCGTCACGCCGGGCAGTGCCTGTGCGAGCACGGGGGCAGGGATGACGGCCAGCGCCAGCGCGGCCAGCAGCAGGGCGCCGCCCGCGGCCACCGCGTGAGGATGCGTCTTGCGCCGCGACGTGGCGGCGCGCTGGATGTTCATGACTTGAAGTTTTCCTGCATCGAGCGCAGCAGCTTTTCGGCAAAGCTGCCGCCGGAATTCTGGCCACCGGGCCCGGACGGGGCCGATGGCGCGGCCTGTCCCGCCGGCATGCTGTGCAAGGTGCGGATCTCGCCCGCGCTGACGCCGAGCACCAGCCAGGTGTCGCCGACTTCGACCAGCACCAGCCGCTGGCGGGCGCCGAGCATGGTGCTGCCGATCACCTTCATCATGCCCTGCGGCCCGTGGCGGACCAGGCCCGCACGGCGTGCCGCCCAGGCCAGCCCGAGGATCAGCGCGATGATGCCGAACAATCCGAGCCCGGCCTGCGCGAGGCTGGCCGCGCTGCTGACGGCGGCGCCGCCGCCTTCGGCAGCACGCGCCAGGCACGGCGCGCCGATCGCCGCGAACGGCAGGACGGCACGCCGCAGGCGGGCGGCGGCGTTCATTTGTTGAGTTTGCGGATGCGTTCGGACGGCGTGATGATGTCCGTCAGGCGGATGCCGAACTTGTCGTTCACCACCACCACCTCGCCCTGCGCGATCAGGTAGCCGTTGACCAGCACGTCCATTGGCTCGCCGGCCAGCCCGTCCAGTTCCACCACCGATCCCTGCGCCAGCTGCAGCAGGTTCTTGATGGGCACCTTGGTGCGGCCCAGCTCGACCGTGAGCTGTACCGGGATATCGAGGATCATCTCGATATCGTTGTGGAAGCCGCTCGGTGCTTCCTTGGCCAGCGGCGGGAAGACGGTGGCGGCGGCCGGGGTGGCGGCCGGTGCCGGGGCTTCGGCCGCAGTGGCGCTGGTCTGTTCAGCCAGTGCGCTGGCCCAGTCGTCCATCGGATCGACCGGCTTGTCCTCGATGCCGTCAGTCATGATCGGTTTCCTTGTTGGAATCGCTGTCTTGGTGATTGATCATTCGCTCTACCCGCAGCGCGTACTGGCCATTCATCGTGCCAAAGCCGCATTGCATGACGGGCACGCCGTTCACCTTGCCGAACACGTGCTCCGGCAGCTCGATCGGCAGCACGTCGCCGGCGCGCAGCGCCAGCACTTCCGCCACGGTGCTCTGCACTTGCGTGAACTCGGCCACGACTTCCACATCCGCGGCGCGCAGCTGTTGCGACAGCTTCGCGAGCCAGCTCTTGTCGACCTCCTTCTCGTCCTGCAGCGGATTCATCAGCAGGTCCTTGAGCGGCTCGATCATGGCGTAGGGCAGGCAGACATGGAGCTGCCCGCCCACGGCGCCGAGTTCGATGTGGAAGGCGGTGGTGATCACGGCCTCATTGGCCGTGGCGACGTTTGCAAACTTGGTGTGCATCTCCGAGCGGATGTACTCGGTCTCGATCGGATGCACGGTGCGCCAGGCATTGCCGTAGCTGCTCAGCGTCATCTCCAGCATGCGCTGGATGATGCGCTGCTCGGTCTGGGTGAAGTCGCGGCCTTCCACGCGGGTGTGGAAGCGGCCGTCGCCGCCGAACAGGTTGTCGACCACCAGGAACACCAGGTTCGGGTCGTACACGAACAGGGCCGTGCCGCGCAGCGGCTTCAGGTGGACCAGGTTCAGGTTGGTCGGCATCGGCAGGTTGCGCGCGAAATCGCCGAACTTCTCGATGCGCACGCTGCCCACGGTAATGTCGGCGCCGCGGCGGATGAAGTTGAACAGCGCCGTGCGCAGCGAACGTGCAAAGCGCTCGTTGATGATCTCGAGCGTGTGCAGGCGTCCGCGGATGACGCGTTCCTGCGTGGCCAGGTTGTACGGGCGAACCCCATCCTCGTCGACCGCGGCGGGCTCGCTCGCCTTGGGCGTGTCGGCTTCGCCGGAAACGCCCTTGAGCAGCTCGTCTACCTCGTCCTGCGAGAGGAACTTGTCATAGGCCATTTGATGTCCTGCCCCTTATGCTGCGGTGTAAGTCGAACTGTCCATGTCCGCGTCAGCGCGCACGGCGGCCTGCCGGCGTGCAGGTGCGCGGATGGCGGCGCTGGAATCCGGATGGCAGTCTCATATCGGGTTGGCTGTCGGGGCAGGGCAAGTGCTTACTGCACCACGAAAGAGGTGAACAACACGTCCAGCACGCGTTGCGGCGGCAGCCCGGCCGCGAACGGCTGGTTGATCGCATTGCGGATGTCGTCGGCCAGCTTGCGCTTGCCATCCACGGTGGAGAGCTCTGCCGGTTGCCGTGCCGACAACAGCAACAGGATGCGGCTGCGGGCCTCGGGCAGGTACTGCGTCATGCGCGCCTGCGTCTCGGCGTCGGCAACCTTCAGCGACAGGCCGGTATGCAGGAAGCGGTCGCCATCTTCGCCCTTGAGGTTGACGGTGAAAGCGTCCAGCGGCACGAAGATGGGCGGCGGGATCACGGGCGCGGCCGGTGCGGCGGGTGCCGCCGGTTGCCGGTTGCCCAGGATGCTGCCCAGCACGAAGCCTCCGGCGCCCAGAACCAGGACCAGCACGCCGCCGCCGATCAGCAGCATGCGGCCGCGCTTGCTTGCGTTGCCGCCAATCTGGGAAGGAGAAGCCGTGTTCGCCATGAGAAGCCTGTGTCGGAATGCCTGCCATTCTTGCGGAATCGCAGGCCAGCAAAGGGCCGAAAAAAAGGGGGAAACCCTTTCAGCTTGGCCGTTTGAGCAGAAAGGGAGCAGGCATGGCTGCGCCAGCGGGCGTGTGGTGCGCGCCTGCTGCATGGTTAACGCGCCGTGGTCGCCGAACTTGAGTTACCGGCACAAGGAATCCGGTGCTGCCGTCGTCCCTGATGGGATCGCGGCGGCGCTCGCATGCCTGGCATCGCTGCCAATCCCTACTACACTAGTCGGGTAGTCGATCATGCGGGTCGGTGTGATTCATTGTTGCTAAGTGCTTGTTGTAAAAGCAATTTTGTATTTTTACTCTTATATAAGATATAAGACATTTGACCGAGCCGGTGCTTCGGACTACAATCGCGACGTCACGGAATTTCTACAACCAATTACTCAGCAGGTTCCCATGCTTGAAAACTATCGCGCCCATGTCGCCGAACGCGCCGCGCTTGGCATCCCCCCGCTGCCCCTGACTGCAAAGCAGACGGCCGAGCTGATCGAGCTGCTGAAGAACCCGCCCGCCGGTGAAGAGCAGACCCTGGTTGAACTGATTACCAACCGCGTGCCGGCCGGCGTGGATGACGCCGCCAAGGTCAAGGCCTCGTACCTGGCCGCCGTCGCGCTGGGCAAGGAAAAGTGCGTGCTGATCAGCCGCGCCAAGGCCACCGAGCTGCTGGGCACCATGCTGGGCGGCTACAACATCTCGCCGCTGATCGAGCTGCTGGACGACGCCGAAGTCGGCACCGTCGCCGCTGACGCGCTGAAGAAGACCCTGCTGATGTTCGACGCCTTCCATGACGTGAAGGAAAAGGCGGACAAAGGCAACGCCAACGCCAAGGCCGTGCTGCAGAGCTGGGCCGACGCCGAGTGGTTCACGAGCCGTCCGGAAGTCCCGCAAAGCCTGACCATCACCGTGTTCAAGGTGCCGGGCGAAACCAACACCGACGACCTGTCGCCGGCCCCGGACGCCACCACGCGCCCGGATATCCCGATGCACGCGCTGGCCATGCTGAAGAACAAGCGCGAAGGCGCGGCGTTCCAGCCGGAAGAAGACGGCAAGCGCGGCCCGGTCAAGTTCATCGAATCGCTGAAGGACAAGGGCAACCTGGTCGCCTACGTGGGCGACGTGGTCGGTACCGGCTCTTCGCGCAAGTCGGCCACCAACTCGGTGCTGTGGTTCACCGGTGAAGACATCCCCTTCATCCCGAACAAGCGTTTCGGTGGCGTGTGCCTGGGCAGCAAGATTGCCCCGATCTTCTACAACACCATGGAGGACGCCGGCGCGCTGCCGATCGAGCTGGACGTGTCGAAGATGGAAATGGGCGACGTGGTCGAGCTGCGCCCGTACGAAGGCAAGGCCCTGAAGAACGGCGCCGTAATCGCCGAGTTCAAGGTCAAGTCCGACGTGCTGTTCGACGAAGTCCGCGCCGGCGGCCGCATTCCGCTGATCGTCGGCCGTGGCCTGACCGCCAAGGCGCGCGAAGCGCTGGGCCTGGCCCCGTCGACGCTGTTCCGCCTGCCGCAGAACCCGGCTGATACCGGCAAGGGCTACACGCTGGCCCAGAAGATGGTCGGCCGTGCCTGCGGCCTGCCGGAAGGCAAGGGCATCCGCCCGGGCACCTATTGCGAACCGAAGATGACCTCGGTGGGCTCGCAGGACACCACCGGCCCGATGACGCGCGACGAGCTGAAGGACCTGGCCTGCCTGGGCTTCTCGGCCGACCTGGTGATGCAGTCGTTCTGCCACACCGCCGCCTATCCGAAGCCGGTCGACGTGAAGACCCACCACACGCTGCCCGAGTTCATCAGCACCCGTGGCGGCATCTCGCTGCGCCCGGGTGACGGCGTGATCCACTCGTGGCTGAACCGCATGCTGCTGCCCGACACCGTCGGCACCGGCGGCGACTCGCACACCCGCTTCCCGATCGGCATCAGCTTCCCGGCCGGTTCGGGCCTGGTCGCCTTTGCCGCCGCCACCGGCGTGATGCCGCTGGACATGCCGGAATCGGTACTGGTCCGCTTCAAGGGCAAGATGCAGCCGGGCGTGACCCTGCGTGACCTGGTCAACGCGATTCCGCTGTACGCGATCAAGCAAGGCCTGCTGACCGTGGCCAAGCAAGGCAAGAAGAACATCTTCTCGGGCCGCGTGCTGGAAATCGAAGGCCTGCCCGACCTGAAGGTCGAGCAAGCGTTCGAACTGTCGGATGCCTCCGCCGAGCGTTCGGCCGCCGGTTGCACGGTGCGCCTGAACAAGGAACCGATCATCGAATACATCAACAGCAACATCACGCTGCTGAAGTGGATGATCGCCCAGGGCTACCAGGATCCGCGCAGCCTGCAGCGCCGCATCGAGGCCATGCAAGCCTGGCTGGCCAAGCCGGAACTGCTGGCGCCGGACGCCGACGCCGAGTACGCCGCCGTGATCGAGATCGACCTGGCCGACGTGCACGAGCCGATCGTGGCCTGCCCGAACGACCCGGACGACGTGAAGACGCTGTCGGAAGTTGCTGGCGCCAAGATCGACGAAGTGTTCATCGGTTCGTGCATGACCAACATCGGCCACTTCCGCGCAGCCTCCAAGCTGCTGGAAGGCAAGCGCGACATCCCGGTCAAGCTGTGGGTCGCTCCGCCGACCAAGATGGACCAGAAGCAGCTGACCGAGGAAGGCCACTACGGCGTGTTCGGCACGGCCGGCGCGCGTACCGAAATGCCGGGCTGCTCGCTGTGCATGGGTAACCAGGCACAGGTGCGCGAAGGCGCGACGGTGATGTCGACCTCGACCCGCAACTTCCCGAACCGCCTGGGCAAGAACACCAACGTGTACCTGGGCTCGGCCGAACTGGCCGCGATCTGCTCGCGCCTGGGCCGCATCCCGAGCAAGGACGAGTACATGGCCGATATTGGCGTCATCAACCAGAATGGCGACAAGATTTACAAGTACATGAACTTCGATCAGATCGAGGACTTCAAGGAAGTTGCCGATGGCGTGACCCTGTAAGGTTCGCGGCGGCGGCGGTCTAGTAGTAGACCGCCGCAATGGGCCAGACCAAAAAGCCCCGATGTCATCACGTCGGGGCTTTTCTCATTGGTGCGGCAATCCGTGCACAGGCCCGATTGTTTTGCGATTCCGCGATGCCGGATCCGAGGGACGCCTGGACTCAACGGCTGAGGGCCGTCCCAGAGTCCCGTCATGGCGCGAATGTCCTAATGTGACGACGCACCGGTTCTACCTCCCAAGTCGTTTATATCGGGCGAGTTATCCGCCTGGAACGGTCCGAGCACAGGCCGCTCGTTTCCGGGGTGGGCGCTACCTTGTAGCACGAGCCCACCAGCAGGATGAACGGGTTGCCGTTCCCGGCTAGGGATGGCAATGACAAGGTCCGACAAGAGCTGGCCCGCGGGCGATAGACTCACTGCTTCCCGAGTTTGACGAGCAAGGCGCGGGCCTCCCGCAAGTCAACGGTGTCGAAGCCCTCGCTAACCAGCCGTAGGTCTCGTACAACACCATTTTTGTATACCCCGATTGGTGTATTCGAGTCCGTTGCCAGGAAGGGAGGTTGCTTGGCTGGTGCAGCGCTCAATAGGCTCTTGTGAATCCCCCATCATGCAGCAGGTTCACGCCGGTGATGTGGTCGGAGAAGGGGGATAACAGGACTTCGACCGCCAGAGCCACCTCATCCGGGCTTCCATACTTGCGCAAGGGAATGTTCGACGTTTCCGTGGCCACTCGCTCATCGAAGGTCATGCCGGCCCGGGTGGCGCGCTGGCCGATCGACGCCACATAGTCCGGGGTAAGCGTGCCGCCGAGAGAGAGGGTATTGACGTGAATCCCTCTCTCGCCCAACGCGAATGCCAGCGTCTTGGCCTGAGCCAGCCATGCACAGCGCAGGACGTTGCTGGTCGCGTAGTTTCCAAGCGCTTGCACCGAGGTGATGGCGGAAATGATGACAATTTTCGCCCGGCGTCCCTGGGAGGGTTCCGGCTGCATGATGGAGATCGCGCTCTTGAGAAGTTCAAGGGGGCCGATAAAGTGGCTCTGAAACAGCTGGCGCCACGTGTCCGGTGGAGGCTGGCATTCCTCGGTGGGCCGCATCTGGGGTGGCATCAGTACCACGCCGTCCAGGACGGTCCCTTTCGCTGCAAGCTCACGCGAAAACGATAGGACAGAGGCATCGCTGGACATGTCGACAGAGATCCAGCGGAATGACTGCTCGCCAGGCCCTTTGAGCCTTGCGCAGGCGGCTTGCAGCTTGGCAATGTCGCGCGCGGCGAGAATCAGCGAATTCCCTGCTTGCGCCAGTCTTGCGCAGACGGCGCTCCCGATGCCACCGGTAGCCCCAGTGACCAGGATGACTCTGCTTGTCTCGGACATGTCGCTCTCCCGCAGTAGCTTGTATCCTGCCATGCCGACAGCAGCAATCCGGACAGGGCGATGGCCGGCATTCCGAGCCTGGAGGGAACGCCCCGCCTATGTCTGATATTTATAGTGCACGAGAGGTGCCGCCGGCGAACGGCCGGCCTCGCTTCGCGTCCGCGGGCTGTCGCCAAGAATCTCGGCCAACAAGATTCCATGTTTTGTGCGAGGGCGTACATACTCAATGAACGTCCAGGAAAGACGCTAACTTCGATAGGCGGTGAGTGCTGGGCTGGTTTCGGCAGTGGCCGTGTTAAAGCCGCAAAATGCTTCGAATCTGTCCAACCTGCCAGGAGGCACAGATGAAACAGGTATCACTGACCATTCCGGAAATTGGGTTGATTGCCGGAACACGGGCGGCGGGCGCTGCGGGCCTCGCACTGTTGCTCAGCGACAGAATGAATCCGGAACAACGCCGTGCCATCGGCTGGACGCTGCTCGCTGTAGGGGTTATCACCACAGTGCCGTTGGTCGCCCAAGTGTTTGGCAAACGTCAGCCATACAAAAGCCCCGACGAGAAGTGAAGTAATGGTGCGAGGGCCAGAGCCAAAAAATTGACCGGCCGGTCCTGGCGGAACGCAGACGGAGGGCCGTCGTGAAAATCAACGCGTTGCCAGGCCGCAGCGTCCTGCCATCAGGCGTGGAGTTGCAAACAGGGAAACTGTGAACTAGGCAGCGAGCTCAATGGCTCTTGTTTCAAGCAGATCGATGAGTATGCGCTCAACACGACTTCCACCGACGCTTACGCGTTGACCTGCAGATATCGTCTTCAAGGTATCGGCTGCCTCGGCGTACTGCCCTCTGGCGAACTGGCTGACAGCATCAAACAGCCTGAGAGAGAGCCGCGTCTGGTCGCTGGGTTCCTTCTCCGCGATAGCCGCCTTGCTTTGCTCAAGCGCAGCAATATCGCCCGCCGATGCCTGAATTCCAGCAAGATGCAGCGCGATAAACGGATGCGACAGCATCGGGTTGAAGCGCTCGGACAGGGCGGAAACCGCGGCTGAAATCGGACGTGTAGTTCCTGTGCGCAGGTATTCGCGAAACAAAAATCCGCCACAATCGGCCAGAGTCAGCACCGGACCACAGCGAGTTGTCTCTGGTGCAGAGTAACGCTCGTAGCGCTGCCATGCCTGCCCGGTTAGCCCCAGTTGCCACTCCGCCAGGGCCAGGTGCCACTGCACGTGACCAAACATAGCGCCGCCCTCCGCCGATGGGCGATGTTCATCCAGCCAGTTGTTCAGCAATTTCAATGACTCTCCTGGCTTACCCTGGTCGTGCAGTACATGCGCATAGCTATGGATAACATAGACAGCCTGTGGACGCTGCCGCAGTGCTCGCTCGACCAGTGCACGACCGCGGGTGCGATCACCCGCCTCGCTGGCCGCGAACCCCAGGCGAGCGAGCCAGGCCCAATCATCATGCAAACTGGGATCGACCGACTCCATGATATTGAGAACGCGCTCAAGCTTGCGCGCACCGCCATAGAAAATCAGATAACCACAAAGTTGCGAGATGACTAGCAGGTCACTGGGATTGGCGGCGATGTAGGCCTCGGTGGCCGCAAGATTGGTGTAAGGGTCTTCAAGCAGGGCAAACAGCGCGGAGATATGCGCACGCTCCCAGGGCAGCGCAGCTTGTGCTGCCAGTAGCGCACGCTCTTTGAAGCGATCGGCGTCTGCTGCGCCGGAGTCTTTAGCAAGCATGTGGCGCGCAGCCAGTGCCAGGGCGAGATTGCTGTCCAGCGCCAAAGCCTGATCGAGGGCTTCCGCGGCGCCCGCCTCGGAACCGAGGATGCGATCCACTGCGAGTTGATACTGTTCTGCAGCTTCTGGACGGCCAGTAGTAATAGGTCTGCCCCTACGTGCATCAATCATATTGGCTCCTTGCATTGCAAATTGCTGATGCGAACCGCTCCGATGTGTTTTCAGCGTAGTCCAACCGCCGCTCGAATGGCTGCGACGAGCCGCCGGCGGGCTTCTTCGATGCCGCAAGGGGTCTAACCGGGAAACCAGGAGCAATCAAAAAGCAAGATCCAAACGAAAAAAGGCCGGTCAATAACGACCGGCCTTTCTTCATTCGGGCGCTAGCTTTCTATTTCTGCTTGCCCGCGTGCGCGTGCTGCCCCGATTTGCCGTGCTGATGTGCTCGATCTGCCGAACGGGCCTGGCCCTTGTCGCGGTCTGCGGCATCGGGGCCATTGGTGTTGGCCATACCCTGATTGCTGATATGCGTGGCCGAACTGCCGCCTGCATTGCCGCCCTTGGCATAGGCTGATACCGATGCCGCGCACAACAGGCTCATTGTCGCCGCCACCATCCATTGCACTCGGGTCATGTATTTCCTCCTCGAACTGTTTTGGGTTCCGCCGATTGTACGGAGGTGCAGATGAGAACGCATTGTTCAGTGCAACAAATCGTAATGCCACCAAAGTCTCCGGTAGAGATGATCCTGTGGGTCAGTCGTCGCGCGTGCAATTCACGCGCTCGACACGGACCTTGGCGGGGCTGGAATTGGCGCATAGGATGTCGATGTTGAGTTCGAACAGCGCCCGCCCGGCCGGGCATTGCCCTGGCATCGTGGACATCATGCGTCACTTGCTCGAAGCCCGCCTCGTCAATGATGACTTTGGCGATCCCGGACTGTTCGTGGACTTCCTGGACGAACGGCGCGCGATGCTGTTCGACCTGGGTGACATCACCGGGCTGATGCCGCGCGAGCTGATGCGGCTGTCACATGTGTTCGTCACGCATGCGCACATGGATCATTTTTCCGGCTTCGATCACCTGCTGCGTGTGCTGCTCGGGCGCAAGGACCGTATCGTGCTGTACGGCGGGCCGGGATTCCTCGCGCAGGTCGAGCACAAGCTGCACGGCTATACGTGGAATGTGGTTCATCGCTACGCGGTCGATCTGACGATTGAAGCGGCCGAATTCGGCTTGGACTGGCAGCGGCGCAGCGCCTGCTTTTCCAGCCGGCACGGTTTCGCGAAACAGGGTGAGGTGCTGACGGGAAGTACTGGCGACGTCGTCCACGAGGAGTCGACCTTCCGGGTGCGCGCCTGCTTCGTTGATCATGGAACGCCTTGCCTGGCCTACCTGGTGGAAGAAAAGGCACGGCCCGGTATCAACAAGGAGCGGTTGGTCGCGTCAGGCCTGACGACAGGAGCCTGGCTGCGCGAACTGAAGCACGCCGTCCTCACTGGTGCGCCCGACGATGCGCCGATTCTTGTGCAATGGCGCGACCGCGGGGGCGATCACGTGACAACGCGACAGGTTGGCGAGCTGAGCCGGCTGATCCTTGACGTCGAACCTGGCCGGCGTATCGGCTACGTGACCGACCTGTGTTATTCGGACGCGAACGTGCAAGCCTTGTCGCAGCTCATGCAGGGAGTCGACGAACTGTTCATCGAGAGCGTGTTCCTGGACCAGGACAGCGCTCACGGATTGCGCAAGAACCATTTGACCGCGGCCCAGGCCGGCCGGATCGCGCGCTGCACAGGTGCCCACGCGGTGACCCCCTTTCATTTCTCGCCACGCTATGAGGGCCGCGCCGCGGAGCTGGCAGCCGAAGTACGGGCTGCGTGGGCCGGGGATGTGCTTCGGACCGCGCCTGCCGAACCGAACGACATAATGGCCATCGGCACACCGGGGCGTCTCAAGGGCGCCACAAGGCTCGCCGCTACCGGCGAAGCATCCAGATCAGGAACGACAGCAACAGCGAAATCACGATGCAAGTGGTGATTGGGAAGTAGAAGCTGAAGCCGTCGCGGACGATATGGATATCTCCGGGCAGACGACCGAAGGGCAGTCTGGACAGCCATGGCCAGGCGACTCCCGCGACAATCAGCAGGCAACCGAGAGTGATCAGTATGCGTTGCATGCCCAGTTGGCAGAGGTGAGATCCTTTTGAGCGTAATGTCGTGCCCTTGAGCGATTGGATCGGGACGACAGAGAAAGATTCTCGCCAGAGGGCGAGGGCAGACAGCCGTTTCAGTTCATGTGACTCCATTTCCACCCAGTTGCCACACGTCGATGACGGACGCGAAAAGACTCAATGCCGTGCGCACTCCATGCAGTCTGGCCCATTTCTGCAGGAGTTCCCGTGTCTCCACCGACGACAGATCGCGATCCGGTTCAGGAATCCTGTGATTGACGGGCATGACGACGAGCAATGTATACGGCATGACAGATCCAATCAGCAGCGCGGCAGCAAGCCACAAGATATTGGCACCCAAAAGCCATGCCGTCGCTCCGCTCGGCAAGCTGAGCAGTGCCAATGGCGCCTGCATAAGCGTGGCGCGCTTGTAGCTGGGCGCCCACTGCTGCGCCGCAGACCTTGTTTCAAGCGCCATTCTGGCGGGATGCTCAGCCACATTGACATACAAGGCCGCCCCGGCGAAGAGCATCGCAGCGAATGCGGCAATCATCTGCAATGTGTGGCTCATCACATCCTCCGTGAAACCTACCTCCAATTATGGTGAAGAACTCAAGCAGTGCCCACAGGGCAGGAGGCGCTGTCGCCGCCATAGCTATAATCTGCCAGACGCGCCGCGTGCACATACGGGGCGCCTTGCTTCGCCTCATCCTGCTTCAATGCCGGTACGCCCGACTCCCTCCTCCAACACCTTGCCCGACACCTTACCCACCACCTTGCGTGTTCCGGCCCTGTTGATCGCAGCGCCCGCTTCGGGCCAGGGCAAGACCACCGTCACCGCGGGGCTGGCCCGCCTGCATAGCCGGCAGGGCCGCAAAGTACGCATCTTCAAGACGGGCCCCGATTTTCTCGATCCGGCGATCCTGGAAGCCGCCAGTGGTGCACCGGTCCATACCATCGATCTCTGGATGACTGGCGCCGACGATGCAAGCGCCCGCCTGGCCAGCGCTGCGTGCGAAGCAGACCTGATCCTGGTCGAAGGCGTGATGGGACTGCACGATGGCTCGCCGAGCAGCGCTGACTTGGCGCGCCGCTTCGGCCTGCCGGTGCTGAGTGTGATCCAGGCCGGAGCCATGGCACAGACCTTTGGCGCGCTGTCATACGGGCTGGCCAATTACGGCGGGGCACCGCTGCAAATGGATGTGCTCGCCAACGGTGTCGGCTCGGCGCGCCACGCAGGGATGCTGGAGGCGAGCCTGCCCACCGGCATTCGCTGGATGGGCGCCCTGCCAACAGATCCGTCGGTATCGCTGCCGGAACGGCATCTCGGCTTGCTCAGTGCCGACGAGTTGCCGGATTTGCCCGCACGCCTGGACCGGATCGCGGACCTGCTGGCGCCGCTGCCGGTGGCACGCCTGCCCGAGCCAATGGCCATGACCAATGCCGCAGCCGCCATCCCGCCGGCGCCGTTGCTTGCTGGCAAGACTATCGCGATCGCGCGGGACGCTGCGTTCCGCTTTATCTATCCGGCCAATCTCGAGACACTCCGCGCCATGGGCGCACAGCTCGCTTTCTTCTCGCCGCTGGCCGATACATGCCTGCCGGCCTGCGATGCCCTGTGGCTGCCTGGTGGCTATCCAGAACTGCATGCGGCCCAACTCGCCTCCAATCATGCGATGCGCACCGCATTGCGAGATGCGCATCGTGCTGGACTGCCGATTCTTGCCGAGTGTGGCGGCATGATGGCGCTGTTCGATACCCTTGTCGACAAGGGCGGCTCGGCACATGCCATGGCCGGGCTGCTGCCGGGCACGGTACTTATGCAGGGCCGCCTGGCAGCGATAGGGCATCAGGCCGTGAAACTGCCGGAAGGAGAGTTGCGAGGGCACACCTTCCACTACTCGAAGACGGAATCGCCGCTGGTGCCGCTCGACTACGCCACGTCGCCGCGGGAGGATCTCCCGGACACGGTGCGGGGCGAGGCGGTCTATCGCGAGGGCACGCTGACCGCATCCTACGTGCACCTCTACTTCCCGTCCAACCCGCGCGCGATAGCGGCAGTACTGACAACCCCGATGCAGGTGTCAGGCCGTGTCTAGTACTACATCGTCGATCACGCTCGCGAGCGTTTCGAAGGGCCGATTTCGTTCTCGGGTACGCAGGCGTTGCCAACAAACCGTCCCGAAGTGGCGAGTTCGATTACCATGCCGCACGCCGTTCCGGGAGGCTCTGCCACGAGGCCCCGGAACGCCTCGGTTGTTGGCCAGGCGCGAAGTGCGCCCGTGGCGAGCCCCCAATTGCAATTTTCTCCGGAAAGTAGATAAAGCGAACCTGGATGATGGTGGCTCCTGCGATCACTGCCAATTCGATAGGCAAGCGGCGGTGAGACGTAACAACAACCTCGCGAACTTCATTGTCTCGGGCCTATCCATCGATCTCCATTACAGCGCCGCGATGAACTCGCCCCACGGTGTGGCTTGCAGCGTTTCGGTTGCGGCGTGCCCATAGCCGCGGATGATCAACGCCGCCCGCTCGAGCTGTTTCAGATCGTTCGACTCGACAACATCCAGAACGTCGAAGCGCCCGAGTGTGAGATAGCTGTCCTTCCATGTGACGGCAGGGCATTCGGCCTTGATCTTCTCGGCCACCGTGGCGGCGAGTTGCTTGAGTTCCCCGGGATCCTTGAACGCGTCAGGGGAGAGACGACTGAGGATGACGTATGTAGCCATGGCATGTCTCCGTCGATTCAATTTGTGCTGCCACTCGGCTGCGCCAGTTACACGGGAGCGCCTGGCCGCACGCCGGAGGGAAGCGTTGCTGAGCGTCTGGCGACGCCGAAATGGAAACGGCGCCGGCGGGTTGGGCCGGCGCCGTCAGGTGGGTCAGTGCAATTGACGCTTCAGGTCGGATAGTTCCGAATGCATCGAAGTGACTGCGTCCTTGATCTTGGTGTCGAGCCCGCCGGCCTGCTGGCAAGCACGCTCGGCACGGTCGCCGATCCGTTCGAGATCATCGACGCACTGCCGGATGCGATCCTCGTCCTTGGAGGACATGGCCTTCGTTGCGGATTTGCATTCCTTATCGAGCTCGTCCATCCAGGTCATCAAATCCTTTGGAAGGGCCGAGTCGGCGTGGCACATCCGTGATGCCTCGCTGATGGTTTGCTGCAGATGAGTAAATCGCGTTTGGATTTCGCTGGCTTGTAACATGATGCCCCCTTTGAACATCAGTTCCAGATGAATTCAGGCAAAGGTGACGGTATGTTCCCGTGCTTCGTCATTCGCCTGCTTCGGTCGGCTGCCAGCGACGTTTACTTGCGTCAGAGCGGCACCCGAGCACGCGAAAGACGCCTTTTTAGTCTAGCTCATAATCTTTCGCCTGCCTCCGATGCGTCCTTGGGAAAGGTTTGCCGGGTGGGAGTGGCGACAGCAACGCGGGCCGGGCCAGCACTCTGGATTGCAAGGAACGCTGACGTCACGATTTTCGCGTCTCTCGCTTTACGCGCTCCAGGTATTTTCCTGAGGCGACCTCGATACGTACCGTGTCTCCTTCCTTGATGAATTGGGGAACCAGAACCTCCATGCCGTTCTCGAGCGTGGCAGTCTTAAAGCTGGAGGTTTGATGCTCGTGCAGGCCGGGCGGCGTGGATACGATGGTCAGTTCGACGGAAGCGGGGAAATCGATGGCTAGCGGCGCGCCCTCATAAAGCTGCATGGGAAATCGCATATTGGGCTGAAGGAATTTTTCGTATGCACCCATGGCTTCCGACGGCAGACTGATCTGTTCAAAGGTGTTGGGATCCATGAAATAGAAGGCAACACCATCCGTGTACAGGTACTCCATCTCCTTGTGATCAAGCGTGACCTCTTCGAGCTTGTCGCTCGGGTGGAACCGCAACTCCTTGACGTGACCAGTCTTCAGGTTCCTGACCTTGGCAAAGACCGCGCTCCCCTGCTGGCCCCCGCCAGCGTGGTACCCGGCGCTCGCGACACCATGAAGTTCGCCTTCAAGCATGATGACCATGCCCGACTTCAATCCGGAAGCTTCGACCATTTGCTTGCCTCCGCCTGGGTGGCAGGATGACGTCTCCAGCCTAGCACTGCCGCGGACAGCCAACAACGGTTCGGCGGCGGCCGCGCCAGATCACTTTCAGGCGAACCTGGCCAGGCCATTGCGTTGCTGTGCGGCGGACTATCGGCCTACAAGCCGATGTGTACAGGAATCCGTCGCTGCCCGAAGTGACGCTCGAAATGCCCGAAGCGACCTGCCACCGATGCAAAACAGTCGGGGCAGGCGCCGGTAGGCGTGAGGCGATAGTTTTCGATGGCGTGCCAGTCGCGCACAATCAGCGGAGTCCGGCAGGCAGGGCAGTAGGTGGTTGCGCCTGCGGTGTCGTGGACGTTGCCTGTGTACACATAGCGCAGACCCTCCTCGATTGCGAGCTTGCGGGCATGCGCAAGGGTGGAGATTGGCGTCGGTGGCACGTCGCGCATCTTGTAGTCGGGATGGAATCCCGTGAAGTGCAGCGGGATGTCGGTGCCCAGTTCTCTTGCAATCCACCGGGCTTCGGCGCGTATCTCCTCATCTGCGTCGTTCTTGCCCGGGATCAGCAGCGTCGTGATCTCGAGCCAGACATCGGTTTCGTGCTTCAGATACTGGAGCGTCTCCAGCACCGGCTGCAAGTGCGCGCCGGTGAATGCAATATAGAACGCATCGGTAAAGCCTTTCAGGTCGACATTCGCCGCGTCCATCTTGGCATAGAAATCGCGCCGGGCCTGCGCACCCATATACCCCGCGGTCACCGCCACCGCCATGATGCCGAGTTCGTGGCAGGCATCGGCAACGTCCATGGCGTACTCGGCAAAAATCACCGGGTCGTTGTAAGTGAACGCCACGCTCTTGCAGCCATGGGCTACTGCTGCATTGGCAATGGCATCGGGCATTGCCGCATCGGCGAGGGTCTCCATCTCCCGCGATTTGCTGATGTCCCAGTTCTGGCAAAACTTGCAGGCCAGGTTGCAGCCGGCCGTGCCGAACGACAGGACGGCGCTGCCCGGATAGAAGTGATTGAGCGGCTTCTTTTCGATCGGGTCGATGCAGAAGCCCGATGAGCGGCCATAGGCCGTCAGCAGCATCCGGGCGCCAAGCCGTTGGCGCACGAAGCAGGCACCGCGCTGCTCGTCATGCAGGCGGCAGTGGCGCGGGCAAAGGTCGCACTGCATGCGGCCGTCGTCCAGGAAATGCCAGTAGCGCCCAGGATACATTCCCGGATAGGGCGCTGGAGAGGGCGCATCGTTCATGGTTCCATCTCCGCACAGGGGCCATGCCCTGCATTGTCATTCCTCACCCGGCCGGGGCGCAAAATACTGCCAGCGCCACGACCGCCGGCGGGATCTTCAGTTCAAACGACTCCGTCTTGGCTGATGCGATGAGGCGGTTGGATCGGACTCGGTGATCCTCCATCATGCCTTAGTGTTATCCGATCTGCTCGGCGTTCTCTACACGCCAGTAGCGCCGCCGTGCGCGCAGCGTAAAGCGCGCGCGGTAGTCCGACATCGACATGCCCATCTTGCGCTGGAACAGGCGCCGCAATGCGGCCGCATCGCTGTAGCCACAAGCTTCGGCAATCGCCTGCGTGCCATGAAGCGTGACTTCCAGCAGCATGCGGGCGCGTTCGACGCGCAGGGTGTGCAAGTAGTCCAGTGGCGAGAGTCCGACTACCTGGCGGAAATGCCGTAGCAGCGTGCGTTCGCTGACCACGGCAGCACGGGCCACGGCGTCCAGCTGGTACGGCTCTCCCACATGGTTCTGCAGCCAGCTGATGGCGCGGTACACCGGGCTGTCGGCGGTGCCGCTCAGCCAGCGCTGCGACACCAGTTCTGGCACGCTGCGCTGGCGTTCCGGCTGGCAGAGCAACACCTGCGTGGCGGCCTGTGCGAGGTCGGGATCGTAGAGGTGGCCCAGCACGCGCAGCACGAATTCCACCTGCAGCGCGGGCGCCACGCAGGAAAAGACGCGCGCGTGCACACCCATCGGCTGCTCAGTGGCGAAATCGCAGGCCGGAAAGCGGCGTGTCATCCAGCCCTGGTAGACCCACGGCACACCCACGCGGGCCCCGTCGAGCAACCCCATCTGCAAGGGATAAGCCATGCCCGAGAACGTTGCGGCGATCCAGCCGCCGGCATCGACATGGCGCCGCAGCATGCGCAACGAAACGGCATCGCGCGAGAGTATCGCGTCCAGTTGCGGGGCGTTGCTGGCCAGGATGCCTGGAATGACCACGAGCGTGCGGGCATCGGCGGTGCGGGAGCGGGGCGGGGAGGATGCGAGGCCTGGCAAGCCCGGTGACACATTGCGTCCATTGCCGGTAATCAGCTGCCAACTCAGTGATGGCGCGTGGCCGGGCCGCTGCATCTGCGCCAGGCCGGCGACAGTGCGCAGCACGTCTAGCGTGGTGAAAAGCGTGCCGGGCATGGCTTGCGGCAGCCAGAGCAGGCGCACATGCAGCGGAGCAGGGCCGGAGGGCGCGGGTGTGGCGGGGGCTGACATGGCTTTGGGTGGGGCAGGCATCGGCTGATGGCGAAATCGTACCGGCGAATGGCGATATCGATCCGCTTCTCGGATCGCGCAAAGGCTACCATCTTCGCGATCACCCGTCTGCAAGACGTGGCCCACAACCATCACGAAGATCATCGAGGAGACATCATGCCGTTCCACCTTCGTCCGCTCGCCACGGCTGCTGCCGTTGCGCTGACGCTTGCCACATCCAGCGCGATGGCCGCCGGCACGGCGGATGCGAGCCTGCTGGCAGCCGCCCGCGCCGCACAGCCGGCGGTAGTGCAGTCGCTCAAGGAGATGGTCTCGATCGAGTCCGGCAGCACCAACGCGGCAGGCCTGGCACAGATGGCCGACTACACCGGGACGCGCCTGCAAGCGCTGGGCGCCCAGGTGGAGCGGCTGCCCGCCACGAAGGGCCCCGGTACCATCATCAAGGGCACGTTTACCGGAACGGGGAAGCGCCGCATCATGCTGATCGCTCACATGGACACGGTTTATCCGGCAAACACGCTGGCTACCCAGCCGATCCGTGAAGAAGGCAACCGGCTATATGGCCCGGGCATCGCCGATGACAAGGGGGGTATCGCGGTCATCCTGCATTCGCTGGAGATCCTGAAGGGTACGGGCTGGCGCGACTACGCGCAGGTCACCGTCCTGTTCAATCCCGACGAGGAGGTGGGCTCGGTGGGCTCCGGCGAGATCATTTCCGCGCTGGCCGACCAGCACGACGTCGTGCTGTCATGCGAGCCCACCGGCGCCAAGGCCGTGATGAAAACGGAGGCGGTGCTGCTGGGCGCGTCCGGCACGGCCACCGCCACCATGGAGGTCAAGGGCCGCTCTGCTCATGCCGGCGCGGCACCGGAACTCGGACGCAACGCTCTGCTTGAACTCGCCCACCAGTTGCAGCAGACGCGCGACGTGGCGAAACTCGTTCCGGGTTCCCAACTGAACTGGACCCAGGCCACCGCGGGGAAGGTACTTAACCAGATTCCCGAGAGCGCCGTTGCCTATGGCGACGTGCGTTTCACGGCCAACGGCACTGCCGAGAAGCTCAAGGTCGCGCTGCAGGACAAGGTCAATGCCGATCGCCTTATCCCAGACACACAGGTCACTGTCAGCCTGGGAGAGTCCCGCCCGGCATTCGTGGCGGATGCGCGCGGTCGCGCATTGGCCAGGCGCGCGCAGGAAATCTATGCAGAGCTCGAGGCACGCCAGCTGACGCTGATGGAAGGCACGGGCGGTGGCACCGACGCTGGCTTCGCTGGACGCTCGGGCAAGGCTGCGGTCCTGGAAAGCCTGGGGCTGGCCGGTTTCGGCTTTCACGCCCGTGATGAGTACATCGAACTCGATTCCATCGTGCCGCGGCTTTACCTGATGACGCGGATGCTGGGGGAAATTGCCCGCGACTGATGGGAGAGGTGCGAGACGCTCTGCGGAACCGGCTTTCAAGGAGGGCAACGCGGGCTTCGGATAAGTCATGTCGGGGCCTTCAAGGCCCCGGGGCCTCGCGTACTGCAGGTCCAAACGCTCGACTCACTCCGCAGGACAGCCGCGCGGCAAGCGTGGCGAGCCTATTGCGTACACTTTTCCTGATACACCCGCTGCAATTGCCTGCGCGTCCGGTCACGCACGACGGTGGAGATTTCATTGCCCTGGCTATTCTCGACTGGCGCGCCCGAGGGGCGGTAGCTGCGGCGCGGAGTCTCGCCGATCTGTTCGGCCAGCTGATTGCACTGCTCATCAAGGGAAGGCGGTTGCGTGGGGGTGGGCTGGAACCGGTATGACCCCTCACGCACGGCGTCAGAGATTGCGTCGTTGATCGTGGCGTCCGCCGGAGATGGCCGCTGTGTCTGCGCATGGCCATGGAACAGGGGCGTCAGACTGGCGAGTAAGGCGAGCAGGCATACATGGCGGCGCAGCAGCATGAATATCTCCCGGAGTACTGGCACACCTCCTAGTGCAGCAGGTAAAGAACCTGCGGCCCCTCGGCATAGAGGTCCATGGCCATCTTCAGGATCTCGTTGCGATGCCGGTCGAAGGAGGCCAGCACCCCGGCTTCGTCGGAACCGAGAGCCGAGTCGAATTTCATCAGTACGCGGTCGTCCACAATGAAGGCAATCTCGCGTGCGTTGTCATAGCCCCAGAACCATACGCCATGCCTGGCCCCGTCATAGCTGCGGCTGGGATTGGGAAAACTAAGTGCCATGTTTTCGTCCTACGTTCTATGCCTTTGACAGGCCGGATCGCTACGCACGCTGCCAGCGCAAAGTGCGCCCCGCTATTGCGTATCTCCTTTCATGCTCTCGGCTTCCATCGCGGCATGTAATTCCTCGTACGCCTCGATTGGCTCCATGTCCTGGTCGACGAACGCCGCGGCCCGCTCTGCGGCGGCAAACGCGTCGCGCGGGATGTCGCTCTCGCCGTCGTCCTCGGTACTGGGCGGCATCAGCATGTCCTCAAGCATCCCGCGCAGCTCTGGGGTATTCCATGGCCTGCCCAGCCTGGCCTTCCTGCGCAGGTAGTGACGAATTTCCGCGTCTTGCTCGGCGGAGAGCGGAAGTCCGCGAAAAGTTGGATCCGTATTGTGATGGATCATGATGCGCCTCCCGAAGCGGTCTGCGCTTTCAATGTAGAGATATCAGTTCCCTGAGGTGAGCGTTACAAGTTGCGTGTGATCACTGTGGCGCGTATCCGCGGCCAACCGGTTACGTCTTTTTCTTGGCGACACCTTCGTTTCCAACCCTCGAATGAACCGTGCTGAAGGGGGTTGCCGGCACTGACGGCTTCTTGGGCTGCTTGGGCTTCTTCGCTTCGCGAGTGCTGCGTAGTTGACTCTTGGCCATGGCTTGCTCCTGGTGCGTTGTTTGCCAAATGGCAACTTCAGCATACGCGCTTGGAAGCTCCAACCAAATGACTTTTCATGAGCCCGTGCGAAAAAGCGGCGCCCGCATGGTCAGTTCCCGACGCTTATGCGCTCGCGCAGCAAGGGAGAATCCGGACTGCATACGCGCTACGCCTACTTCAGCAATCCGCGCTGGCGGATGCTGCATGCGCTGCCGACCAGCGACGGGCCGGCGCCGCAATTCGATCCGTGAGACAAGCGATGAGGCCCCGCATTGGCGGGGCCTCATCATCATTGCCGCGGCGTCGCGTGCGACGCCGCGAGGCGGTCAGCTCAGACCTTCACGTCGATGTTCTGGCCAAGATGGGGTGGATTGCTGGCCACCGGTGCGGCCGCCGTGGCGGCCTGCACCAGGCTGGCCACGCCCTGGGCCTGCAGGTCCAGCGTTTTGCGCAGCATCAGCAGCGACACCGGATCTGCGCCCGTGTCCGCAGCGCTCACCGCGCTGACGAGGGAGGTACTCATATTGTTGGTCCCTGAAAGGATTGAACGGATACGGGGTCCCCGTCACGCATGGCTTCGGGGAATCCCGCATGCTGGTTGTCGTCAGAAATGGGGCAGGGCTTGAGCGGGCGGGCCATGCGCCACAGCCGGACTCAGCCCACCGCCACAATCACGCTCGAGGCCTTGAATACCGCCGCCGCGGGCTTGCCCACGGCCAGCCCGAGCCGGTCGGCGCTGCTGTTGGTGATGATGGCGGAAATCGCCAGGCCGGTGTCGTCGGTAATGGTCACGTCCGTGTTGACGGCGCCTTTCCTGATGTCCGACACCTTGCCGCTCACCGCGTTGCGGGCCGAGACCTTGCTGACATCCACGTCGACCATGACGATCACCGACGTCGCCTTGACCATCGCGGTGGCCTTCTTTCCGGCTGCCAGCCCGAGGCGCGACGCGCTCTCGCTGGTGACGGTGGCGACGATTTCCTGGCCGCCGTCCAGGCGCAGGATGACCTCGTCATTGACCGCGCCGTGGCGGGCCTGGGCGACTTCGCCGGAAAACTGGTTGCGTGCACTGGTGATCATGTTGTTCTTCTCCGATGAGCGAGCCCCGCTGTTCCGGCTCAGACGACCGCGCCGATGCGCGGCAAGCACCCTCCAAAGTATGTGCCGGCCTAGGCGGATTGCGAGTGGAATGTGGACCTGGAATGCAGCGCAAATGCCTATTGCATGGCTCGCGCTGCGCTATCATGCGGGGCTGCCCCCAGGGCGCTTTCCAAGCATGACCCATGCATCACGCTGTACCGCGCCTTGTCCTGGCGCTGACCTGCCTTGTCCTTGCCCATCCCGCCTTCGCCGCCGACGTCCAGGCTGGCAAGGAAGTGTTCTCCACCCGCTGCGCGTCCTGCCACAGCGTAGGACCGTCCGCGCGTGGCGGTTTCGGCCCGCAACTCAATGCCGTCGTCGGCCGGCGCGCGGGCAGCACTGCCGACTATCGCTATTCCCCGGAAATGACCGCTTCCGGCGTGGTGTGGACAGCCGATACCCTGCGCGCCTTCGTCAAATCGCCCGGCAAGGTCGTGCCGGGGACGCGCATGCGCTTCTGGGGCCTGGGCAATGACCAGCAGATCGACGACCTGCTGGCATACCTGCAGACCTACCGTTAGCCATAGCCGCTCGCCTTGCGCTAGGGCGCCGGCAGCAGCGTCTCCGCCGTCATCCCCGCCAGGTTTTCCACGCGCAGCGTCTGCGGCATGGTCAGCGGGATGCCGGCGGCGCGCAGCCGCTTGAGGATCTCGAACAGCAGGTCGCTCTTTGTGGATGCGGCAATGCGCGGGTTGGACACGTAGCCGGTCACGCTCAGCGTAATGCCGTTGGGCGCAAGCTGGCTGAACGTGACCGATGGCACGGGGTGGTCCAGGATCGTTTCGTTGTCGAGGTAGGCGTCGAGCAGCAGCTCGCGCACCTGCTCGGGATCGATGTTCAGCGGGAAGGTGAGCTGCAGCGTGGCCACGCCCTGCGTGCTGTGGCTCATGGTCACGTTGCGCACGTTCTGCGAGATCAGCTGCGAATTGGGCACGATCACGGTAGAGCGGTCGCCCAGCTGGATCTCGGTGGCACGCACGTTGATGCGGCGGATGTCGCCCTCCACGCCGGCGATGCTGACCATGTCGCCGACCTTCACCGGGCGTTCGGTCAGCAGGATCAGGCCCGACACGAAGTTCTTGACGATCTCCTGCAGGCCGAAGCCGATCCCCACCGACAGCGCGCTGACGATCCACGCCAGGTTCTCCCACCTCACGCCGAGCAGCGACAGCGTCAGCAGCACGATCAGCACATAGCCGACATTGCTGAATAGCGTGATGAGCGACGCGCGCAGGCCTGGCTCCATGCACATGCGCGGCAGCAGCTCGGCGTCCAGCCAGCGCCGCACCGAGCGCAGCAGCCAGATGCCGACCGACAGCGCGACCACGGCATTGACGATGCGCTCGGGCATGATGTTGTAGCTGCGCAGCTTGTCGCCGCCGAGCACGGTCAACAGGCTGTCGAGCAGTTCGGCCGGCGTGGTGCCGAAGCCGCCGGTCAGCAGCGCGATCACGGCGATGATCGTGAGCAAGCTCGTGCCGAGGCCCGACAGCAGCGTCGAAGACTGTTCCAGCCGGATGTCGTCGATGCCGAAGAGCTGCCGGATCACGCGGCCACTGGCGTGCTGCGGCGAGAGCAGGTTTTCAAACGTGTCGCGCGTGAGCTGCGTCAGCAGGTACAGCGTGCACAGCACGATGTCGAACCACACCAGCTCGTAGGTCACGAAGCGGGCAAAGCTGACATAGCCCGCGAGCAGCGCGATGAGCGCAATGATGACCGCGAGCGTGACGCCTGCGTGGATCATGCCCGCCAGCGTGGCGCGCGCCTCGGCGCGCTCGCCGGCCGCGGCCAGGCCGCTGCGCACGCGGTTGGCGCGCAGCAGCGCGGCGCCGATCGTGAACACCACCACCAGCGACACCAGGCCGCGGCCCAGCAGCGTGAAGGGCACGCTGGTGTCGGCGATGTGGTTCAGCAGTTCAAGCGTGCCCGCCAGCAGCAACAGCCCGGCCAGCGCGCGCGGGAACGGCTTGAGCGCGAGCGCGACCGGGTCGGCCAGCGCCGGCAGCCGCCACGACGGATGGTGCGTGCACAACAGCGCGCGGCCAAGCCCCGCGATCAGCGCACTGGTCAGCATCAGCCTGGCCATCTGGCTCAACAGGTCCTGCAGGTCCGCCGGTGGTTCGTAACTGCGCGTGAAGGCGTAGTAGACCAATTGCACGGCGAGCGCGGTCGTGACCACCGTGGTGAGTGCCGTGGCCAGCGCCAGCGCGCTGCGCCGCAAGCGGTTCTCGGGCAGGCAGGTCAGGCAGAACCACGCGGCGGCGCGCTCGGCCAGGCGCCGGCCCAGCGTCCAGATGGCGAGCGCCAGCACCAGCAGCAGGGCCGTGGCCGCGCGTTGCCCGGGCTCCCAGGCCGTCTCGATCAGCGGCACGACTTCATCCGCAAACGCCGCCATGCGCGCGCTGTCGTCGTCGGACGGCGTGAACAGCGGTGCCCAGAACTGCGGGTTCAGGATGCTCTCCGAGCGCAGCGCGAACTGGTCCTTCAGCCGGCTGCGCTGCAGCTTGGCGAGCTGGGCGTTCAGGTTCTCGATGTTCTCCTTGCCCTCGACCGTCTGCTTCAGCGCGTTGTCGAGCTGGATCTTGCGCGCGTTCAGCTCGGCGCGCTGCCGTGCCACCGCAGCCGTTTCAGGCGTGGTGCCGGGCGCGGGCGGCGGCCCCAGCACGTCGAGCTGCGCCTGGAGCTGCGCGCGCTGCGGTGTCAGCGCGGCCTTCAGCTTGTCGACGTCGGTCGCGAGCTGGTGCAGGGCCTCGTCCATCTCGCCGAGCCGCGTGTTGCCGTTGACGCTCGAGGCGGACTGCTTGATGCGGTCCTGCTCGGTCTGCAGGCGCTTGAGCTCGGCCATGGCCTCGGCGTGCGTCAGCGCCGGCGGCTGGTCCGCTTCTGGCGCGGACGCCGGGTCGGCGGCCATGGCGGCCGGCATCAGGTGGAACAGTGCTGTCAGCACAAGGCTCAGGGCGAGCCAGGATAGTCTGCGCATTGGCGGATTCACGTTGAGACGTGGCCGCCCGGAAATCGCTGTGAAGGCTCCGGCAAGTCCGGTATGCCGGACGGCGGGGAACAAGGGCCTGAGGGTGCGGATGGTTCCGGGGGCGCGGAAGACGAACACAGGAAGCGCTGCCGCATGGCGGGCAAGCCGCTTCCACGAAATTGACCAGCGCAGCGCGGCAAGCGCGCACGGGCCGCCGTCGGGCCTGTCTGGCGCGCGGCAAGCCGGCTGGAGCAGGGCGGCCAGTTGGCTGGGGATCTGGACGCCGAGCCGAGATTATACGAAAGCGTTCAGATCACACGGGCCCCTATGCGCAGTGCGGCGGCGAGAACAATGTAATTGTCCGTTACGAGGGGAAGCGCGCGTTACAACGCTAACAACTGCGGGCCTGCGCGGAAACACCTGAGCGCGGGTTTCCTGTGCATGATGGCATCACGACATCAGTACCTGAACAGGAGTCAGACATGCGCCCCTCAATCCGTATCGCTTCCGCTGCCGCCGTGTCTCTGGCCTTGCTGGCTGCCGGGCCGGCGTCGGCGCATGAACGCTATCACCATGGCGGCGGCTCTCAGGCCGGCGTGGCGCTGGCCCTTGGCGCGCTGGTCGGCCTGGCATTCGGCGCGGCGGTTGCCTCCGGGCCAGTCGTGGCCGCGCCGGTCGCTTATGCGCCGGCACCGGTTGCCTATGCGCCGCCGGCCCGCGTGAGCTATGCCGCGCCGGCCGTCCCGCCGGGCTACTGCTATCGCGACGATGTCGGCGGCTACGTGCCTTGCGCCCCGCAGCCGCACGGCTACTACTATGAAGCCCCGGTCAGCTACGGCTATTGACCATTGACCATCAGGCGATGGCGAAGCCCGTGTCGAAGGTTGCGCGTGCGTCGAGCCGCTGCTTGAGCAGGCCGGCCTTCAGGTAGAAGTCGGCAGTGCGCTGCTGCTCGGCGATGACGGCATCGTCGATCTTTTGCCACTGCGTCCGCCGGCGTTCGAACTGCAGGCGCGCAGCCTCCGGCGAAATGCCGATGATGCGCGCCAGCGTCGCCGAGAATTCGGGCACGTGCTGGTAGGACCAGGCCTGCGCGCGCACCACGCGCTGCAGGAAATCGGCCAGCACGGCGCGTTTTGCCGCCAGCGCAGCGTCGGTGGCGGCGAGATAGCTCAGGCCAGACCATAAGCCGCGCCCGCTGACCAGCACGCGCGCATGCCCGCTGGTTTCCGCCATGGCGGTATAGGGCTCCCACGTGGCCCACGCGTCGACGGAGCCGCTCGCCAGCGCCAGCTTGGTATCGGCGGGCGGCAGGAAGCGGATGTTGGCATCCTCCGGCCGCAGCCCGGCCGATTCCAGCGCCTTGAGCGCGACGAAATGCCCGATCGAGCCGCGGTTGGTGCCAATGCTCTTGCCCTTCAGGTCCGCCGCGGTCTTCAGCGCGGAGTCGGGCCGCACCAGGATCGCTGTGCCATAGGGGTCGGAGCGGTTGGCGCCGACCAGGCGGATGCGCGTGCCCGCGGCCAGCGCGAAAATGGCCGGCGCATCGCCGATCGGGCCGCAGTCGACCGCGCCCGCATTGAGCGCTTCAGCGAGCGGCGCGGCGGCGGGGAACTCGGTCCACTGGATGTCGTAGGACAGTCCGCGCAGGCCATCGGCGGATTCGAGCAGCGCGCGCAGGCCGCCTTTCTGGTCGCCTGCCTTCAGCAGCGGACGGCCCTGCGCGCGTGCGGACCCGGCGCCAGGGAAGGCGGCAAGCCGCAGGGTGTCGGTGGCGATGGCGGCGGTGGCCGCCGTGCCATAGCGGAGGAATTGTCGTCGGGATGCAGTCATCGGTGTGCGTGCCTGGGGATCATGGGGCTGGAGCCAGCCCGCTCAGCACGCAACCGTAACCCGGGCGCTGCCCTGCACTAACGAATATCTCCGCGCTTCCTTATGCGGCGGGCGGAGGACCCTTATCCCCGCGAAGGCAGTGGCGTGCCGTCAGGCGCTGAAGCCGCCGTCGATGTTCAGGCTGGCGCCGGTGACAAAGCCTGCTTCCGGGCTGGCGAGGTAGGCCACCATGCCGGCGATCTCGTCCGGATCCGCGTGGCGCTGCAAGGCCATCAGGCCGTGTAGCGAGCTGGCAAAGTCGGTGTGCTCGGGATTCATGTCGGTATTGGTCGGGCCGGGCTGCACGTTGTTCACGGTAATGCCCCTGGGCCCGAGATCACGCGACATGCCCTGCACCAGGCCCTTCAGTGCGGCCTTGCTCATGGCATACGCGCTGCCGCCGGCGAACGGAATCCGGTCCGCATTGCAGCTGCCGATGTTGATGATGCGGCCGCCTTCGCCCATGTGGGGCAGGGCTGCCCTGGCCGCCACGAACACCGCGCGCACGTTCACGGCCAGGGTCTTGTCGAAGTCCTCGAGCGGGAAGCTGTCGACCGGCCCCAGCAGCAGCACGCCGGCGTTGTTGACCAGGATGTCGATCTTGCCGAAATGGCTTGCCGCATCGTCGACAGCGCGCGCCAGCGAGGCCGCGTCCGCCGCGTCGGCATGGAAGGCTTTGACGCGTCCGCCGGCAGCCTGGATCGATTCCGCCAGCTCCTGCGCGCCGGCGCCCGAACTCTGATAGGTGAAGGCCACGTCCGCGCCTTCGCGTGCCAGGCGGCGAACTACCGCGGCGCCAATGCCACGTGCGCCGCCGGTAGCGAATGCAACCTTGCCGGAAAGAGGTGTGCTCATGATGTTTGTGCTCCTGAAAGGATCAAGGGGGTGGTGCACGGAAGTATGGCTAGTGCATTCCCCTACCAGTGCGGATCATGTTTTTCAACCACTGGTATAAGCTGGTGGGCATGGAAGCCCTCAACCTGCTTGAATCCTTCGTCCAGAGTGCCGAGACCGGCAGTTTTTCGGCGGCGGCGCGCCGGCTCGGGCTCACGCCGGCGGCCGTCAGCAAGAACGTGGCGCGCCTGGAGCGGCACCTGGGCCTGCGCCTGTTCCACCGCAGTACGCGGCGGCTGACGCTGACCACGGGCGGGGAGCAGTTCTTCACGCAGGTGTCCGACCCCTACTCGGCACTGCGCAATGCGTTTGCCGGAGCGGCCCAGGACGCCGGCAAGCCGGCTGGCGTGCTCAAGGTCAGCATGGCGCTGGCGTTCGGGCGCGAATACCTGGTGCCGCTGCTGGGCGAATTCCTTGCGCGGTATCCGGCCATCGTGCCCGACTGGCACTTTGAGAACCGGCCGACCGACCTGATTCGAGACGGCTTCGATGCGGCCATTGGCGGCGGCATCGAGCTGACCGAGGGCGTGGTCGCGCGCGAACTGGCGCACACCCACGTGGTAGCGGTGGCATCGCCGGCATACATGAAGGGACGGCCGTTGCCCCGGCACCCGTCCGACCTGGCCGCATTCGATGGCATTGTGCGGCGCTCGGGTGCCACCGGACGCCTGCGTGCGTGGACCTTGCGCAACCAGGTCGGCGAGCAGGCACCGGCCGAACACCGCGCGCGGCTGATCTTCGACGATCCGGAAGCCATGGCCCACGCCGCCATGCACGGGCTGGGCATTGCGCTGCTGCCCATGCCGCACGCGGCGCCGCGCCTGGAGAGCGGTGCGCTGATGCGGTTGCTGCCCGGCTGGTATGCCGACAATGGCCCGATCTCGCTCTACTATCCGAGCCGCACATTGCTGCCGGCCCGCACGCGCGTGTTCATCGAGTTCGTGGTCGACGCGTTTCGTACGAAGGGGCTGGCGGGGCGCTTCGACGGGCGCTGATGATTCACGCAAGCTGCGCGCCCATGCAATGAAGCGACACCGGGTGTCCGTGCGGCGCCCGGTGTCGTTTTTTCGCCTTGCCATTTGGGTATAGACCTTCTATATCCAATACCAGTCGAACCCGGTCAGCAAAGGCCCATGAGTCCGCGAGCCTACGACAACACTCTGCGCAAAGAGATGGAAGCCGACACTATCCGCAGGATTGTCACGGCCACGGTGGCGCTGCATGCCGAGAAGGGCGCGCTCGCGACCACGCATGCCGAGATCGCGCACGCGGCCGGCGTTTCGGTCGCTACCGTCTACAAGCACTTTCCCTCGCGCGAGGCCTTGCTGCCGCATTGCACGGGAATGGTGGCGGAGCAGGCGCCGCGCGTCGATGTGCAGGCATTGCTCGGCCTGCGCGACAGCAGCGCGCTGATGCAGGGGTTGGTCGACATGCTGCACGGCCAGTACGCGTACATGGACCCGTGGATGCGATGGATGCCGCGCGATGCGCAAATGCTGCCCGCGCTCGCGCAGATCGCGGAAGCCGGCCGCAGCCAGACCGGGGAGCTCGTGCGCCAGGTACTGGAGCGCGTTGCCGGCGCGCGCGTCGATGACAGGACGTTCGCGTTGGCCATGGTCATCCTCGACTACCCCGCGTGGCAGCGGCTGACCGGATTGCTGCATGACCCCGAGCGGGTCAGCGAAGCTGCAGGGCATGCCCTGCAATGCGTGATGGCCGGGTTGCCCCGGCGGAAAGAGCGGACGTGAACATGGAACACACCGGACCCGCCACCACCGTCGACGAGATTGCCGGCGGCATCTACCGCATCTCCACGCCCGTCCCGCCGCAGGACATGCCGGGCGGCTTTTCCTTCAACCAGTACCTGGTGGTGGATGACAGGCCATTGCTCTACCACACGGGTCCGCGCAAGCTGTTCGGGCAGGTTCGCGAGGCAATCGAACGCGTGATGCCGGTGTCGCGGCTGGCCTATGTCGGCTTCTCGCACGTCGAGTCCGACGAGTGCGGCACGCTCAACGACTTCCTGGCGCTGGCGCCGGATGCCGTGCCGCTGTGCGGGCAGATCGCCGCCATGGTGTCGGTCAACGATATCGCCATGCGGCCGGCCCGGGCCATGGCGGATGGCGAAGTCATCAGCCTGGGCTCGCACCGTATCCGCTGGCTGGCCACGCCGCATGTGCCGCATGGCTGGGAGTGCTCGATGGCTTTCGAAGAAACCACGCGCACGCTGCTGTGCGGTGACCTGTTCACGCAGCCCGGCGATGGCAACCCGCCGCTCACGGAAGAAGACATCCTCGAAGCGAGCGAGGCCTTCCGCCTGCAGATGGACTACTACGCGCACAGCCCGGACACCGGCATGCACCTGCGGCGCCTGGCCGACCTGCATCCTGCCACGCTGGCGTGCATGCATGGCAGCGCGTGGCGCGGCGATGGCGCGGCGCTGCTGGCACGCCTGTCCGAGCGGCTGGCGCAGCGGTAGGCGGCGCGCACGCGCGTGCTACAGTCGCCCCAACACGGCAAGCACGAGCGTGCACGAATGAAGACCCTGCTGATCGTCTACCACACCATGACTGGCGGCACCGGACAGATGGCCCGGGCCGCCGCCGACGCCGCGGCTCAGCAGGAGGGCGTCACGGTCAGCCTGCGGCGTGCGGTGGAGGCGGGGCCGGACGATGTGCTGGCCGCCGACGGCTACCTGTTCGCGACGCCGGAGAACCTGGCCGCCATGTCCGGCCTGATGAAGGATTTCTTCGATCGCTGCTACTACGCCGCGCTCGACCGCGTAAACGGCCGTCCTTACGCGGTCATGATCTGCGCGGGCAGCGACGGGCAGAACGCGCTGCGGCAGATCGAGCGCATCGCGACCGGCTGGCGCCTGAAAAGCGTGGTGCCGGGTTTGATCGTCTGCACGCACGCGCAGACGCCCGAACGCATCCTCGCGCCCAAGCAGATCGGCGCCGACGAGCTGGAGCGCTGCGCCGAGATGGGCGCCGGTCTCGCCGCCGGCCTTGCGCTAGGCGTGTTCTGATCGATCCATCACCCCGGAGACAACCATGCAGCTGTATGCGCACCCGTTTTCCTCGTACTGCCAGAAAGTCCTGATCGCGCTGTACGAGAACGGCATACCGTTCGAATGGCGCATGCTGTCGCCGGACCACGCCGACGTACTTGCCGAGCACGCCGAGCTCTGGCCGCTGCAGCGCATGCCCTTGCTGGTCGATGCCGGGCGCAGCGTCATGGAGTCGAGCATCATCATCGAGTATCTCGACACGCACCATCGCGGCCCCGTGCACTGGGTTCCGCAGGACCCGGATGCCGCGCTCGAAGTCCGCATGATGGACCGCTTCTTCGACAACTACGTCATGACGCCGATGCAGCGCATCGTGCTCGACTACCTCCGCGCGCCCGCGCAGCGCGATGCGTCGGGCGTCGCCGATGCCAGGAAGCTGCTCGACACCGCCTACCAGTGGCTGGACGGTGCGCTCGCGGGGCGCGAGTGGGCTGCCGGGGGCGCGTTCACGCTGGCCGATTGCGCCGCGGCGCCGTCGCTGTTTTATGCCGACTGGGTCCACCCGATCGGTCCCGCGCTCGCCAATGTGCGGGGCTATCGCAGCCGGCTGCTGGCCCGTCCGGCGTTCGCCCGCGTGGTGGACGAGGCGCGGCCCTACCGGAAGCTGTTTCCGCCGGGTGCGCCAGACCGCGACTGAGGCCGGGGGGATATCAGCACTGCGCGAAGCGGTCCGTTGCGCGGATAAGCTGGTCGAGGATGCCGGGCTCGGTCCACGCGTGCCCGGCGCCTTCGATCAGGTGAAAGTCGGCGTCGGGCCATGCCTGGTGCAGCGCAAACGCGTAGCGCGCGGGGCAGGGCATGTCGTAGCGGCCATGCACGATCGTGCCGGGGATGCCCGCCAATCGATGGGCGTCGCGCAACAGCTGTCCGTCTTCCAGCCAGGCGCGGTGCGTGAAGTAATGGTTCTCCAGCCGCGCGAACGCCAGCGCGAAATGCGCGTCGTCGTGCTTGGCGCTGTTGCCGGCGTCGGGTAGCAGGGTGATGGTCTCTCCTTCCCAGACGCTCCAGGCGCGTGCCGCCTCCAACTGCTTTTCATGGTCGTCGCCCGTCAGCAGCTTGCGATAGGCGGCCATCATGTTGCCGCGTTCCGCTTGCGGGACAGGCGCCTGGAAGCGCGCCCATTTCTCCGGGAACATCTCCGACACGCCAAACTGGTAGTACCAGTCCAGCTCGGCCTGTGACACGGTATAGACGCCGCGCAGCACCAGCTCGCTGGTGCGCTGCGGGTGCTTCTGCGCATAGGCCAGCGCCAGCGTGGAACCCCAGGACCCGCCGAACACCAGCCAGCGCCCGACGCCCGCGAGTTCGCGCAGGCGTTCGATATCGTCCACGAGATGCCATGTGGTATTCGCCTCCAGGCCAGCGTGCGGCGTGGAGCGGCCGCAGCCGCGCTGGTCGAACAGCAGTACGTCGTAGCGGGCGGGATCGAACAGCCGCCGGTGGTCGGCGCTGATGCCGCCGCCGGGGCCGCCGTGCAGGAACACCGCCGGCTTGGCGCCGGGCGTGCCGACGCGCTCGTAGTAGATGACATGGCCGTCGCCGACATCGAGCGTGCCGGTGGCGTAGGGTTCGATGGCGGGGTAGAGAGTGCGCAGGGTTGGCATGGGATGGGCTCCGGGTGCGTAGTGGGAGAGTGTAGCGCCGGATCGGGTGTGGTCATGAGGCTGCGCGGGCGCTCGTCCAAGGCCTGCGGCCTGTGTGCCCGGACCACTGAGCCGCGCGCAGCGCAGCCGAAGGCGATGATGCGATACCTGCAGCAGCAGGGGCCACGGACAGTTTCGGGGCTCGTTCAATCATTGTTCGAAAGCCTACCGACGCACGCGCACCACGCGGCAGGCAGCCAGGCACACTCTGAAGCCCATACCCGTACAGCACCGTCAGCACGCTACGATCAATATTCGCCCGTTAGGGCAAGTAAACGCGCTTCTTGCCTACTTCTTGTCGCTCGGACAAGAAGTAGGTCGCCGGCTACGCCGGCGAAACAGCAGCGCATGCCAAGCACGACAACCCCATCATTACCCATCCCCCGCAATCCGGCGAAGAACCAAAAAAATTGCGGCGCATCCCTTGACACCCTGCCGGTCCATCGTTGTACAATCCGGCCTCCTCTCAACGAGGAAGCGTTGTTCCCCGATAGCTCAGTCGGTAGAGCGCCGGACTGTTAATCCGTAGGTCCCTGGTTCGAGCCCAGGTCGGGGAGCCAAACAACGCGGGAGTAGCTCAGTTGGTAGAGCGCAACCTTGCCAAGGTTGAGGTCGCGAGTTCGAGACTCGTCTCCCGCTCCAGTGCCCTGCACCGGACGTCGCCCATGTGGCTCAGTGGTAGAGCACTCCCTTGGTAAGGGAGAGGTCGGCAGTTCGATCCTGCCCATGGGCACCACCTCCGCTATTCCGTTCGCCCGCTTTTCGTCTATTCGTCTTTCCGGTCTTCTGCCGGGTTTTCCGTTTTTCTTCTTCTGGTTTTCCTCTGACGCCTGGCGTTGACCGTTGACGCTTTCCGGCCAGCACGCCATGCCGTACGAGTCGCTGAAGTTCGTCGCGCGATGCAGCCTGACGCTGTCGTGTCGCAGAGCAAGCTCGGCAGCGGCAAGTGCAATACGATCGCGGTGCCGCCTGCACAGGCGGCAGGCGCGGTTTATCATCGGGACTTTAGGCGCGGCCGCGCACGCGGCGGCGTCATTCGCCAGGAGTCTACGTGTCCGACCTGTCCGCCTTCCCCATTACCCGCAAATGGCCCGCGCAGCATCCTGACCGCATCCAGCTCTATTCGCTGCCCACGCCCAACGGCGTGAAGGTGTCGACCATGCTGGAGGAAACCGGCCTGCCCTACGAGCCGCACCTGGTGCGCTTCGACCATAACGACCAGTTGTCGCCGGAGTTCCTTTCGCTCAATCCCAACAACAAGATCCCGGCCATCATCGATCCCGATGGCCCGGGCGGCAAGCCGCTGCCGTTGTGGGAATCGGGCGCCATCCTGCTGTACCTGGCCGACAAGTCCGGCAAGCTCATTCCCACCGATGCCGCGGGCCGGTACGAGACCATCCAGTGGGTGATGTTCCAGATGGGCGGCATCGGGCCCATGTTCGGCCAGGTGGGCTTCTTCAATCGATTTGCCGGCAAGGATTACGAGGACAAGCGCCCGCGCGACCGCTATGTGGCCGAAAGCCGCCGACTGCTCAACGTGCTGAACCAGCGGCTGGCCGACCGGCCGTGGATCATGGGCCAGGACTACACCATTGCCGATATCGCCACCTTCCCGTGGGTGCGCAACCTGCTCGGTTTCTACGAGGCCGGTGAGCTGGTGGGCATTGCCGATTTCCCGCACGTGACGCGCGCGCTGGAAGCATTCGTGGCCAGGCCGGCCGTGATCAAGGGCCTCGATACGCCGCATCGCGGCTGATGCTCGCGGTGCGCAGGCGCGCTTGTCGGGCAATGTCCTACAGCGCGATCCGCCTGCACTGACAGAGACGTTCCGGGGGCGCACCTATAGTCAAGGCAGACCGCTTTGACCGGAGGTGGCGCCATGCCGCAGCCACGCTATCCCGTGTTGCACTCACGTGCGCGCGCCATTGCCGCGTTCGCTGTTGCCGTGGTCCTTGCCGGGTGCGGTGAATCGGCGAAGCTTCCTTCGGAAGCGGGCTTCGGCCCCACGCCGCAATTGCCGCCACCGAACAAGACTGCCATTCCGACCATCCATATAGCACCGGCGAAGGGCTGGGCCGACGGCGCAAAGCCGACGGCCGCCGAGGGCCTGTCCGTGGTGGCCTTTGCCGGCAAGCTCGACCACCCGCGCTGGGTCTACGTGCTGCCCAACGGCGACGTGCTCGTCGCCGAGACCAACGCACCGCCCAAGCCCGACGACAGCAAGGGCATTCGCGGCTGGATCATGAAGAAGGTGCTGGCGCGCGCAGGGGCCGGCACGCCCAGCGCCAACCGCATCACGCTGCTGCGTGACACCAACGGCGACGGCGTGGCCGACGTGCGCTCGGTATTCCTGAAGGATCTGCACTCGCCGTTTGGCATGGTGCTGGTCGGCAATGACTTCTACGTGGCCGATACCGATGCCGTGCTGCGCTTTCCGTACCAGCCGGGGCAGACCAGCATCACGGCGCCGGCGCAGAAGGTGGTGGACTTGCCCGACGGTCCCATCAACCACCACTGGACCAAGAACATCATCGCCAGCCCTGATGGCAGCAAGCTGTATGTGACCGTGGGTTCGAACAGCAATGTTGGCGAGAACGGCATCGACAAGGAAGCGGGGCGCGCGGCCATCTGGGAAGTCGACCGCGCGACCGGGCAGCATCGCGTGTTCGCGAGCGGCCTGCGCAATCCCAGTGGCATGGCGTGGGAGCCCACGACCGGCGCGCTTTGGACCTCGGTCAACGAGCGCGACGAGATCGGCAGCGACCTGGTGCCGGACTACATCACCTCGGTCAGGGACGGCGGCTTCTATGGCTGGCCCTACAGCTACTACGGCCAGCATGTGGATGAGCGCGTCAAGCCCGCGGCGCCGGACATGGTCGCCAGGGCGATCGTGCCGGACTATGCGGTCGGCGCGCACACGGCCTCGCTGGGCATGACAGCGGCGTCTGGCAACAGCCTGCCTGCCCGGTTCCAGCACGGCATGTTCGTTAGCCAGCACGGTTCGTGGAACCGCAAGCCGCTGGCCGGCTACAAGGTGATCTTCGTGCCGTTTGACAACGGCCGTCCCAGTGGCGCGCCGTTCGACGTGCTGAGCGGCTTCATCGACCAGAGTGGCGATGCGCAGGGCCGCCCGGTCGGTGTCGCCATCGACAAGCGCGGCGGACTGCTGGTCGTGGACGATGTCGGCAATACCGTGTGGCGCGTGAGCGGAGCGCGCTGACGCTCCGTCTTGGCGTGCCATAACCAGCCCGGTGGTGTCCGCACCGGATGCCTTGCACACCCTGCTGACCGACGGGCCCGTGGTGACTATACTTCGCTTATCTGGCGATGACGCGCCCGGGAGGGCACGCGTTGCCAGAATGGGCGGCAGTCCAGCGCCCCGCAGCGACTTTTCGCCAAGGGAGGGTGCAATGGATCACACGGGGGAGAGTTTCCGTGATTTCGAGCTGGCCGGCTGGGAAGATCCCGGGGTTGTCAGCCGTTACCACGAGCAACTCACAGTCGTCACCACGCAATCGGTCGATGCCTTGCTGGACAGTGTCCAGGTTGCCAGCGGCCAGCACGTGCTGGACGTAGCCAGCGGCGCCGGCTACGTTGCGGCGGCAGCGGCGCGGCGCGGCGCGGACACCGTCGGCATTGATTTCTCCGCGGCCCAGGTGGAGCTGGCGCGCAAGACCCATCCCGGCTTGCGCTTCGAGCAAGCCGATGCACAGGACCTGCCCTTCGAGGCAGGCAGCTTCGATGCCGTAGTCAATGGCTTCGGCATGTGCCACCTCACCGATCCCGACCAGGCCCTGCGCGAAGCCTTTCGCGTGCTGCGTCCCGGCGGGCGCATTGGCTTCACGGTGTGGGACGCGCCGGAACGCGCCATTGGCTTCGGCGCGGTGTATGCCGCGATCCGGGCCTATGGTTCGATGGATGTGGGGCTGCCGGCCGGTCCCAATTTCTTCCAGTTCAGCGACCCGTCGCAATGCATCACCGCTTTGCAGGGCGCGGGCTTTACCGCGGCGGCTTGCCGCCAGGTGCCGCAGCAGTGGCGTTTCTCCACGCCGGACCAGCTCTTTGACGCGCTGGCGCAAGGCACGGTGCGCGCCGCGGCCACGCTGCGCGCGCAAAGTCCGAAGGCGCGCGACGAGATTCGCGCCGTGCTGCGCGGCACGGTAGCGGCCTATATGAAAGGCAATGACTTTGTCGTGCCCATGCCGGCCGTGCTGGCATGGGCGGTCAAGCCTGCGTAGGGCCGGGCGGCCGCACATGCGTGATGGCGGGCAGCGGCCGCGCGGTATTGTGTGTTAAGGCGCATATCCGGCGCAATCGGGCATTGCGCGGTGCCGTGAGCTGGCGCAATCTGTCGGGTTCCGAGCCATCGACCGGAGACGCGTATGCGACCTCACGCAGTCCTGTTGACCATCACGGTTGCCGCGCTGCTGTCAGCATGCGCTTGCAAGCAAGAGGCAGCACCGGTGCCCGATACCGCTGCCGCTGCCGCTGCCGCTGCCGCTGCCGCTGCCGCTGCCGCTGCCGCTGCCGACCAGGACGTGGCCGACGCCTATGTCTATCTGCTCGGACGGCTGCTGGTGCTGCGCCAGGAGCAGCTCGATTTCCAGAAGGAGGGTTTCCGCTGGAACGAGATGCTTCACCGCGACGTCGGCGGTGTGAGCTGGGCCAACCCGAACCTGGACGTGGTCTACAGCGAGGCATGGATCGGCGTGGACGAGCGTACCTGCATCGTCCTCAGCGTGCCGCTGATCAAGGGGCGCTACTACACCGTGCAGATCCTCAATGGCTGGGGCGAGACGGTTGCCAATATCAACGAGCGCAACTATCCGCAGCGGGCGGCAAGCCGTTATGGACTATGCCTGAAGGGGGCCGGCGTGCCATTGCAGCCCGACATTCGCCGCATCGACCTGCCGGGCAGGACGGCCAGGGTCCTGGCGCGTGTGGAGATCGGCAAGAACCGCAAGCAGGCAGTGCAGTTGCAGCGCCAGATCCAGATCCGCATGACGGGCACGCCGCGTATCGATCCGGTGCCGGCCACGCCGGTTTTTGCCAACACGCGGCTGCCTGGGGTGGAGGCGTTTGATGCGGCCGCCGCGGCGCTCGATTCTGAACCTGACATCAATCCCGGCATGGAACCGTTGCAGGCGCGCGTGCGGCAAATCGCGGCGGAGGTGGCAGCCGACCCGGCCGGGCGCGAACGCGTCGACCGCGTGATCCGGGACAAGGCAATCCCGCAGTTCATGCAGTCGATGACCACGGAACTCGGTGTCCGGCGCGATGGCTGGACGCGCCCGGCGGTCATCGGCCAGTATGGTGACGACTACAAGGCGAGGTCGCGCATCAACTTCGGCGGCATCTGGGCGAATACCGCGGAAGAGGTGGTGTATTTCCAGGGTGCCACGGATGGCGAGGGAAACCGCCTCAATGGCGCCAATGCCTACGCCATGACTTTCCCGAAGGCCGACCTCCCAGCTGGCCACGTTCGGTACTTCTGGTCCGTGATCGCGGTCGACGCCGTCAACTTCCGCGTGATGGAGAACCCGAAGAAGCGGTACCTGCTCAACAAGGAATCGAACCTGCAATATGGCAAGGACGGTTCGCTGACCCTGTACTTCGCGCCGACCAGGCCGGCCGGTGCGCCGGATGCCAACTGGCTGCCCACGCCGGGCGGGCAGGACTACCACCTGACCTTCCGTACCTATGGGCCGGATGCCGCCGTGGCCGGGGGCAACTGGTATCCGCCGCCCATGGTGCGCGCCCGCTAGCAGCCTCGCGTTCCGGTTGTTGGTTCAAGGCCAACACCGCAAACGGCGCCTGTTGGCGCCGTTCGTTCTTCCAGGTCCCGGCAAGTGGCGCAATGCACGCCACACGGGTGATCCGGCGCGTGGCACGGTCATTGCGGATCGAGCGTCGAGCGCAACGCCGTGCTCGATGTCCCAACCGGAGCAATGGCCCCCTGGAGAACCGTGATGACGACCCCTTCCGAATCCCGAGGCGAGCCGCCGGGCGCCCGTACTGTACTGCGCCAGGTACGGCGCGCCATCATCCTGCTGCGTGTGCTGGGGCTGTGCGCGAACAGCGTGGCGCTGGCACAAGGCACGTTGCCCGTGCCATCCGCCGTCACGCCGGAACAGAAGTTTCCGCCGGGCTACCTGGAGTCCGTGGCCACCGGCTACGACAACGGCCAGGCCCTGCATCCCGCCGAAGGCATGGCACCGATGCGGCCGTCACGCACGGGGATGACGCGAGTGGAGCTGCCAGGCACGTCGTTGCCGATGGGGCCTGTGCGTGCCGTGCCGGCAGCCATGCCCGCCGCCGCGGCGCCGAGGGGTAAGTGACGCACGCGATGCGCTGGGGCCATGGTATGGTTGGCAGCCACGCCGCCGCATGGCGCATGGCATCCCGCCGGTCCATCCCGCTTCGCTTCGCTCTTGGCTCGCGGCGGTGGATGGCCGCCGATATGGGCCGCCGCGGCGGCGCCAGTGCCAGCCCGGAGAAGGCAGCCGCCGCCAGGCGCAATGGCCGGCTGGGCGGGCGTCCGCGCAAGGTTGCCGCGCAAGCCTAGCGGTTGCAGCCTTTGCGGTTGCCGGCGCCACAACCCGCGCCAAAAATCATCCTTTCCGACGAACCTGACACCGGCCGCAAGGCCGACACTGGACCGATTCCGTCAGCAAAACCAAGAAAGGAGACAACCGCATGCAACGCCTTATCTTCGACGCCGAACACGAGAGCTTCCGCGAGTCCGCGCGCCGCTTCTACCAGCGCGAGGTCGCTCCGCACGGCGAGCGCTGGCGCGAGCAGGGCTGCGTGGATCGCGATGTGTTCCGCAAGGCCGGCGAGCAGGGCTACCTGCTGATGTGGGCGGACGAGCAGTACGGCGGCGCCGGCGTCGAGGACTTCCGCTATGAGCAGATCCTCATCGAAGAGAATGCGCGCCATGGCGACACGGGCTTCTTCGGCACGCTGCATTCGCGGCTGGTGGCGCCGTATGTCGGCCGCATCGGCAACGAAGAGCAGCGCCAGCGCTTCCTGCCCGGCGCGGCGCGCGGCGAGAAGATCTTCGCCATTGCCATGACCGAGCCCCAGACCGGTTCGGACCTGGCGGGCATCCGCACCCGCGCCGAAGACAAGGGCGACCACTGGCTGCTAAACGGCGCCAAGACCTATATCTCGAACGGGCAGCTTGCCGATTACGTGGTGGTGGTGGCGCGTACCGATCCCGAGCGCAGCCACGGGCTGGGCCTGTTCATCGTCGAGCGCGACATGCCCGGCTTCGAGCGCGGGCGCAAGCTGCGCAAGATGGGGCTGCACTCGCAGGACACCTCTGAACTCTTCTTTGACAACGTCAAGGTGCCCAAGGCCAACGTGCTGGGCGAGCCCGGCCAGGCCTTCCGCTACCTGACGCGGCACCTGGCCGAGGAACGACTGATCGGCGCCTGCGGCTACATGGCGTCGGCGCAGGTGGCGTTCGACATCACGCTGGACTACGTGAAGGAGCGCAAGGCGTTCGGTCGGGCCATCGGCACGTTCCAGGATTCGCGCTTCCGGCTGGCGGCGCTGCGTGCCCAGCTCGACGCCCTGCAGACGTTCGTCGACCAGTGCGTGCTGCAGCACAATGCCGGCACGCTGACCGTCGAGACCGCGGCTTCCGCCAAGCTGCTGACTTCCGAGTTGCAGGGTCGGGTGGTCGACGAGGGCGTGCAGTTCCACGGCGGCGCCGGCTACATGGAGGAGTACCGGATCTGCCGCATGTACACCGATGCCCGTATCTCGCGTATTTATGCCGGCAGCAGCGAGATCATGAAGGAAATTATCGGCAGAAGCCTGGGCCTGGATGATCGGGCCTAGACCTGACGATATTCCTAAGGCGAAATGCACTTATTTGGTGCATTTTGGGCACTGGGGTTTTCCCTCGATTCGGTGTTATCGCTGCAGTTAGCGCTTTTTTTTGCCAGGATGAAAGCGCTTTGTAATCCGATTCGGGTTGAATGCGGGCGGGAGATCGTGCGCAAGTACCGGACAAGGCAAAAAACGCCGCCAATGACGCGCCAGGCGACGAAATATCGTCAGTTCGGTGCACCAATCGGCGGGCACGGTCGTTTACCTCTGACTGTTGTCAAACCGAGCCAGACCGAATCGTGCATTTTCCTGCTTCAAGCGCTGCCGCCGCCGTCATCCTGGCGGCCGTAGCTGGCCTGACGGCCCCGCTGGCCCAAGCCGCCAGCCAGCCGCTTCCGCCCGACGGGCCTTGCATGCCGCCGCCTCCCAAGGCCAGCCTGACACTGGCCCAGGCGCGCCAGGACGCGTTGCGCTGCAACCGCGACATCATTGCAGCGCGCCGCGGCGAAGAAGCCAGCCAGGCGGACATCCAGATCGCATCGCAACGCCCGAACCCTGTGCTGAGCGTGGGCGTGCAGAACATCAACCCGCACGCCGGTGTCGGCTCGGGCAACTTGCGCAGCAAGACCGTCGATTCGACCTTCCGCATCGACCAGCTGGTCGAGACCGCCAACAAGGGCAATCTGCGCAAGGATGCCGCGCAGAAGGCCAGCGTGGCGGCCGGCGAGGCACTGCAGGCCGTGGTCGCGCAGCAGACCGGCGCGGTCGAGCAGGCGTTCTACGATGCCGTGGTCAGCCAGGAACGTGTCCAGGTGCTGACCGAGACGGTGGCGCTCTATACCCGCACGCAACAGGCCAACGAGACCCGGCTGAAGGCCGGTGATGTCTCGCGCGCCGACGTGACCAAGCTCCAGCTCGACAACCTGCGTGCGCAGAACGACATGCGGCAGGCCATGGCCGACCATATGCGCGACAAGGCGCAGCTGGCCCAGGCCATGGGGGTGCCGGGCACGCTGGCCGATAACCGCCTGGTGCCGGACTGGCCATCGCTCGACGAGCCGACGCCGCCGGTCGATCCGGATATCGCGCAGCGCCGTCCCGACGTGACCGCGGCCGAGGCCAGGCTGGCCGCCGCCGCCTCGGCGCGCGACCTGGCCCGCGCTGGCCGCGTGCCCGACGTGACCGTGGGCGCGCAATACGAGCACTACCCGGTTTCCGAGACCAACACGAACGGCAGCGGCAACAGCTACGGCGTCTTTGTCTCCATCCCGCTGTTCGTGCGCCACAGCAACGGCGGCGAAGCGCGCCGCGCCGAGGTCGACTACTACGCCGCGCTCGACGACCGCAACCGGGTGCTGCTCGAGGCCCAGAACGAAGTCGAGCGCCTGCGCAACCAGCTCGAAGCCGCGCGCCTGTCGCTCAGGCAGATGCGCGAATCGGTCGTGCCCGCCGCCGAATCCGTGGCCGGAAGCGCCGAGTTTTCCTATACCAAGGGCGCCACCGGCGTGCTCGACCTGCTCGATGCGCGCCGCGCGCTGCGCCAGACCCGGCTCGACGCCACCAATGCACAGGGCGACTATGCCAAAGCCTTGTCGGCATACCGCACGGCGTTGCAGTCCACCACCACTCCCGTCAGCTCCATCCCGAATTCCCAGGTCCGTACCGATGCGCCGCGTCCCTAATCTGCTGTCCGAAGTGTTCCAGTTTTCCCGCGCCGGCATGCCCGCGCGCGTGGCCGCCTTGTCCCTGTGCGCGCTCGCGCTTGCCGCGTGCGGCAAGGACGAAGCGCCCAAAGCCGATGACGAGCCCAAGGTGAGCGGCGAGACCGTCCAGTTCCCGGCCAGCGTGAAGGCGCTGCCAGGCATCGCGGGCGAGCCGGCCCATACCGGTGGCGAGCGCATGCTGAGCCTGCCGGGCCGCCTGGTCTGGAATGAGGATAAGACCGTGCGCGTGTCCACGCCGTTCGCGGGCCGCGTGACGGAAATCCTGGTGCAGCCCGGCACCACGGTGAAGGCTGGCCAGCCGCTGGCCAACCTGACTTCGTCGGACTTCGGCGTGGCCCAGGCCGACGCGCGCAAGGCCGCCGCCGACAACGCTGTGGCCTCCAAGGCGCTGGCTCGCCAACGTGAGCTGTACGCGGCCGGTGTGATCGCGCAGAAAGACCTGGAACAAGCCCAAGGTGAAGCAGCCCGCGCGACCGCCGACCTGCAGCGCACGCAGGCCGCGTTGCGCCAGTACGGTGCGATCGTGGGCGAGGGCGTCAACCGCTTTGCCCTGCGCAGCCCCATTGACGGCCTGGTGGTGGAACGCAACATCAACCCCGGCATGGAACTGCGCCCGGACCAGCCCACCACCGCGCCGCTGTTCCTGGTGACCGATCCCACCACGCTGTGGGCGCAGGTGGATGCCGCCGAGGCGGACATGGGCCTGTTCAAGGCCGGTGTGAACGTGCAACTGTCCACCGCCGCGTACCCGGGCGAAACCTTCACCGGTACCGTGGTGAAGATGGCCGACTATGTCGATCCCACCGCGCGCAGCATCAAGGTGCGCCTCACCGTTCCCAATCCCGATCGGCGCCTGAAGGCCGAGATGTTCGTCACGGCAAAACTGAAGGCCGCCTCGTTTACCGGCATCGCGGTGTCCTCCAAGGCCGTGTTCCTGGCTGATAACCGCAACTATGTGTTCGTGCGGACTGCCGCGAATACCTTCGTGCGGCGCCCGGTGAAAGTGGGCGTGTCGCTGCCCGGTATCACCGAAGTGCTCGACGGCATCAAGGACGGCGAAATCGTGGTGACCGAAGGCAACCTGTACCTGCAGGACATCCTGCGCGACGCCACCGCCGTCAACAAGGCGCGCGCTGCGGCCAAGCAATAAGGACGGCCGCCAGATGATTTCGCGTATCGTCAATTTTGCCCTGCACCAGAAGCTGTTCGTCTGGCTGGGCCTGCTGATCTTCGTGGGCGGCGGCCTGGCCGCGTTCAAGAACCTGCCGATCGAGGCCTTCCCGGATGTGTCCGACATCCAGGTCAACATCATCACGCTCTACCCCGGCCGCGCCGCGGAAGAAGTCGAGCGCCAGGTGACCATCCCGATCGAAACCGCGATGGCGGGCACGCCCAATTCGGTGCGCGTGTTCTCGCACACGCAGTTCGGCCTGTCGTTCATGATGGTGACCTTCAACGACAAGGCCACCGACGTGACCGCGCGCCAGCAGATCCTGGAGCGCCTGCGCGGCGTGGACCTGCCTGACGGCGTGCACCCGGACCTGGCGCCGCTGTCCACGGCAATCGGCGAGATCTACCGCTTCCGGCTGACGGGCAAGGGCTACACGCCGCAGGAACTGCGCACGCTGCAGGACTGGGTGGTAGAGAAGAACATGCGGCAGGTGCCCGGCGTGGCGGACGTGGTCACCATCGGCGGCACCACCAAGCAGTACGAGGTGAACCCGAACCTGGCACGCATGCGCGACGCCAAGATCTCGCTGTCGCAGCTGTTCACCGCGCTGCAGCGGGCCAATTCCAACGCCGGCGGCGGCGCCGTGGCGAACGGGCGCCAGCAGTTCCTGTTGCGCTCGCTGGGCAGCTTCCGGACTTCGGCCGACATCGCCAATGTGGTGGTGGCCGAGAACAACGGCACGCCGATCCTGGTCAAGGACATCGCCGAGGTGAAGATCGGCGCGGCGCCGCCGCAGGGCCTGATGGGACAGGACGACGAAGACGACATCGTCTCGGGCATCGTGGTGATGCGCAAGGGCGAGAACCCGTCGCTGGTGCTGGACGCGCTCAAGAAGAAGATCGATCTGCTCGACGACCAGATCCTGCCCAAGGGCGTGAAGATCGTGCCGTACTACGACCGTTCCACGCTGATCGACAAGACGCTGCACACGGTGTTCGGCAACCTGGTGGAAGGCGCGCTGCTGGTGATGGCGGTGCTCTACCTGTTCCTGGCCAACGTGCGCGCGGCGGCCATCGTGGCGCTGGTGATCCCGCTGGCGCTGCTGTCGACCTTCATCGGGCTGACCTGGGTCGGCATCCCGGCCAACCTGCTGTCTTTGGGCGCGATGGACTTCGGTATCATCGTCGACGGCGCGGTGATCGTGGTCGAGAACATCTTCAAGCGCCTGGGCGAGCTGAAGGAACAGCAGATCCAGGACAGCAAGGCGCGGCTCTACGCGATCCTGCAGGCCACCACGGAAGTCGGCCGGCCGACCGTGTTCTCGATGGTGATCATCATCGCCGCGCACATCCCGATCTTCACCTTGCAACGGCATGAAGGGAAGATCTTCGCGCCGATGGCCTATACCGTGACGGGCGCGCTGATCGGTTCGCTGATCATCTCGCTGACGCTGGTGCCGCTGCTGTGCCATCTGCTGCTGAAGAAGAACATTGCGCACGACGACAACTTCGTGGTGCGCTACTGCAAGCAGTTGTACGAGCCCATGCTGGCCTGGGCCCTCGACAACAAGAAGACGGTGGTGGGCGTGGCGCTGGGCCTGCTGGTGGCGACCGTCGGCGTGGGCAAGTTCCTGGGCAGCGAATTCCTGCCCGAACTCGACGAAGGCTCGATGTGGGTCAGCTTCGACCTGCCGGCCTCGGTTTCGATCGACGAGGCCCGCGGCCAGGCGCGCAAGCTGCGCGGCGTGATCCGCAAGACGCCGGAAGTCAACACGACCATCTCCAAGGTGGGCCGCCCCGACGACGGCACCGACCCGAAGCTGATCAACACCGTTGAAATCCTTGTCGACCTGAAGAACGACAAACAATGGCGCGCCGGCTACGACAAGCGCAAGATCATCGAGGAGATCAACCACAACCTGCGCCAGCTGCCGGGCATCGAGCCCAACTTCTCGCAGCCGGTGCGTGACAACATCCTGGAGTCGATCTCGCAGATCAAGGGCCAGATCGTCATCAAGGTGCAGAGCGACAGCCTGGAGCACAACAAGCAGGTGGCGGACCAGATCCTGGCCAATGTGCAGTCGGTCAAGGGCGTCATGCGCGCCTTTATCGACCGTGACGGCGAACTGCCGCAGTACGTGCTCGATTTCGACCGCGCCCAGGCCGCGCGCTACGGCATCAACGTGGCCGATGTGCAGGACCTGATGGAAACCGCGCTGGCCGGCAAGGCTGCCACGGAGCTGTGGGAAGGGGAAAAGCACTTCAGCGTGGCCGTGCGCCTGAAGCCGTCGGAGCGCGAGCTGCCGAACCTGCCGAACATCTTCATGCAGACCGCCGATGGCGCGCAGGTGCCGCTGTCGCAGCTGGTGACGTTCCGTGCTGCCTCGGGCGCGATGAACATCAGCCGCGAAAACGGCCAGCGCACCACCTCGATCGGCATCTTCATCCACGACCGCGACATGGGCAGCGTGGTGAAGGACATGCAGGCGCTGGTGGCGAAGAACGTGAAGGCGGACGACGTCAAGATCAGCTGGTCGGGCGAGTTCGAGAACCAGGAACGCGCCATGGCGCGGCTGTCGATCGTGGTGCCGCTGTCGGTGCTGGTGATCTTCCTGCTGCTGTTCAATGCGTTCAAGTCGTTCAAGAGCGCCACGCTGATCATCTCGAACATCCCGTTCGCACTGATCGGCGGCGTGTTCGCGCTGTTCCTGACGGGCATCCCGCTGTCGGTGTCGGCGGCCATCGGCTTCATCGCACTGTTCGGGCAGGCCGTGCTGAACGGCGTGGTGATGGTGACGTACTTCAACCAGCTGCGCGATGAAGGCATGCCGGTGCGCCAGGCCGTGCTGACCGGCTCGATGGACCGCCTGCGCACGGTGCTGATGACGGCGCTGCTGGCGATGCTGGGCCTGTTCCCGATGGCGATCTCGCGCGCCATCGGCTCCGAGACCCAGCGCCCGCTCGCCATCGTCATCATCGGCGGCCTGATCACCGCAACGATGCTGACGCTGATCGTGCTGCCCACGCTGTACGAGTGGATGGTGGGCCGCAACTGGCCCGACGAGGAAGTCGACGAGCCAAACAACCGGTTGTCGGACTCGCTGTCCTCCTGATGTAAGCCGTAACAAGGCCCGTCCCCCAGACGGGCCTTTTGTTTGCGGGGCACGGAATGGCCATGCCCGGCATCGCCCCTTCGCCTCGCAGGCGTCCCTTTTCCCTCGCCCGGCCATGGCTCTGTCGGAATCCTCTGACGCCGCTTTCGGAACGCTACTCCTGCAGGAGCGGCGGCTCAAAACCTACGCTGAACACATGCAGCAGGGCCGCCGGGGGAACCCGGCTGTCAGCTGCGACGGCAATCCCGCCAATCATTCACGTGGAAGGAGTCCGACATGATGAAGAAATGGCTGTCAGCAGCAGTGTGTTCGATGATGGTTGCCGTCCCGGCAAGCTATGTCATGGCCCAGACCCACCCAGCCGGGTCCAAGGCCGACTATGACACCGCAGTCAAGCAGGCCGACGACAATTACAAGGCAGCCAAGGGCAAGTGCGATGGCATGAGCGGGAACGCCAAGGACGTGTGCAAGGCCGAGGCCAAGCGCGACCGCGACGTCGCCAAGGCCGACGCCGAAGCCAAGCGCGACGGTACCGAAAAGGCGCGTGCCAAGGCCATGAAGACCAAGGCCGACCGCGACTACGACGTGGCCAAGGAAATGTGCGACGACAAGTCCGGCAACGACAAGGACGTGTGCAAGAAGGACGCCAAGACAGCCCATGAGAAGGCCCTGGGTGAGGCCAAGATCGAAAAGGCCGCCGCGACCGGTACGCGCACCGATGTCGCCGAAGCCCGTCGCGATGCACGCAAGGACACCATGGACGCCGCCTACAAGGCTGACAAGGAGCGTTGCGACGCGATGACAGGCGACAGCAAGGACAAGTGCGTGGCAGATGTGAAGGCCAAGTACGGCCGCTAAGCCGGCCGGTACCGAAGCCGGCATGCGCCGACCATCACGGAACATCGACGACAAGGAGCACCACATGAACTGGGAACAGATCGAAGGAAAGTGGGACCAGGCCAAGGGCAAGATCAAGGAAAAGTGGGGCAAGCTCACCGATGACGACATCACGCAGATCAAGGGCAAGCGCGACCAGCTTGCCGGTCGCATCCGCGAGCGCTACGGCTACACGAAGGAGCGTGTCGAGGAAGAAATGAAGCAGTGGGAGAACGACGCGCGCTGGTAAGCGTCGGCAGCCCGGAAGCGGGGCGGCGGCAGGGTGCGCAAGCACTCCGCCGCCGCCCTGGTGTTTCTGGAACCCCCAGCTAGTAGGGGATGCGTTAAGCGCAAGTTAGCTCAGAATGCAATCAAATGATGCACGCCGCAGGCTGCCCCGACTTAACATGTCGTGTTGCTTCGGGGACACCCACTCACCGCGCCACGCATGTACGCCGCCCTGCCAGCCTTCGTCTCGTCCACCTTTCTCGGTTACGGCCTCTATGTGCTGGTGACCAAGGGCGTGACGCGCGTGTCGGCGTCGTTCTTTCTGCTGTGCGTGACCACCTTCGCCTGGCAGGGGACGTGGGTCTTCCTGTTCCAGGCCCAGCATCCCGACGTGGCCACGCTGCTCGCGCGGCTCGGCTACCTGTTCATCCTGTTCCTGCCGACGACGTACTATCACTTCATCGCCGAGGTGACCGAGCGGCGCGATGAGCGGCCGATCCTGCTTGCCTCGTATGGCATGAGCGTGGTCCTGGCCATGCTGCTGCTGTCGAGCAACCAGGTGGTGGCGGGCTACTATACGTACTTCTTCGGTGACTACCCGAAGGCCGGCCCGCTGCATCCGCTGCATCTGTTGCAGACCGTGCTGGTGGCGATGCGCAGTGCCTGGATCCTGCTCGAAGCCCGCCGCAACGCGACCGCGGAACGCCGCAAGCGCTACAACCTGTGCCTCATGGCGGTGGTGCTGTACTCGCTGGCGGCCGTGGACTACGCGGCCAACTACGGTTATGCCTTCTACCCGCCCGGCGTGGTGTTCGTGGCCTTGAGCCTTGGCATGCTCGCGGTCAGCGTGGTGCGCTACGACCTGATGCATCCGTATTCGCTGGCCGCCACGGTGGCGCATGAAGTGCGCACGCCGCTCGCTTCCATCCGCATGCAGGCGCAGGAGATGGCGCGGACCTGGCCCGAGGTGCTGCAGGGCTACCGGCTGGCCGTGGAGCACGGGCTGTGCGAAGACCGCATGCGTCCCGGCCAGCTCGAGCGGGTGTCCAGCCTGGTGGGCGCGATTACCAGGGAGGTGGATGGCACCAGCACCGTCATCGACATGGCGCTGGCCTCGGTCACGCTGGAGCGACTGGACCGCAGCACCTTCGCGCCCCACGGCATCGGCGACTGCGTGCGCGCCGCACTCGAACGCTATCCGTTCCAGGGCGACGATCGTGCCCGCGTGCAGGTGCGCGGCATCGACGACGCCTGGCGCTTCGTGGGCTCGGACACGCTGCTGGTGTACGTGCTGTTCAACCTGCTGAAGAATGCGCTCCATGCGATCCGCGCGCGCGGCGACGGCGGTATCGACATTGTCGGCTCGGCCGAGGGCCCGTTTCACATCGTGCGCTTCCGCGACACCGGCTCCGGCATTCCGGCGAACGTCTTGCCGCGCATCTTCGATCCCTTCTTCTCCACCAAGGCGCATGGTACCGGCGCCGGGCTGGGGCTGGCGTTCTGCCGCCGGGCCATCGAGTCGTTCGGCGGGCGCATCGAGTGCGAGTCCGTGGCCGGCTCGCATACCACCTTCACGCTGCGGCTGCCGCGCTTCACGCCCATGGCGGACGGGCGCCTGCGCGCCAGCGTCGCCGGCTGACCCCGATCCGGCGGCGCCGGGCCTGCATCTCGGCCCGCGGTCTTGCCGGCCGCGGGCCGACGATTGCTAGCGCTACCTGGCCTTAGCTGGCCAGTGCCGGCAGGACCAGTTCATATTCCTTGACGCGCTCGATGATGCCGCGCGGGAAGCGGCTGATCCGCTTTTCCTTGTCGGCAAAAACGATCTGCTGGTACCCCAGCGACACCGGCTTGCCGCCGACGCAGAAGCGGAACAACAGATACGCCGAGCACTGCTTGACCTGGAACGTGTTCAGGTAGCAGTCCACGCGCTGGAATGGGAACGTCTCCTCGACATACTCCTGGTGTGCGCGCTTGGTCACGAAGACGCCGCCGGCTGCCAGCAGGTTGTCATGGATGCATTCGTGGAACCAGCGTTCCCGGCAGATGCCCTGCCATTCGAAATAGCGGGCGAAATAGGTATTCATGAAGGCATTGGAATCCTTGAGATAGATATCGATCGCGTGGTGGAACGTCTTCTGCGGGGGTGTCTCCAGCAGGTCCTGGGTCAGCATGGCAGTACCGCGGTTCAGCACTTGGGGGATCACGTCTCGCATCAACATGGATTGACTCCTGAGAATGACTGCGAAGCGGCAGTCGCGCAGGCCCCGGGGAAGTTGGGGCATAACGCATTCTGGCCGCTTGCTGCATGGCGTTGGCGCGAGGATGTGGTGCCGTTGGCACTGTGGCAACGCAGGCCGGGCGCGTGAAAGGCCTGGCCGTCGGGTGCCCGCCGACGCTGAAGCGGGCGCGAGCAGAGCGCCGCTCCCATAAGACGCGGGCGCATGATGGCGAGCAGCCGCGCTATTCGCCTTGGTCAGACGCTCGCCAACAACATCGCTGAAGGCTGGCAGCGCGCAACGGCATCCGTGCATTGTGCCTGCACCGGGAAGCCGTTGAATGACGGTGGGACTCGTTCACTCACCACGTTGGTTGGGGAAGAGTATTGCCATGCCCAGCTTATGGTCCGAAGCAGGGCCATGGAGAGTCACTGCTGACTGTATGGTTGCCCCAGGATAGTGTTCCGCAAAAAATGGCGGAATGCCTGCTCCCTCGTGTTCGGCATCCCAGACCAGCATTGCACCGGACTTGTCCAGGTCCTCAGGCGTCACCCAGGGGTTGAAGCGATAGCCGCCGTAGCCAAAAAAGGCCGTGGGGCGATCGTCAGAATAGAACGCGGCATTCCCCGCATACCATGTATCGCCAATCACGTACTTCAGCGGCTTGCCTGTCTCGGCTTGCCATCGGGTTGTCACTTCCGCGGCAAGTTCCCGACCCGGAAAATGCGTCCGGCTTTCCTTGCCGAGGAGGATTGGCCGGCCCAGTTGATCGAGCCCGAACAACAATGCGGGAAGTAGCAGGGCCACCATCCACGCGCGGCTGAAGGTACGGAGCCGCTCCGTCGTCAGCACCGGCCTGATCTCGGTAGCGATCAGCAACCCTACGAAGCACAGCAGCGGCGCCGCCCACATGACCCGCGGCGGTCTATGCGTGATGGCCGACAGGCCCAGCGAAAAGAGCAGCGGCCCCAGGGCCAGGGCGGCAAGATAGGCCCGGTCGAATTGACGCGGCTCCGAGGGCGTTGGCGCTGCGTTCTTGTCCTTCCAGCGCCACAGCATCATTGCGAGGAGCAGCATCGGAATGACCGCAGCCAGCTGCGCGCCGATAAACGAAACCAGCTTGATCAGGTAGGCGCCCCTGGCGGCCTCGGGCGCGCGCCGGGCAACATATTCGATAGACATGAAACCGGTATCGACGATCCAGAGCATATGCGGAAGGAACGTGAGCAGCGCGGTCGATACCAATACCCACGGACCCGGTTCGGCGAGACGACGGCGGGCCTGCGGGTGCGCCAGCACAAAGATGGCCATGGGGATGAGATAGGCCCCCATCGAATAGCGCGCCCATAGCCCAAGGCCGGCAACGAGTCCGCTCAGGCACCAGTCGCCGAGGCGATTGTCGGTCAGTGCGCGATGCAACAGCCAGCCAAACAGCGCGCCAAACGGCATCTGCAGGATGATGTCGTTGAACTCCGGGGTGGGGAAGTTGAAGTAATAGACGCCTTCCAGCAGAAGCACTCCGATGAGTGCTTCGCGCTTGGTTGTGATGCGGCGGCCCAACTGCCAGACCGCGACAAAGACCGTTCCGATACAGACTTGGGCGGCAAGATAGCAGGCCCAAAGATTCTTGCCTGGCCACATGGTCAGAACTTCTGTTACCCATGGCCAGAGCGGCGGATCCTTCTCATACCCGAGTTGCCATTCATGGCCCCAGCCCAGCGCCTCGATAATGTCGAGTGATGCATTCTGCAATAGCAGGCTTGGCAAAAGTGTCCAGAGAATGACATGAGCGAGGACTGCCAGGGCAAGGATCCGGCTCGCGCCCAGCCGTTGCAGGGTGCCGGACCATGTCTCTAGCGCGCCGGGAAGAATTGCGGGCGCCTGCGCTACTTCGCCACGCGAATAAGTTGATGATTTTTCCACTTTGATCTTGGAAATCCGTGCGCCGGGTCGGATGTCGGAAAAGATTTGAAAATCTTGCTCATTGAACTGCTGCGCTGGGAACCGCTAGGCGCGAACGAACGCCATTGTCGCTGTCGCAGGATTCGATTATCTCAAAGTGTTACGAAAAATTTCAAAATATGAATGTGCGAGTTGACACATTAATGGCCGGGTGATAGCGATCAAAAGAATGATGATTAATAACCACAAAGAGAGAGCCTTGATCGCGGTAAACCCTAGTAGTCTAGGTTTGTAGACCTTTATAAAGTCCGGCATGCCGTCTGATGCCGGGGTGCCCCACGCACGGTGATTGAACCGGGCAGAGCATCAGCCTGGCCAGCCATGCCGGACAAGCCATCGACAGAACTCCTTTCCCGTAGCCGCCAGCCCGTCTACCTGCAGCTCGCCACCATCTTCCGCCGCCAGATCGAAAGCGGGGCGTGGGGGCCCGGCGCGCAGATTCCGTCGCTGGAGGCGTTGTGCCGCCAGTACGGCGTGGCCCGCATGACCATGCACCAGGCCCTGTCGCTGCTGGACGAGGAAGGGTTGCTCGAGCGTTCGCGCGGACGCGGTACTTTCGTCAAGGCCGGCCAGCGGCCACAGCGGCGTGTGTCACTGTCCACGAGCTGGGACGAGGCCGTTGCCGTGGGCGATGCCATCGACACCGAGGCGCTGGTGGAGTCCGGGGGCAACGTGGCCTTGCCCGCCGACCTGGGCCTGCCGTGCAGCGGCCGGCGGGCCCCTGAATATCATTTCCTGCGCCGCCTGCACCGGGCGGAGGGGCGGCCTTTCGCCATCTGCGAGGTGTACATCGAGGCCGGCGTCTTTGCGCGCGAGCCGGAGGCCTTCCGGCATGGCGCCTCGGTTCAGGTGCTGGACCGCTTTCCCGGCCTGCAGGTCAGCGCCGCGCGCCAGCGGCTGACCATCGTCGCGGCCGGGGCGAAATCCGCTGTGGCGCTGGACCTTGCAGTCGGGGCCCCCGTGGCCGATCTGCGCCGCTACGCCTGCGTTGACGATGTGATCGTGTACTACGCCCGCATTGAATTCCCCACGGAATTCGTCTGTCTCGATTTCGACTTGCTGGCCGGGTTCCGGCCGCCGTCCGAAGCCAACCCGTCCTGAATCATGGAACCCGAACCATGGAAACCTCCCAAGCGTTGAATGGCGCTGAAAGCCTGGTCAAGACCCTGCTGGCCAGCGGTGTCGACACCTGTTTTGCCAACCCCGGCACGAGCGAGATGCACTTTGTGGCGGCGCTCGACCGCATTCCCGGCATGCGCTGCGTGCTGGGACTGTTCGAAGGTGTCGTCACCGGCGCCGCCGACGGCTACGCGCGCATGGCCGACAAGCCTGCCGCCACGCTGCTGCATTGCGGCCCCGGGTTGGCCAACGGCCTGGCCAACCTGCACAACGCGCGCCGCGCGCAGACGCCGGTGGTCAATATCATCGGCGACCAGGCCACCTACCATCGCCCGCTCGATGCGCCGCTCACCGCCGACACCGAGGGCTGGGCCCGCCCGGTGTCGGTGTGGACGCGCACGGCCACGCATGCCGCGTCGGTCAGCGCGGATGCCGCGGCGGCGGTGCAGGCCGCACGCGCCGCGCCGGGCGGCGTCGCCAGCCTGATCCTCCCTTCGGACGTTTGCTGGGATGCCGGCGGTGAAGTGGCCGCGCCACTGCCGCCGCTGTCCGTGCCCAAGGTCGCGCCGGACGCCGTGCAGAACGCCGCGCGCGTGCTGCGCTCCGGCCAGCCAACCCTGATCGTGCTGGCGGGCAGCGCGCTGCGCGAAGCGCCGCTCGCCGACGCACACCGCGTTGCCGCTACCACGCAGGCACGGCTGATCACGCCCATGTCGAACGCGCGCGTGTCGCGCGGACGCGGGCGGCTGGCGGTGGATCGCATTCCCTATTCCGGCGACGTCGCGCGTGACCGGCTGGCAGGCATCCGCAACGTGATCCTGGTCGGTGCGCAGGCGCCCGTGACGTTCTTCGCCTATCCGGGCAAGTCGCCGCGTCCGTATCCGGAAGATGCCGGGGTGCACGTGCTGGCGCGGCCCGAAGAGGATCTCGCCGATGCGCTGGCCCGGCTCGCCGACGAGGTTGGGGCAAGGAACGCGGCGCTGCCGCAATCAGCATCTGCGGCATCTGCCAACATCCCGCGCGGCGCGGTCACATCGGAAGCCGTGGCGAAGACGCTGACGGCGCTGTTGCCGGAACAGGCCATCGTCGTGGAGGAGAGCGTCAGCTTCGGGCGGGCCTTCTATCCGGGCACCGTGAACGCCGCGCCGCACGACTGGCTGCAGCTCACGGGCGGCGCCATCGGTGCCGGCCTGCCGCTGGCCACCGGCGCCGCCGTGGCCGCGCCGGGCCGCCGTGTGGTGGCCTTGCAGGCCGATGGCTCCGGCATGTACACGCTGCAGTCGCTGTGGACCATGGCACGCGAGCAACTCGACGTCACCGTGGTGCTGCTGGCCAACCGCAAATACGCCATCCTGCTGGGCGAGCTGGCCGGCGTGGGCGCCAACCCGGGCAAGACCGCGCTCGACATGCTCGACATCGGCAGCCCCGACCTGAACTGGGTGCAGATGGCCAATGGCATGGGCGTGGAGGGCGCAAGCGCGCACGACATGGAGACATTTGCCGACCTCTTCCGCATGGCCAACCAGCGCAAGGGTCCGTTCCTGATCGAGCTGGTCATCTGAGCATCGGCGTGCCCGAAGGGGGATTTCCGCATTCGGGAATCCTGCCTTTGGCAGATGCGAATTGCTGCACCGCGCATAGTGCGGCAATCTGGCAGCTGTGCCATGGAAGCCCCATGGCGGCATCATTTGTGAAGGAGACACCATGCCCCAACAAGGAGCGGCGGCGGGTCCGGACAAGGTCTACGCGGACATGCTCGCCGCCGGCCAGTTCCGCATCCAGCACTGCCAGGACTGCAAGCAGCACGTATTTTTCCCGCGCAACATCTGCCCGCACTGCGGCGGTGACGCGCTTGACTGGACCGAGCCGAAAGGCACCGGCACGGTCTACTCCACCAGCGTGATCCGCCGCAAGCCCGAAGCCGGCGGCGACTACAACATTGTGCTGGTCGACCTGGACGAAGGCGTGCGCTTGATGAGCCGGGTCGAGGGCATCGCCCCGGCGTCCGTGTGCATCGGCATGCGCGTCAAGGCGCGCGTGGCGCCTGGCAAGGCAGAAGGCGAGCCCGCTCTCGTCGTGTTCGATCCGGTGGAGGGCCAAGCAAAATGAGTCTGTCTTCTCTGCGCGGCAGCGTCGCCATCGTCGGCGTCGGCCAGGCCGGCCTGGGCGAAGCCCACGGCAAGACTGAAATGGAAATCCTGGTGGAAGCCGCCAAGGCAGCCGTGAAGGATGCCGGCATGTCGATGCGCGACATCGACGGCATCGCCACCGCCAGCGTCGGCGCCACCATGTGGGTGATGCCGGTGGCCGAGTACCTCGGCATCAAGCCGAAGTTCGTCGACAGCACCATGATCGGCGGCTCGAGCTTCGTTTCGCACATGCTGCCGGCCATGATGGCGCTTGAAGCTGGCCTGTGCGACGCGGTGCTGGTCTGCTACGGCAGCAACCAGCGCACCTCGACCGTGGGCCGCGCCGGCATCGGCAAGGTTCGCGCCGTGCTCGATCCGCAGCCGTACGAAAACCCGTACCAGCCGCTGAGCCCGATCACGTCGTACGCACTGGCCGCCGCGCGCCACATGCACCAGTACGGCACCACGCGCGAACACCTGGCCGAAGTGGCCGTGGCCGCGCGCAAGTGGGCGCAGCTCAATCCGGAAGCGCAGATGCGCGATCCGCTCAGCATCGACGACGTGCTCAATGCGCGCATGGTGTCTGACCCGCTGTCGGTGCGTGACTGCTGCCTGGTGACGGACGGTGCCGGCGCCTACGTGATGGTTCGTGCCGACCGTGCCAAGGACATGGCCAAGCCGCCGGTCTATGTGCTCGGCAACGCCACCGCGACATGGCACCGCCAGATCTCGTGCATGCCCGATCTCACCGTCACGGCAGCGAAGGAATCCGGCGAGCGCGCGTTCGCCATGGCCGGCCTCAAGCCGTCGGATGTCGACGTCGCTGAACTGTACGACGCGTTCACCATCAACACGCTGCTGTTCCTGGAAGACCTTGGCTTCTGTCCGAAGGGCGAGGGCGGTCACTTCGTCAGTGGCGGCGGGATTGCTCCGGGCGGTCGACTGCCGGTGAACACCAACGGTGGGGGGCTGTCATGCGTGCATCCGGGCATGTATGGGATGTTCATCACGATCGAAGCCGTGCGCCAGCTGCGTGGCGAATGCGGTGACCGTCAGGTCAAGGACGCGGAAGTCGCCGTGGTCCATGGCAACGGCGGTACGCTGTCCAGTCAGGCGACGGCGATCCTGGGGACGGCTGCCACGTTGTAAGGCGCTCCGGGTTTGAATGGAAGAAGGGAGGCGGCGGTGGAATCGGGATTCGGTTCCACCGCCGCTTTTTTCTTGGGCTTTGCCGGATTGCTGCTGCCGAGCGCGCCGGCACGAGCCAGGCAACGACGACGCGCCTGGTCTGTCATTGCGACGCGCGCGCGTGCGGCAACGTACGACATGACGGGTTCTGGTTTCCAGGGCGGGCGGCACGGCCTTCAGAAGGATTTGCTGATTTCCAGGCCGCCGTAAAAGGCGCGCGACACGCCGGATGTCTTCTTCACGCCGGTGAAGAAACCCAGGTTCAGGGTTTGCGTGAGCGGGATTCCCGTCAATACCAGGCCGCCTTGTGTGGAGTGGTAGAACGGGTCGCCATGCTTGATCAGTTCCACACCGGCCCAGGCCTTGCCGAACACTTTGTACATCACGCGCCCGCGTGCCCAGTAGGCCTGCGGGCCAAAGGTATATGAGGCGATGCCGTTGACAAGCCAGTGCTGTGCAAACTCCTGCTGTCCCAGCAGGGTCAGCGCCAGACCCCATTGGCCGCCGTCGTTTCTGTTGTCGGCGCCTTGCGGCGAGACACGGTTGTAGCGGTAGCGCGCGCCGGCGGTGGCTTCCAGCCAGCCGGTGTCCCATCCCTTCTGGAGCCCCAGTGCCGCCTCGGCGGCCTGGCCGTTCACCGACACGGATGTGCCGTTGGAGCCGTAGCTGTAGTGGTAATCGCTCACCACGAGCTTCTGCGTCAGGTAGGGTACGGGCAACCAGCCTGATGTCACGCCCACATATTCGCTACGCTCGCCGCCGCCGGCCAGGCTGGCGCCGCCGAACAGGGTTCCCGCCCGCGCCGGCAGCGGAGATAGCGCTGCCGCGCCGGCCAGCAGGGCCATGGCCAATGGAAGTGCCAGGGGCGCAAGAGGCGCCACTGCAGGGCGGACCTGATACGGTTTGGGCATGCACCGCGTCATGAAGCTTCCCTTTTTCAGACCGTGCTTGCGCACGGTGTAATGTTGTACAGGTGAAAATCGCCGGTGGGTGTGCTGAGCCGGCCGCTGGGCGTAAGGCTGACGGTCTGCTCGGTCAGCTTACCTGCAGTGGACTGACGCAGCGTGGTGCCGGCCCCCAGGTCCAGCTCAATGCTGCTGAACAGCAACGGTGCGGCACCTTCGATGGTGGCGATGGCAACCGGCAGCTTGCCCGGGCGCAGCGGCTGCATCAGTAGCCCGGCCGCCCAGTTCTGCGCGAACAAGGGACCGCTGCCTTGCCGGCGCAGCAGTTCGGCCAGCCGTGTCAGCGGCGGTGTCTCGGTCTCCGTCAGGTTCCCCATGTCGAGCTGCAGCCGACTGCCATACAGGAAGGTCTCCAGCGCGCCCGTATTGCCGCGGGCATCCCATTGGAAGCGCAGCCCGACCGTAGCGGCGCCGGCCGGGTCGCCGCGACGATGGCTGACAAAGGTGGCCACGGCCACGTCTTGCACGATCAGGCTGGGGAGGTGAATGAGCACGTCCACGGTACCGCCGCGCGACAGGCCGCCGACATGTTGTCCGACATAAAGCGCGCCATTCGGAGACAGGTCCGAGGTGAGCCCGAGGTAAGTCGCGCCATTCACTTCGAGCGTGATCGGCAAGCGCAGCGGAAACCTGTACTCGACGCGACGGTTGGCGGCATGGCGGCGGGCGAATGTAGCCACCGAAACGGCGGTGGCCAGCGTGACCAGCGTCCAGACCATGGTGACAACGCCCGCACCTACCGGAATACTGCCCGTGTACATGCGGTACACCCCCACGGGCACGCTGATGGCCGCGATGCCGGCAAGCACCAGCAGTGGCGACAGCCACAACCATACCTTGCCGGAATCGGACAACTGCTTATCGGTGACTGCGAAGGGGATATCGCGGCGAAACAGCCCCATGCTGGTAGACATGAAGGCGAAGAAGCGGGCCATTGCATACTGTTCGCTGAGGAACAGCGAGTTGTAGCCGCGCCCCAGTTCCAGGTGTACCAGCATGGACAGCAGGTAGTAGAGGCAGAACAGGAACAGGAATGTGTCCAGCGGAGCGACGATGGGCAATTGGCCGAACAGGAACACGGCCGGCGGCGTCAGGAAGAAAATGAGCTTCTGCCAGCCCTCGAAGAAGAACAGCGCCGAGGCGAAATAGTTCAGCCGCTGCCCCAGCGTGAGGCCGCGCCCGAACAGGATGTTCTCGCGCCGGAACACCTGCATGGAACCCATGCCCCAGCGCATGCGCTGCTTCAGGTAGGTGTCTATGCTGTGTGGCGCGAGGCCGAACGCCAGCGATTCGCCGTAATAGACCGACCGGTACCCGAGCTTGTGCAGCTTGATGGCGGTGTGCACGTCTTCGGTCACGGTTTCCGTGGCGAACCCGCCGATCTCGTTCAGCGCCGCGCGCCGGACCACTGCGCAGCTGCCGCAGAAGAAGGCGGCGTTGAGGACGTCCTTGCCGCGCTGGATGATTTTGAAAAACAGCGCCTGCTCGTCCCAGACGCGCTTCTTGCCAAGGCGGTGCCCGAATGAATCGATGTTGAAGAAATCCTGGGGTGTCTGGACGAATGCCACCTTTGGGTCGCGGAAGAACCCCAGCGTCTTCATCAGGAAATCCTTGCGCGGCGCGTGGTCGGCATCGAATATCGCGATGAATTCGCCGTCCGTGCGCGTCAGTGCCTGGTTCAGGTTGCCGGCCTTGGCGTGCAGGTTGTCTTCGCGCGACAGGTAGCGGCAGCCCAGCTCCGCGGCAAGCTTGCGCATGCTCTCGCGACGCCCGTCGTCGAGCAGCCAGGTCTCATGCGGGTAGTCCATCCATTTGGCCGCCAGCAGCGTGCGGCGCAGCAGGTCGACCGACTCGTTGTAGGTAGGAACGAAGACGTCGACCTTGAGCCCTTCCGGCGCGGGCGCCGGCTCACGCACGCTCAACCGGTACGTCATCAGAACGAACAGCAGCCCGCTCAGGTAGCCATAGATTTCGGCCGCGTAGAGCGGAAGGGAGAGCCACGCAGCTGCATGATTGATGGTACTGATGCGCCAGCCCATGTATATCAGACCGCAAAGCACATAAATCACGACAAGCCAGGTGATATAGGGCTTGGGCGGCTCGGTCTTCATGTCGTCGGCATCGGGGCGCATGGATCAAAGTCAGTTGGCAACCGCGGCAACTGCTGTCCCAAACGGCCATTGCCTGCCATCCGGAAGATGCGCGCTGCGCTCGATTCCGGTGGCACGCCAGGGCGGACAATGCCTTTGGGCTTCCTCCACCCAACTGCCGGCATCCTTCCGTTGCTTCGATCAGCCATGCCGCCCGGACCCATGGGCGTGCTGTCGCTGTCTGCAATCTGTTTTTCACGCGGCCCGACATCGTTCGCGATTGAGGGCGGATCAGGTCCGCCGCCTTTATGGCCACGATATGGGCAGAGAGAAAAGGCGCTTTGCAGTTGAGAATAGGCGACAATTTTGCCGGCCGGAAGCGATACTTTTTTTCAGCTGATCGTCTACACAATGCAGGATATTCCGCTTATCGCCTCCTTCAGTGGCTGATGCGGCATGTCAGGGTCTTGTCCGAGCCCTCGGTGGTGCGCCTGATAAGCTTGTCAACACTGGGGAAAACACGGACACGAATTCCGGCCACGATGAAACAAGCCCTGACGCCCCTGGAAGGACAGGAAGGATTCGCAGTACCGCGCTACTCGCGCGGCAAGAAGACGACGGAGCGGTTGCTGGAAGCCGGCCGCCGCCTGTTGCGCGACCGCACGCTGGACCAGGTCCCGATCCAGGACATCTGCGCCCATGCCGGCGTGACTACCGGGGCCTTCTACAGCCGCTTCGATGGCAAGGAGAGCTACTTCCGTGCCCTGCAGACCTTGCTGGTGGCGCAATTGCGCGAAGGGATGGCGCAGCGCGTCGCGCTGTTCGATGCCGGGCAGATGACCCTGCGCGAGGTGGTGGAATCGCTCGCGCGCAACAACCGCATGTGGGCGTACCGCAACGAGGGGGTGTTGCGCGCGTCGCTGATCGAGCGCGCCGTCACCGGCGAAGACCCGCTCAAGCGGATGAACCAGGACTACGTGGAGCTGGTGGTGCCGCGCCTGGCGCGGCTGCATCCGGCGGGCGCTTCGCCCGAACTGGAAACGCGTATCCGCTTTGCCTACCAGGCCATGGTGGGGACGCTGATCTATACGCTGGTCAACCGGTCCGGTACGTACCGCTTGTCAGACCGCACGCTGGAGACGGAGATGGCGCGGGCGTTTTTTCTCTACATTACGCAGGAACTTGGACAGGAGAATTCCCATGAGTGATGTCACAGCGGACCGGAGCGTGTCCCGCTCCACCGATTGCCCGCCGTGCCCTGGCAGCCCCGTGATGGAGCGCATTTCGACGCGCAAGGCCGAAGTCGGCGAACTGGCCATCCACCGCGCTCTGCCCAGTCGCCAGCGCCGCATGGTCGGCGCCTGGTGTTTCCTGGACCATGCGGGTCCCATCGTGTTCGGGCCCGGCGACGGCCTGCGCGTCGGGCCGCATCCGCATATCGGCTTGCAGACGTTCACGTGGATGATCGAAGGCGAGGTCATGCACCGGGACAGCCTGGGCTCCGAGCAGGTGATCCGGCCCGGGCAGGTCAACCTGATGACGGCGGCCCACGGCATCTCTCATGCGGAGGATTCCGTCACCCCGGAAGGCGGCGGCTTGCATGCGGCACAGCTGTGGATTGCACTGCCTGAAGCCGAACGCCATGGCAAGCCGGCGTTCAGGAACTATCCGGACCTGCCGGTCACCTCGCACGGAGGATTCCATGTCACGGTGCTGGTGGGGACGGCTTTCGGCGAAACCTCACCGGTCGAGGTGTATTCCCCGCTGATCGGGCTTGACCTCATGGCCGATCGAGCGGCGCAGGCGTCGTTGCCGCTCGATGCGGGTTTTGAGCACGCCGTGCTCGTATTGAGTGGCGAGGCGCAGATCGAAGGCGAAATGCTGGAGCCCGATACGCTGCTCTATTTGGGCACCGGGCGTTCGCAGCTCCACGTGCAATGCTCCGGGCCAGCGCGCTTGCTGGTGATCGGTGGCGCGCCGTTCGGCGAGGAGATCCTGGTGTGGTGGAACTTCGTTGCGCGCAACCAGGCGGAGATCGAGGCGGCTGCACGCGATTGGAACAGCGGCGATCAACGCTTCGGGAAGGTCTCGGGAAGTCCATCGCCGCAATTGCCGGCCCCGGACCTGACCGGTGTGCAAATCAGGCAGCCGGGTCGCTAGCGCGCGGGAGGGCGCTCCTGACGCTTTGCAGGAACGCCGCCGGCGCTGGCGACGCTGGCCTCAGGCAGCGGTTTCCATCACTTCGCCGAAGCGCTGCAGGTGGTGGTCGCTGTCGCCGAGTAGCTGGTCGAGCATGGTCAGGCGCTTGAAGTAATCGCCCACGGCAAGTTCGTCGGTCATGCCCATGCCGCCATGCAACTGAACGGCCTGCTGACCGACATAGCGGCCGGCGCGCGCCAGCGTGACCTTGGCGGCCGACAGCATGCGGCGGCGGCGTGCCGGATCGGTTTCGTCCAGCGCCTGGACTGCCACATAGGCCATCGACAGGGCCAGCTCCTTCTGCACCAGCATGTCTGCCATGCGGTGCTGCAGCGCCTGGAAGGCACCCAGCGGCTTGCCGAACTGCTGGCGCGTGCCCAGGTACTCGCCGGTGATCTCGATCAGCTTCTCCATCGCGCCCGCGCCTTCGGCGCACAGCGCGGCCACGCCGTGCTCCATGCCCAGGCCCAGCGCTGCCAGGCCGTCGGCCGGCTGGCCCACCAGGGCGTCGGCGCTCACGGTGACGTTCTGCAGCGACACGTCGGCGGCGCGCATGCCATCGATGGTCGGGTAGCCGGTCACGTTCAGGCCGGCGCTGTCACGCGGCACCAGGAACAGGGCGACGTCGTTGTTGCCGGCAATGCGTGCGCTCAGCAGGTAGGCATCGGCCGAGGCGCCGTGCCAGACCAGGCTCTTGGTGCCGTTCAGCACATAGCCGTTGCCGCTGCGTTCGGCGCTGGCGCGCGCGGTCTCGGGACGGTAGCGCGTGGTCGGCTCCAGGTACGCCAGCGTCACGATGCGCTCGCCGCTGGCAATCGCCGGCAGCCATTCTTCCTTCTGCTGCTGGCTGCCGTAGGCCGAGAGGATAGCCGCCGACATCACGCCGCTCGGCGTGACCGGTTCCAGCACCAGGCCGCGGCCCAGTTCGCGCTGCACCACGAGCTGGCTCGCGGCGCCTTCGCCGAAGCCGCCGAAGTCGGCCGGCACGGTCAGGCCCAGCACGCCCATTTCGGCCAGCTTGTTCCACACGCCGCGGTCCAGGGCCTCGCCGGCGCGCGAGCTCTTGCGGCGCGCGTCGAACGTGTATTCGGTATCGATGAAGCGGCGCAGGCTGTCCGCCAGCATCTGCTGCTCTTCGCTGTAGGTGAAGTCCATGTCTGCTATCCCTTCAGAAACCCAGGATCATCTTGGAGATGATGTTCTTCTGCACTTCGGTGGCACCACCGTAGATCGAGGTCTTGCGCATATCGTAGTAGGTCGACGACGCCGAGGCGGCCCAGTCCGGACCCGACACCGGCTGCACTGCGCCCGGTTCGAGCCAGTCCGGCGAGTACGGCCAGGCGTTGGGGCCGGCGACTTCCATCATCAGCATGGCCAGGTCCTGCTGGATCTCCGAGCCGCGGATCTTGACGATCGAGGCTTCGGGGCCGGGCTGGCCGCCCGATTGCGTGGCCACGCGCAGCAGCAGCATTTCGAGCGCCATGATGTCCATCTCGATGCGGGCGATCTTGTCACGCATGCGCACGTCTTCGATCAGCGGGCGGCCGGCGCCGTCGGTGGCCTGGCTGGCGTAGTGCTTGAGCTGGCGCAGTTCGCGGTGGCAGTGACCGATGCCGGCAATGCCGGTGCGCTCATGGCCAAGCAGGTACTTGGCGTAGGTCCAGGCCTTGTTCTCTTCGCCGAGCAGGTTTTCGACGGGCACTTCCACGTCTTCGAACCAGGTCTCGTTGACGTCGTGGCCGCCGTCCAGCGTCTTGATCGGACGCACGGTGACGCCAGGCGACTTCATGTCGATCAACAGCATCGAGATGCCTTCCTGGGCCTTGGCCTCGGGGTCGGTGCGCACCAGGCAGAAGATCCAGTCGGCGAAGTGAGCCATGGTGGTCCACGTCTTCTGGCCGTTGACGATGTACTTGTCGCCCTTGCGCACGGCGCGCGTCTTGAGCGAGGCCAGGTCCGAACCGGAGCCCGGCTCGGAATAGCCCTGGCACCAGAAGTCGTCGACGTTGGGAATGCGCGGCAGGAAGCGTTCCTTGTGCGCCTGGCTGGCGTACTTCATCAGCACCGGGCCGATCATGGTCAGGCCGAACGGCAGCATGCGCGGCGCGCCGGCGCGCAGGGTCTCGATCTCGAAGATCAGGCGCTGCAGCGCATTCCAGCCGGTGCCGCCCCATTCCTTGGGCCAGGTCGGCGCGCCCCAGCCGTGCGCGTTGAGGATACGGTGCCAGCGGACATAGTCGTCCTTCTCGACTCGCTGGTGGTTCAGCACCTTGTTGCGGATGTCCTCCGGCAGATTGGCCTGGACGAAAGTCCGGACTTCTTCGCGGAAGGCCTGTTCCTCAGCGGTAAAACGCAAATCCATCTGAATGTCCCCTGTGGTACGCGGGCCGCATGGCGTCTGCGCGGCGGCCCTTCACTGTGCCGGCCGATTGTATGAGGGGCTTGCCGTTCGGTTCTTCACCAATGGCAAAGGTGATCTTCGTACCGGCGGAACCGTTGCGCGGAGGACGTGGCGGCGCCGAACACGGCCTTAGCGAATTCGAAATGGCTTAGCCGGAATACATGGCGCAAACTCCCTGACCTGCAGCAAGTGCGTTGCCGTGCATTCTTCGACGCATCCGCCGTATTTGCCATATTCGCCGTATCCAATCCCGACCGAGCAGCGAGCATCATGTCTTCCTTCCGCCCCGAGTTTATCCATGACCTTCCACGCCACTGGGCCACGCAGACACCGCAAGCGCCGTGCCTCTATGAGAACGGCACCGTGATCCGTTACGGCGACCTGTGGCGCCGCATCGAGAGCACGCGGGACTGGCTGGCCGCGCAGGGCGTGGGCGAGGGCGACCGCGTGATCGTGGTCGGCGAGAACTGCAACGAGATGATCGTCACGATGTTTGCCTGCAGCACGCTGCACGCGTGGCCGATCCAGGTCAACGCACGCCTGTCGGCGCGCGAGATCGACAACATCCGCGACCACGCGCAGCCGCTGCTGGTCCTGTTCACGGGCCATGTTTCCGACGTCGCCGCCGCGCACGGCCGGCGGCTGGATGCCAGGGCGACAGGTTGCCCGGTCTATGCGGATGGCATGACCGTGGCGCGCGCTGCAACCACGCCGGAGCGCGTGCCGGCCGGGCAGGCGCGCAAGGTGGCCACGCTGATTTATACGTCGGGCACCACCGGTGCGCCCAAGGGCGTGATGGTGCCGCATGAAGGCCTCACGCACTTCGCCCGCATTTCCGCGACCTCGCGCAATATGGGGCCGGACGATGTCGCCTACGGTGCGCTGCCGATGTCGCACATCTTCGGCATCGCCACGGTGCTGCTGGCCACCTTGTATGGCGGTGCCAGCCTGTTCGTGCGTCCCCGCTTCGATGCGGACGAGGTCTTCGAGGCGCTGGACACTCCCGGGATCAGCATCCTGCAGGGCGTGCCGACCATGTTCACGCGCATCATGGCTGTGGCGCAGCAACGCGGGCGCAAGGCCTATCCGCGCCTGCGCTATCTCTATACCGGCGGCGCGCCGCTCGATCCGACCCTGAAGGGCGATGTGGAAGCGTATTTCGGCCAGCCGCTGCACCATGGCTACGGCATCACCGAATACGCCGGCTCGCTGTTCATCACGCGCATGGAAGCCCCGCGCGCCGATTGCTCGGCCGGCTACATCGTCGAAGGCGTGGAGATCAGCATCACCGACGGCGACGGCAATGCGCTGCCGGCCGGCGAGCGCGGGCAGATCCGCGTGCGCGGCCCGGGCGTGATGCTCGGCTACTACCGCAATCCGGAGCAGACCGCCGAGGCGCTGCTGCCCGGCGGCTGGCTCAATACCGGCGACCTTGGCTACCTGGGCGCTGACGGCGCGCTGTTCATCTCGGGTCGTTCCAAAGACCTGATTATCCGCTCCGGCTTCAACGTGTACCCGATCGAAGTGGAGTCCGTGATCAACGCGTTCCCGGGCGTGCGCCAGTCGGCCGTGGTCGGGCGCAACACCAGCGACGGCAACGAGGAGGTGGTGGCCTTCATCGAGATGCAGGACGGGGTCGAGCCCGATCGCGCCAAGCTCGATGCCTACCTGCGAGACAGCCTGGCACCGTACAAGCGCCCGGCAGAAGTGCGCGTGATCGACGTGATTCCCACGACGGCGAGCGGCAAGCTGCTCAAGCAGCCGCTGCGGGCGCTGCTGGGCTGACGGCCCGGCGCAGATTTTTCTTCCCGCCGGCCCGGCAGCCGGTGTCCGGTGGGGAACACAAAGCAATCCTGGAGGAGACAAGATGAAACGTTGGATGACCGTCGCCGCAATGATGGCGACACTGCTGCATGGGGCCGCATGGGCTGCGGAAGCGTATCCGTCGCGCCCGGTAAAGCTGATCGTAGGCTATGCGCCGGGTGGCCCGGTCGATACGGCCGCACGCATCTACGCCGAGCAGCTTGGCCGCGCGCTGCATCAGCCCGTGGTGGTGGACAACCGCGCTGGCGCGAGCGGTGCCATTGCCGCCGACCTGACGGCCAAGTCCGAGCCGGATGGCTACACCCTGTACTTCGTCGCCAGCCCGACCATGACCATGACGCCGCTGATCCAGCGCTCGGTCAAATTCAACCCGCTCAAGGACTTCACGTACATTGGCCTGATCACCGACTACACCAACGTGCTGCTGGTGAACAAGGACTTCCCGGCGAAGAACGTAGGGGAACTGGTCGATTACGCACGCAAGCATCCGGACGATGTGTCATTCGGCTCGGCGGGCGTTGGTGCGTCCAACCACCTGTCGGCCGAACTGCTCGCCCAGATGAGCCACGTCAAGATGCTGCACGTACCGTACAAGGGCAACTCGCCTGCCATGGCCGACGTGGTAAGCGGCAAGGTGACGTTCATGTTCGACATCACGGGTACGGCGATCGGCCATATCAATGGCGGCAAGGTGCGGGCGCTGGCCGTCACGTCGAAGACGCGCAATCCAGCGCTGCCGAATGTGCCGACCATGATCGAATCCGGTCTCAAGGACTATGACCTGACGGGCTGGTATGCGCTGATTGGCCCGCCGAAGCTGCCTGCCGATGTGGTCGACAAGCTGATCAAGGCACAGAAGACCATTGGCGATGATCCGGCGTTCAGGCAGCGCATGGTTGCCGGTGGCTATGACCTCAACATTTCCGGCCCCAAGCCGCTGGCTGATCGCATTCAGCGGGAGCTGACACTGTGGGGTGGGGTGGTCAGGACGGCGAAGATCCAGGCGGATTGAGGGGCCGGGGGGCTTTGTTGGCTCGTCGTTCTTGGCGGGCGCCGCTGTTTCGCCGGCGTAGCCGGCGACTTACTCTTTTGTCCGAGCGACAAAAGTAAGCAGAAAAGCGCGTCGCCTGGCGGCTGGCCATCAACGATACGCTTCTTGTGTTCAAGCGGCTTTGGTCTCGCGATGCCTGGTTGCCCGTTCGAGCATGCTACGCATAGTGATTCAGAACCAGTGCCTGCGATAACCTGCTCTTGTACGATCCCCATGTAGGGCTCGGGTACAGCGTTCCAATAGCGTCAGTGGTGGGACGCCTACGGCTGCGCTGCGCGCACGTCCTAGTCGGTATGCACGGGGCATCGTCGCTGTCTCCCCGTTCCCTTTTGGGTTTTCTCACTGAGCCGCGCGCAGCGCAGCCGTAGGCGTCCCACCGATGGCGTGGTTAGAAGGGGCCACCAAGTAATCCGGGTTCGCTCATCTGACGCGTCTATCCTGATCATCTACGCGGCAGGCAGTCTGGCTATGCCCTTTACCGTCTTCACCACCTTGGCCCGTTCGTCAGCCACGAAAACGCGTTTTTGGTTACTTTTGTCGGGAGACAAAAGTGACTCGCCGGCTACGCCGGCGAAACAGCAGCGCATGCCAAGCACGACGAGCCCCCCTCCCGCCACTCCCCCCAACCCCCAAGCAAAAAACGGCAAGCCCAAAGACTTGCCGTTCCTCAAACGCTTCGGCCGCTCCCGCGCAAAAGCCGCGGACGGGCCAGACGTCTTCCTGCAATCAGCCCTCGACCTCAGCCCATCCCTGCATAGCCTGACCACCAGCATCATCCCCGGTCCAGAGGATCAGCTTGCCGGCCTGCGCCGGATCCGCCGTGCCGCCAACGGTAATCATGTCCTGATCGAACAGCGGCGCCAGCCCGCGAAAACCGAAGCGTCGCACGCGCGCCTGCGGCTGCTCCCGCGCCACCAGGTCCAGCATCAGCATGGCCTGCATGGGCCCGTGCACCACCAGGCCCGGATAGCCCTCGACGTCGCGCGTGTAATCGCGATCGTAGTGAATCCGGTGGCCATTGAACGTCAGCGCGGAATAACGGAACAGCATCACCGGATCGGCGCGCAAGGTGCGCTGCCATTGCGCCGTGTGCTCCAGGCGCGGCCGCGGCGGCTGCGGTTTGCCCACTTCCGGCATGGCACGGTAGACGATGTCATGGCGCTCGCGCACCGCGACCTGTCCATCGACGGTCAGTTCATGGTCGACCGCCACAAACCAAAGCTCGCCGGTGCGGCCGGATTTATGCTGGACATCCTTGATGGTCGACGTGCGCGTCACCGTATCGCCGACGTGGATCGGACGCTCGAATGACAGCTCGCTGCCGGCCCACATGCGGCGCGGCAATGGCACGGGCGGCATGAAGCCGCCGAGAACCGGGTGGCCGTCGGCGCCAATGTCACGCTGCGGCGCGCGCGGCAGGAAGTAGAGCCAGTGCCACAGCGGCGGCAGCGGCCCGCGCACCACGGTTTCCGGATCCAGGTCGAAGGTGACGGCAAGGCCGGTCACGGGTTCCGGCGTCAGCGTCTCGGTGCGCGATTCGCTGCGTCCGATCCAGGTGCGCAGATGTTCGAGTTGGGAGTTCTGGGTCATGACAACTGCCTTTGTGTTCAGAGCGCCGACGGTTGCGCCAGCGCGATCAGGCGGCGGGCCAGCTCGATGACAGGGCGGTCCACCATCTTGCCATCGACTTGCACGGCGTGGCTGCCGCTGGCGGTCGCTTCCAGCACGCGCCGCGCCCAGTCGAGCTGTTCGGGCGAGGGCAGGAAGCCGGCGCGGACCGCACCGAGCTGGGCCGGGTGGATGCAAAGCTTGCCCGCAAAGCCGAGCGCGCGCGCATAGGCGACATCGTCGGCCAGTACGGACTCGTCCTTCAGCGCCGTGGTAACGCCGTCGACAGGCGGTGGCAGCCCGGCCACGCGCGATGCGAGCACGATGCGCGCTCGCGCATGCGCGAGTGCGTCGCGCGTGTGGCTGCAGCCGAGATCGACCGCACAGTCGAGCGAGCCGAACGCCAGCCGCGCAATGCCAGCGGCGGTGGCCACCGCGTCGACCTGGTGCAGGCCCAGCGCGGTCTCGATGATGGCGATCAGTTCGGCCTTCGGGTTGATGGCGCGCAGGACTTCGGCGATGGCTGCCAGCGCCGCCGGATCCTCCGCCTTGGGCACCATCAGGCCGGCCAACGGCGTTCCCTTTGGCAGAGTGCGCAGCCACGCCATGTCGGCAGCAAAGCCCGGGGCGGCGCTGTCGTTGATGCGCACATAAGCATTGGCGACGGGGCCGGCAGCGAGCCAGTCCGCGATGGCCTGGCGTGCAGCGGCTTTGGCATCCGGGTGCACGGCATCCTCGAGGTCGAGGATCATCACGTCCGGCCTGGCCGCGGCGGCCTTGTCGAAACGTTCGGGCCGGTCGCCCGGCACGAACAGGTAGGTAACAGCAGTGGACATGGTCGGATGCCTCAGCGAGCGGCCGGCAGCCAGTCGTTCACGTTCGGCGCATTTTCCAGGGCCCAGACACGCGCGATGATGGCGCGCATTTCGGCTTCGGTCGCACCGTGGCGGAAGGCACCGAGCTGCAGCGCCTTGGCTTCGAGTTCGTGGCGCGACAGCGTATTGTCCGGATCGCCCTTGGGCACGTCTACGCGCGCGGCCAGCGTGCGGCCGTCGGTGGTGCGCACCGTCACGCGGCCGATCCACTGGCGCGGGTAGGCGGCATTGATTTCGTCGTCGAGCCCCATCGCCACCTTGCCGCGGAAGTCCGCCACCTTGCCGTCTTGCAGCGCGTGCTGCTCGAACTCGGCCAGGCCGGCGTGGCCGTGCACGGCAACCAGGCCCAGCACGGTGCCCATCGAGAACTTGGCCTGGTGGATGGTGGTTGGGTTGACCACGGGGCCGAGCACGTCGATGGCGCCCTGGTGCACATGCGTGGTGACGCTGGCGATCTGGCCAGCAGTGACGCCCTCGCGCTGCATCAGCACCTTGAGCGCGTCGGCGGCCGGATGCGTGTGGCGGCACGAGGCGAAGAACTTGAACGAGGTCTCGGCGGTGGCCCAGCGCGTGCCCAGACCATCGGTCAGGCATGCCGGGTTAGCGTCGCTAGACATGCCCGCGGCCATGCCCTGGGCGCCTTCGAGGATCTGCCTGGCGCCGGTGAAGCCGGCGCGCGCCAGCCAGGCGGACTGCAGGCCGTCGGCGGCGGCCTTGGCGGTATGCAGCTGCTTGGAATCGGCAGCGTCGCGCAGGAATTCCCACAGGCCGGCGGCTTGCGTGCCGGCCGAACCCAGCGCCTGGTTGATGCCTTCGGCGTCAAGGTTGTACAGCTTGGCCACGGCGGCGGCGGCCGCCAGCGTGCCGACCGTGCCGGTGGTGTGGAAGATCCGGTAGTGCGACCGGCCCATGAATTCGCCGATGCGGATACCGGCTTCGTAACCGGCGATGGAGGCCAGCAGCACGTCGGCGCCGGTCTTGCCTTCGGCCTGCGCGGCGGCGACCACGGCCGGGAACACCACGGCGGCCGGGTGCAGCACCGAGCCGTTATGCACATCGTCCTGTTCGACCACGTGCGACGAAGCGCCGTTGATCAGTGCCGCGAAGTACGGCGAGGTGCGGCGGCGGTCCACGAGTACTTCGGCCGCGCCCTGCGTTGGCCCCATGGCCGCGGCGAACTCCTGGATGCGGCGTACGGCCGGGGCGTCCTTGCCGGCGATGGCCGAGGCGATCCAGTCGAGGAACAGGTCCTTGGTGCGCTCGATCACGGGTGCCGGCACGTCGGCCAGCGTGAAGCGGGCCAGGAATTCGCAAAGCTGGCGGGTCGGATAGGTTTGGTCTGCGGGTTGGCTCATGCCGTCTCCGGAGATGGTTGGCTTGGCCGTTCGCGGCCTCGCGGGAAATGGGTCCTCTCCCGGTATCGGGAGAGGAGGGGGAGCGGACGCCGTTCGGACGTCCTCAGACAGTCTTCCTGCTCACCAGTGCTTCGATATCGCCTTCGCCATAGCCCAGTTCCGACAGGATCTGGCGGCTGTGCGCGCCAAGCGCCGGCACGTCGCCCATCACAGGCTCGACGCCGGACAGGTTGGCGGGCGGCAGCAGCGCGTCGATCGGGCCGGCCGGCGTGGCGACTTCGCGCCAGCGCTGGCGCGCCTGCAGCTGCGGATGGTTCCACACGCCTTCGATATCGTTCATCGGGGCATTGGCGATCTGCGCCTCATCCAGCAGCGCTTCGGCCTGCGCCACCGTCAGCGACGCGAAGCGTTCCTCGATCAGCGCGGTGAGTTCGGGCCGGTTGCGCACGCGCGCGGTGTTGCTGGAGAAGCGCTCGTCCTGCGCCAGCGCGCGATTGCCGAGCACGATCTCGCAGAAGTTGGCGAATTCGCGCTCATTCTGCACGCTGAAGATCACGCTGCCATTGGCGGTGCGATGAATGCCATAGGGCGCGATGGTCGGGTGCGAGGCGCCAACGCGCGCCGGTGGCTTGCCGCCGTAGTGGCCGAAGTAGAGTACCTGGTTCATCCACTCGGCCATCGCCTCGAACATGGTCACCTGCACGCGCAGGCCCTTGCCGGTACGTCCGCGCTGCAACAGCGCCGAGAGGATGCCGCTGTAGGCGTACATGCCGGCCGAGATATCGGCGATCGAGACGCCGGCGCGCGACGGCTCGTTCGGGCCGCCGGTGAGGCCCACCAGGCCGGCGGCGGCCTGGATCAGCAGGTCGTAGGCCTTTTTGTCGCGATAGGGGCCGGAGTCGCCATAGCCCGAGATATCGCAGACGATCAGCTTCTCGTACTTGCCATGCAGGGTGTCGAAATCCAGGCCCATGCGGGCCGCGGCGCCAGGGGCGAGGTTCTGCACCAGTACGTCGGCATCGGCGAGCAAGCGGTGCAGGATGGTCTGTGCCTCTTCATCCTTCAGGTCCAGGGTCAGGCTTTCCTTGCCCCGGTTGAGCCAGACGAAGTACGAGGCCTGGCCGTGCACGGACTGGTCATAGCCGCGCGCGAAGTCGCCCACGCCCGGACGTTCGATCTTGATGACGCGGGCGCCGAGGTCGGCGAGCTGGCGGGTGGCGAAGGGCGCGGCCACCGCGTGTTCCAGCGAGACCACGCGGATGCCGTCGAGCGGGCGGATACCGTTGGACGTAGATGCAGTCATGCGCGGCCTCAGAACGAACGCGGCAGTTCGAGCACGTGCTCGGCCACGTAGGACAGGATCAGGTTGGTGGAGATCGGCGCGACCTGGTACAGGCGCGTTTCGCGGAACTTGCGCTCGATGTCGTATTCCGCCGCGAAGCCGAAGCCGCCGTGCGTCTGCAGGCAGACGTTGGCGGCTTCCCACGACGCGTCCGCGGCCAGCAGCTTGGAAATATTCGCTTCCTTGCCGCACGGCTTGCCGGCGTCGAACAGCGCGGCGGCCTTGTAGCGCATCAGGCTGGCGGCTTCGACGTTGACGTAGGAACGCGCGATCGGGAACTGGATACCCTGGTTCTGGCCGATCGGGCGGTCGAACACGATGCGCTCGCGCGCGTAATTGCTGGCGCGCTCGACGAACCAGTAGCCATCGCCGATGCACTCGGCGGCGATCAGGATACGCTCGGCGTTCATGCCGTCGAGGATGTACTTCAGGCCCTTGCCCTCTTCGCCGATCAGGTTTTCGGCCGGCACTTCCAGGTTGTCGAAGAACAGCTCGTTGGTCTCGTGGTTGACCATGTTGCGGATCGGACGGACCGTCAGGCCCTTGCCAATGGCTTCGCGCAGGTCCACGACGAATACGGACAGGCCTTCGGACTTGCGCTTGACCTGGTCCAGCGGCGTGGTGCGCGCCAGCAGCAGCATCAGATCCGAGTGCTGCACGCGCGAGATCCACACCTTCGAGCCGTTGACGACATACTTGTCGCCCTTGCGCACGGCGGTGGTCTTGAGCTTGGTGGTGTCGGTGCCGGTGGTCGGCTCGGTCACGGCCATCGACTGCATGCGCAGCTCGCCCGAGGCGATGCCCGGCAGCCAGCGCTTCTTCTGCTCGTCCGAACCATGGCGCAGCAGGCAGCCCATCACGTACATCTGTCCGTGGCAGGCGCCGGAATTGCCGCCGTTGCGGTTGATTTCTTCCATGATGACCGAGGCCGCCGTCAGCGACAGGCCCGAACCGCCGTAGGCCTCGGGAATCAGGGCCGACAGCCAGCCCGCCTGGGTCAGTGCCTGCACGAATTCCTCGGGGAAGCCGTTCTGTTCCTCTATGCGCTGCCAGTAGGCCGAATCGAAACCCGCGCAAAGGCCGCGTACGGCTTCGCGGATTTCCGGGTAAAGCTGGTCTTGATCCTGATCTGCAAACATGGGGTAGGCCCGGTCGATTTGAATGGGGCCATTATTCCCGACGGCCCATTGGGCCGAAATTCGGATTTGCGAAAGAGCGGCTTAGGTGCGGCTTAGGTACCGCCTGGATCGGCACTTGGGTGCTGCGCCCGGGCGCGCTGAAAGCCCTGAAAGCAAGACGCCCGGCGAGCCGGGCGTCCACACAGATATGGGCGAGCCGCGCTTTCGCTTTAGTGCATGAACAGCCAGATCAGGACCAGCACGAGAGCCGGGACGCCAAGAAGCCACGCAATGATGTACGGCATGATGGATGCTCCTTCCTTTTCCGCATGCCTCCAAGATATAAGGAGCGGCGGTCCGGCCCTGTCGGGACGAATCCGGTTGCACTGTAGGACGGCGCCCAATCCGGCGCCCGACAGGCTCCCTGCCCCCGGGCCATACCCAATTTTGATGATGATCCGGCATCGCCTGTCGGTCACAATGAAGACGCGGACGCAGTGGCGACGGGGAGGCGTCACACGCGATTCGCAAAAAGGGCAGGGAAGCGAAGACGGACCACGTCCCCGCCTGGCGCAAGGGGCCGACCGATGTCGGCGAGATGGGACGATGTCCGTGAGGGGCATAGACGGCGCGCCCGGCGGCACTTCGCGTGCCGCGAGGCAAAGCCGCGCAGCGTCAACCACCCTGCCGGATCCGGAGTAGCGGCCGCCAGCGCCGCGGCTGGACCGCCACGGACTTCCCGGCCGCCCATGGCCGCACGGTTCACGTCAATGATGGCTGCAATGTCCCGGTGCCGGACAATGCCCTGCCAGCTTGCTTACGCTGGTGCCTGCCACGTAAATCGCGCCATCTGCGCGCAACCGCACGCTTGCCGCGATGGCACGGGCCTATGCTCTGGGGCAGAGGTCCGACGTCGGGGCCCACCGTAGGGGAGCAATGCATGAAAGCAATCATCAGCGACGAAGCGGCGCTCGCCGTGTTCGTGGGGCCGCGGTTCGCGTACTACCGCAACAAGTGGCAGCTCGCCGCGTTGCGCAACGGCATGGCATGGAACTGGGCTGCCTTCTTCTTCGGGCCTTTCTGGATGGCCTACCGCCGCATGTATTGGCAGGTCGGCGTCTACGCCATCATCCTCTGCGCCGAACCGGTGCTGCATGCCCTGTTCCAGATCCGCATGCCGATCCTGTTCTCCAGGCCGCTGCTGTATGCCATGGAGCTGCTGCTCGGCTTCTATGGCAACCAGCTTTACCGGTGGCACGCGGAATCGACCATTCAACGGCTGCGCGAATACCACTGGTCGCCGGAGCTGGTCAACGACTCCCTGGCGCGTTGTGGCCAGACCAGCTGGCCGGGCGTGGCAGCCATGGCGTTGCTGATCGCGGTCATGGTCTTGTCGCTGCGGCCGCTCGCCGGGCTGGTGGCATAGGACCACACGGGGAGCGGTGATGCTCTGCCAACCCTACACGGGCTCGCGGGCGGCGTCGACGAGATACTGGATCAGGGTTTCGGCAAACTGCGGCAGTTCGCGGCCCGGGCGGCGGCACAGGCGCAACTCGCGGCGTGCCCACTCATCTTCCAGCGAGATAAAGCGCAGCACCTTGCGGCTGGCGTAGCGGCGCGCGCAGCTGTTGGGCACGATGGCGATGCCGGCTCCGGCCTCGACCATGCGGCAGACCGCGTCGAAACTGCCGACCTGGATGCGCAGGCTGATGCGCTTGCCCATGCCGCTGGCGATGCGGTCCAGGAACGACTGGATCGCGCTGAACTGGTTCAGGCCGACAAAGCGGCAGGTGTCCAGCAGGTCGGCGAAGTGCAGCCGCGTGAATTGCGGCAGCGGGTGGTTCACCGGCGCAATCACGATCAGTTCATCGCTGCACAAGTGCATCACATCGAGGTCCTGGGTCGCGACTTCACCCGCCACGATACCCAGGTCCGCCGCGCCGGCACTGATCGCGGAGACGATTTCCTGTGACAAGTGCTCCTCCAGCTCCACATCCACATCAGGGTTTTCACTTAGGAAGCGGGACAGCCCGGTCGCCAGGAAGGAGTTGGTGGCGGTGGTATTGGCCAGCAGGCGGACCTTGCCCTTGACGCCCTTGGCGTAGGGGCGCAGGTCGGAATGCAGGCATTCCAGCTCGCGGAACACCTCGCGCGCGTGGCGCAGCAGGGTGTCGCCGGCAGGGGTGAGCCTGACGCCCTTTACCTGGCGGATCAGCAGCTGGGTCTGGAATGCTTCTTCCAGTTGCTTGATGCGCGTGCTGGCCGCCGGCAGGGACAGGAAACTGCGTTCCGCCGCGCGTGTCAGGTTCTCCGTTTCACCGACGTTGAGGAAAAGGCGCAGGTCGGTCAGGTCGTAATGCATGGGGTTCCGTCAGGCCAAAGGCCACTTTTGCGATTCGTGAATTCCAATGTCTCAGCCGCCAATTTATCGTATCTCGCGTGGCAATAACATCTGAACATGATTGCCCGCGAGTGGCATGGCCGCCGCGGGCAAGCCGTTATTGTCGCCAGAAACGCGGTCCGGTGACCGGGAAAGCATTCAGAGGAGCAACGCAATGAGCGGTTTGATGGCAGGCAAGGTAGCGCTGGTGACGGGCGCTGGTGGTGGAATCGGGCGCGGTATCGCGCTGGCGATGGCAGCCGCCGGCGCCAAGGTCGTGGTCAACGACCTTGGCGTCTCGATGTCCGGCGAAGGCGGCGATGCCGGCCCCGCGCAGCGCGTGGTCGACGAGATCCGTGCGGCCGGCGGCCAGGCCGTGGCCAATACCGACAGCGTGTCGACCTGGAACGGCGCCAACAGCATCGTCCAGTGCGCGCTCGACAGCTTCGGCCGCATCGACGCCGTGGTCAACAACGCCGGCAACCTGCGCGACCGCATGTTCTTCAAGATGAATGAAGAAGAATGGCGTTCGGTGATCGACGTGCACCTGCATGGCACCTTCTTCGTGAGCCGTGCCGCGGCCAACTACTTCAAGGACCAGGAAGGCGGCGCCTTCGTCCACATGACGTCGACCTCGGGCCTGATCGGCAACCTGGGCCAGGCCAATTACTCGGCGGCCAAGCTGGGCATCGCCGCGCTGTCGAAGTCGATCGCGCTCGACATGCAGCGCTTCAACGTGCGCTCGAACTGCATCGCGCCGTTCGCGTGGAGCCGCATGACCAGCTCGATTCCGGCCGAGACGCCGGAAGAGAAGGCGCGCGTGGCCAAGCTGCAGAAGATGGAAGCCGGCAAGATCGGCCCGGTGGCGGTCTACCTGGCCAGCCCGGCTGCCGCCGAGGTCAACGGCCAGATCTTCGCGGTCCGCGCCAACGAGATCATCCTGATGAGCCAGCCGCGCCCGGTGCGCTCGGTGCATATGAGCGAAGGCTGGACGCCGGAAGCGATCGGCGAGATCGCCATGCCGGCCATGCGCAACAGCTTCTTCAAGCTCGAGCGCTCGCCCGACGTGATCAGCTGGGATCCGATCTGAGATGGCGGCCGCCATGCAAGGCGCGCTGGCCGGCGTCCGCGTGCTCGACCTGTCGCGCATCCTGGCGGGGCCGTGGTGCGCGCAGAACCTGGCGGACCTTGGCGCCGAAGTCATCAAGGTGGAACGTCCCCGCGTCGGCGACGACACGCGCTCCTGGGGACCGCCCTGGCTGCCGGATGCGGAAGGCCAGCCTTCGCGCGATGCCACCTACTTTGCCGGCGCCAATCGCGGCAAGCAGTCGCTCACGCTCGATATCGCCAGCCCGGCAGGGCAGGCGGTCGTGCGTGAGCTGGCAGCCAAGTCGCACATCGTCCTCGAAAACTACAAGGTCGGCGACCTCAAGCGCTACGGACTCGACTACGAGAGCCTGAAGGCGATCAATCCGGCGCTGGTCTACTGCTCGATCACGGGTTATGGGCAGACCGGCCCGTGTGCGCACAAGCCGGGCTACGACTTTATCTTCCAGGGTATCGGCGGGTTGATGAGCGTGACCGGCGAGCGCGACGACCTGCCTGGCGGCGGCCCGCAGAAGGTCGGCGTGGCGGTGGTGGACATGCTGACGGGCATGTATGCGACCGTGGCCGTGCTCGCTGCGCTGCGGCATGCCGAGCGCACCGGCGAGGGCCAGCATATCGACATGGCATTGCTCGATGCCGTGGTGGCGGTGGGCGCGACGCCGATCATCGCCCAGCGCATCACCGGCGAGGCCATGCCGCGCTTCGGCAATGCGCACGCGAACATGGTGCCGTACCACGTCTTCGCTACCGCGGACGGCTACATGATCGTCGCGGCAGGCAATGACGGCCAGTGGCAGGCCTACTGCCGCGGCATCGAGCGTCCCGACCTCGCCGCCGACGAGCGCTTTGCCACCGGCCCGGGCCGCATCATCCACCGCGAGGTGCTGGTGCCGATGCTCGAGGACCATATGCGCACCCGCGGCACTGCGCACTGGGTGGCGGCGCTGGAAGCGCAGGGCATTCCTTGCGGGCCGATCAACGACTACGCGCAGGTGCTGGAAGACCCCCAGGTCCGCCATCGCGAACTGCAGGTCGACCTGGTGCGCAAGGACGGTGCCATTTGCCCGACCGTCAAGAGTCCGCTGCGGCTTTCGGCTACACCCGTGCAGTACGACGTGCCGCCGCCGCGTCTTGGTGAACATACTGAGCGGATCCTGGCCGAGGTGCTGGGCTTGTCCGCGGAGCGGATTGCTGCGCTGCGGGAGCAGGGTGTGGTCTGAGCGCGGGGCTGCGAAATCCGGCAGCACCGACAGCAAAGCCGGCGATGATCTTGTCATCGCCGGCTATTTTCATTCCCGATATCAGCGCTCGGCGCTCGCGAGTTGCAGGCCGCGCTGCCGGTATTCCCCCGGCGCCACGCCGGTCCATTTCTTGAACGCGCGATGGAAGGTACTTGGCTCCGAAAAGCCGAGCCGCAGCGCCACCTGCTGGAGCGTAAGGCCCGAGTGCTCGAGCATGCCGATCGCGACGTCGCGCCGCAGGCTGTCCTTGATGTTCTGGTAGCCGCGTCCTTCGTCGCGCAGGCGGCGGCGCAGGGTTTGCGGCGTGAGGCGCAGCATCTGCGCCATCTGCTCCAGCGAAGGAAGCTCGTCGTCCAGGTGCGAGCGCAGGTGGAGCCGGATGCGTTCGGCCAGGCAGCTGTCGTCGCGGTAGCGCACCAGCAGCTTGTGCGGGGCTTCGCGCAGGAACTCATCCAGGCCAGTGGCGTCCTGCATCACCGGCAGCCGCAGCCACGCGGCGTCGAAGTGCAGCGCCGTGCAGGACTGCCCGTATCGGACGGTCGTATTGAAGATGCGCTCGGTGTCGGTCTGCCCGCTGGGTGGCCCCGCGCTCAGGTCGACGTGCGACAGCGGCACGCGCCGCGCCACCAGCCAGTTGATCAGGCCATACGCGTGGAACACGAAGGTCGACTCGGCGAAGACCTGGCACGGCGATGCCGGCGCATGCGGGTGCAGGCGCACGGAAACGGTCCTGCCATCGGCGCTGCGCTGCAGCCGAGGGGTGAAGTCGCCAATGTGCAGCCGGTAATGCCGCAGCCCGGCCTGGATCGCCTCGTCCAGCGTCGCGCAGTGGATCATCGCACTGGCGGCCTGGGCGAACACGCCTGGCGGCACAGGGCGGCTCAACAGGCCCCACAGTTCGTCGCGCGTGACGCGGCGCAGCGTGCGGATCAGCGCGGCGTACTGGTCCTGGGTGACCCGCGCGGAGGGCGACGCCAGCAGTGCGGGAGATATCGCTGCACGGCGCAGCAATGCCTCGATGTTGCACCCGAGCCGGCGTACGCCGAGCAGGATCTGCTGGACGTGGTGAATGGCGATGGTATGGCGGGCCGGCGCGGGTGACGCGGCCGGCGCTGCCATGACAGTGCCGGCCAGCACCGGACCCGGCGCGGCGATGCTGCGTGGCATGCCCGGCACGGGATGCCGGTGAGCGGGCGTGGCAACGATGTGCATGAGTCTCCTCGTCGTTCTGGGGCCGCGCTGGACGTTGCCCCTGGCAATGGCGGCATGGCGGCATGTCGGCCCGGATCAGACCTTATCGCGGCCGGATGGCACCGCACAATCGGGATTTGCCAAAGCCTGGCTTCCATCTGAGCAATTCGGCCAATGATTTTGGGTCGTCTGGTCATTGTCCGGACCACGCCCCATCGCGCACTCTTTCGGTGTGGAAAAGTCCGCGCCGAACGGACCACCGCCGGCACGCGGACAGGGCCGGATCGCCGGGCGAAGAACCGGCGACGGAAACGGCGATAGAAACGGCGATAGAAACGGGGACAGAACCCCGTCAGGCTCGCCAGAAAAACACAAAGGAGACAACCACATGCAGGCAGATCGTCGTAGTGCATTGCAGCGTCTTGGCGCCGGAGCGCTGGCGCTGGGCGGTATCGTCACGGGCTTGCTTGGCGCCGGCATGGCCATGGCGCAAGGGGCCTTTCCGTCGAAAACCGTGCGCCTGGTGGTCCCGTACCCGGCCGGTGGCGCGACCGACGTGCTGGCACGGGCGATCGCCGACGGCCTGGGCAAGACGTGGAAGCGTCCGGTGGTCGTCGAGAACCGTCCTGGCGCCAGCAGCATGATCGGCTCCGAAGTGGTGGCCCGTGCCGAACCGGACGGCTACACCGCGCTGCTGACGATTACGACGCTCGTGCAGGCGCCGAGCCTCTACGCCAAGGCTCCGTTCGACCCGGTGAAGGATTTCGCCCCGGTGTCCGAGCTTGGCACCACGAACTTGGTGTTCGCCATCAACAGCTCCGTGCCGGCCACGAACCTGAAGGAGTTTGTCGCGCTGGTACGCGCCAGGCCGAAGCAGTATTCGTACGGCTCGTACGGCACCGGCTCGAGCGGCCATCTCTACGGCGAGATCTTCAACGAGAGCGCCAGGCTCGACATGATCCACGTCTCCTACAAGGGCGAGGCGCCGGAACTGAACGACCTGCTGGGCGGCCAGGTGCCTTCCGCGGTGATTTCCGTGATGGGGGCCAAGCCGCACTCCGCCTCGGGGCGCCTGCGCGCGCTGGCCGTGACGGGTCCATCGCGCGCTCCGCAATTGCCTGATGTGCCCACGTTCAAGGAGGCGGGCATTGCCGGCATGGATTCGATGGGCTGGTTCGGCCTGCTGCTGCCGGCCGCCACGCCGCGGGCGATCGTCGAGAAGTTCTCCGCCGACGTCAACAAGGTGCTGGCCGATCCGGCCGTGCGTGCCCGCATGAATGACCTGGGCGTGATCCTGACCGGCAGCACGCCCGATGCCTTCGCCCAGACCGTGCAGACCGACTATGCGCGCTGGGGCAAGGTGATCCGTACCCACAATATTCGTCTTGACTGAGCCCTTGCCTGACATGAAGTCCGCCAGTACCACCCAGCCTTACCGTTCCCCCGCCTGGCCCGCCGGCTTGCCGGCCACGCTGCACGTGCCGCGCACCAGCCTGTTCTACAACCTGGAGGTGGCTGCGCGCCGCTATCCCGACAGGGCGGCGATCCAGTACTTTGGCACCGCGATTTCCTACGCGGCGCTGCTGGACGAGGTCGAGCGGATGGCCGGCTACCTGCAGCACACCTGCGCCATCGAGCCTGGGGACCGGGTGGTGCTGTTCAGCCAGAATTGCCCGCAGTACGTCGCGGCCTATTACGCCATCCTGCGCGCCGAGGGCGTGGTGGTGCCGGCCAACCCGATGTGGCTGGAAGCCGAACTCGAGCACGTGGTCGCGGACAGCGGCGCCGTGGCCGCGTTCTGCGGCAGCGAGCTGTACGAGCGCGTGGCGCCGCTGCACGGCAAGGCGCTGCGCAACGTGATCGTCCATCACTACGCGAGCATGCTGCGCGATGACGGTGGCCTGCAGGTGCCGTCCTGGCTGCGCGAACCTGCACCCGCGCTACAGTCGGCGGACGGCGCCACGCCCGCCGACTGGGATGCCGCACGCAATGCCGGCCAGCGTCCGCGTCCGCACGAGGCCGGCCATGACACGCTGTGCATGCTGGCCTACACCTCGGGCACCACGGGCAACCCGAAGGGCTGCATGCATACCCACGGCACCATGATGAGTTCCGCGGTGGGTTCGCAGGTCTGGCGCAGCAGTACGCCGGAAGCGGTGGTGCTGGCGGTGGCGCCGATGTTCCACCTGCTCGGCATGCAGAACTGCATGCATTCGCCGATCTACCTGGGCGCGACCGTGGTGCTGATGCCGCGCTGGGACCGCGCTCTGGCGGCCGACCTGATCGAGCGTTATCGCGTCTCGGTCTGGGGCGCGCCACCGGCCATGCTGGTCGATTTCTTCGCCCAGCCCGACGTGGCCCGGCGCGACCTGTCCAGCCTGGCCTTCCTGGGAGGCGGCGGTGCCGCCATGCCGGATGCGGTGGCCAACATGCTGCAGGAGCGCTTCGGCCTGCCCTACGTCGAGGCCTACGGCATGACCGAGACCGCGTCGTTCCTGCTGTCCAACCCGCGCCAGAAGCCCAAGCGCGAATGCCTGGGCATCGCCACCTTCGGCGTGGACGCACGCGTGGTGGACCCCGTAACGCTGGCGGAGCTGCCGCAAGGCGAGATCGGCGAGATCGTCGCCCACGGCGCCCAGGTGATGCAGGGCTACTGGAACAACCCGCAGGCCAACGCGGAGTCGTTCATCGAGATCGACGGCAAGCGCTTCCTGCGCACCGGCGATCTCGGCTTCATGGACGAAGAGGGCTACTTCTTCATGCGCGACCGCCTCAAGCGCATGATCAACGCCTCCGGCTTCAAGGTCTGGCCGGCCGAGGTGGAGAACCTGCTCTATGGCCACCCGGCCATCCACGAGGCCTGCGTGATCGCGGCGCGCGACGAGCATCGCGGCGAAACGGTCAAGGCCGTGGTGGCGCTGCGCCCCGAGTCGCGCGGCACGCCCGACGCCGAGCCGGAACGCATCATGGCCTGGTGCCGAGAGCGCCTGGCTGCCTACAAGGTGCCGCGCATCGTCGAGTTCGTCGACGCGCTGCCCAAGTCGGCCACCGGCAAGATCCAGTGGCGCGCGCTGCAGGAAGACGCCATGCGGCCGGCCGCACCGGCGCCAGCCAATGCGCAAAGCCGGTAAGGCCCGCATCCCGGACAGAGTTTTGGAGAGAGACCGCATCATGCACAACAGCAGACGAACCTGGCTGGCACAGGCCGGCACCCTGGCGGGCGCCGCCATGCTGGGCAGCGTGGGCCAGGTACTGGCCCAGCCGAACTACCCCAACAAGCCGATCCGGATGGTGGTGCCATATCCGGCCGGCGGCGGCACCGACACCGTGGGCCGCATGATCGGGCAGCGCCTGGCCGAGGCCTGGGGTCAGGCGGTCGTGGTCGACAACAAGCCGGGCGCCAGCGGCATGCTGGGCAACGACATCGTTGCCAAGGCGGCCCCGGACGGCTACACGGTGCTGCTGGCGATCACCGCGCTGATCCAGTCGCCGAGCCTGTACAAGCGCACGCCCTATGACGTGAACAAGGACTTCACGCCGGTTTCGCTGATCGCCAAATCGTCCGACCTGTTCGTGGTGCCCAACCGCGTGCCGGCCAATACGCTGCGTGAATTCATCGCACTGGCCAGGGCGGGCAAGCTCAGCTACGGCTCGTACGGCAACGGCACGTCGTCGCACCTGCACGGGGAGCTGTTCAGGCAGCAGGCCGGCATCGACCTGGCGCACATCCCCTACAAAGGGGCCGCGCCGCTCGTCAACGACCTGCTCGGCGGCCAGGTGGATTCGGCCTTTGTCGATGTGACCTCGGCATATCCGTACCTGAGCAGCGGCAAATTCAAGATCCTGGGCATTACCGGCACCCAGCGCTACAAGGCGATTCCGAACGTGCCGACGTTTGCCGAGCAGGGCCTGCAGGGCTTCGAGCCGAGCGGCTGGTTCGCGCTGTTCCTGCCCGCCAATACGCCGAAGGACGTGACTGCGCGCCTGGCGACCGAGGTCACGCGCATCGTCAAGCTGCCCGAAATCAGCCAGAAGCTGGCCGGCATGGGGCTGCAGCCGGTTGGTTCCGCACCGCAGGAACTGGCGGCGGTGGTCTCGGGCGATATGCCGAAGTGGGCCAAGATCGTGCGCGACGCGCATATCCAGCTGGACTGATGGCCGCACAGGCCCCGAACCTCAGCATTACCTGGAGTCATCAATGGAAACGATTCGCTATGCCGTCGAAGATGGCATTGCCACCCTCACGCTGGATTACCCGGCGCGCAAGAATGCGCTCAATGGCGTCATGCGCCGCGAGATCGGCGATGTGATTCACCAGCTGCGTCACGACACCAGCGCGCGCGCGCTGATCCTGACCGGTGCCGGTGCCGACTTTTGCTCGGGCGGCGATATCAGTTCCATGCAGGGCGAGATCAGTGCGGCGCAGGGCCGCCAGCGGCTGGGCAACATCCATCCGTGGCTGGAGGCCCTGATTCAACTCGAGATTCCGGTGATCGCCGCCGTGGACGGTGCCGCATTTGGCGCCGGTTTCAGCCTGGCGCTGACCGCCGACATCATCCTGGCCACGCCGCGGGCCCGCTTCGCGCTGCCGTTCCTGCGCCTGGGTCTGATCCCGGATTGTGGTGCGTTCTACACATTGCCGCGCATGATCGGGCTCCAGCGTGCCAAGGCGCTGATGTTCTCGATGCGCGAACTCAATGCCGAGGCCGCTCAGGAGCAGGGCATCGTCATGGAGATCGTGCCGGCCGCCAGCCTGCAGGAGCGCGCGCGATCGATGGCGCGCGCATTCACCGAGGCATCGCCGGTGGCAGTGGCCCTGACCAAGAAGGCGCTCAATGCCTCGCTGAACCAGGACCTGCACAGCATGCTGGCCATGGAAGCGGACGGCCAGGGCATTGCCTTTGCGACGGAATACCGCCAGGAGGCCGCCAACCGCTTCCTGTCCAAGCAAGCGCCGCGCTATCGCTGGCCGGACTGAGTACCGCCGGAGCAATCCGCCCTTGCATGCTGCAGTGCCACATGCCTGAGGACAGGCCTTGCCTGTCTTCAACGGGCAATCCGCCTATCTATATAGATATAGGCATGGCCGGTTGCCTTTCTTCCCCTTTGCAATTCGAAGTCGATACACATCATGGGATCTCCCGAACTGAACGCCGCCTCCACCTCCACCGAGGCACCCTGGATGACCGAAGACCTGATCCTGTTCCGGGATACGGTGCGGCGCTTTGTCGAGCGCGAGCTGGCGCCGAATGAGTCGCGCTGGGCCGAACAGGGCTACGTCGACCGCGACGTCTGGCGCCGCGCCGGCCAGATCGGCCTGCTGTGCGCGAGCATTCCCGAGGAATTCGGCGGCGGTGGCGGCAGCTTCGCCCATGAGGCCGTGATCACGCAGGAAATGGCGCGCGGCATCTGCGCGAGCCTGGGCAACAACGTGCATAGCGGCATCGTGGCCCACTACTTGCTGAACTACGGCACTCAGGCGCAGAAGGAGAAATGGCTGCCGCTGATGGCCAGCGGCGAAATGGTGGCGGCGATCGCCATGTCGGAACCGGGCGCCGGCTCCGACCTGAAATCGATACGCACCCGCGCGGTGCGCGAGCAGACCGCAAACGGTGAGTGCTATCGCATCAACGGTGCAAAGACCTTCATTACCAACGGGTATCACGCCGACCTGGTCTGCCTGGTCGCCAAGACCGATCCGGACGCCGGTTCGCGCGGGGTATCGCTGATCATGGTGGAAACCCGGGATCTGCCCGGGTTTCGCCGTGGCCGCATCCTGGAGAAGATCGGGCAGAAGGGCCAGGATACCGCCGAGCTGTTCTTCGACGACGTGCGCGTGCCGTGCGAGAACCTGCTCGGCGAGCAGGAGGGTCAGGGCTTCTACCAGCTCATGCAGCAGCTGCCGCAGGAGCGGATGATCATCGCCCTGGGCTCCGTGGCGAGCATGCAGCGCGCCATCGAGCTGACGACCGAGTACGTGCGCGAGCGCAAGGTGTTTGGCCAGCCGCTGCTCGACCTGCAGAACACGCGCTTCAAGCTGGCCGAGTGCAAGACCAACGCGACCATTGCGGCGACCTTCGTGAACGACTGCATGACGCGGCTGATGGCGGGCAAGCTCGACGCCGCGACCGCGGCGATGGCCAAGTGGTGGTGCACGCAGCGCAACTGCGAGATCATCGACGAGTGCCTGCAGTTGCACGGCGGCTACGGCTACATGCTCGAATACCCGATCGCGCGCATGTACGCCAACGCGCGTGTCGGCAAGATCTACGGCGGCTCGAACGAGATCATGAAAGAGCTGGTGGCGCGCACGCTCTGAGCGTTGTCACTAGCCGTCGGCGTGTGCTGCTGCACGTTGCGGAAAACCTTGCAAAAGGGCCGACGAAAGCGCCGGCCCTTTTGTTTCATCGTTACAAAACCGGCTGTGCAGATTCGGGCGGAAAGGTGTAAGGTGTGTCACAAGCATAGTCAATGGCCCGTCGCGCGCGGGGAGGAGCAGGGTTCAAATGTGGTGGTTGCAGGGCGGAAATGCCGTTGCGCACCTGCATAGGAATCGTCAACTCAAGCTCCACCATCGCCGTTATTTGACTATGATGAAGTAAAGACTTCGCAACATGACCAGGTCGCCAAGCCGGGGTGGTGTACCGCGAAAGCTGGCGCGAAGTCTCAGGGGAGTAGCAGTGCCTTCGCCTCGGACGGGGACTCTGACGGGAGTGAGGTATGGACATTTTCGGCCATTACGCCACGCGTTTCGAAGCTCGCAAGGAAGAGGAATACAGCATCCAGGAGTACCTGGAGATCTGCAAGAAGGATCCGACTGCCTATGCGACTGCGGCTGAGCGCATGCTCGCGGCGATCGGTCAGCCGGAGTTGGTGGATACCCACCATGATCCGCGCCTGTCCCGGTTGTTCTTCAACAAGGTGATCCGGGTTTATCCGGCGTTCCGCGACTTCTACGGCATGGAGGACACGATCGAGCAGATCGTTGCCTTCTTCAAGCATGCGGCCCAGGGGCTGGAAGAACGCAAGCAGATCCTGTATCTGCTCGGGCCTCCCGGCGGCGGCAAGTCCTCGCTGGCAGAGAAGCTGAAGTCATTGATGGAGCAAGTTCCGATCTATGCGCTGAAGGGCTCGCCTATCCATGAATCGCCGCTCGGTCTTTTCTCGCCGGAGGAAGACGGCAGGATTCTGGAAGAGGACTATGGCATCCCGATCCGGTACCTGAGCACCATTGCATCGCCGTGGGCGGTGAAGCGCCTGCACGAGTTCAATGGCGACATCACCCAGTTCCGCGTGGTCAAGCTGCGCCCGTCGGTGCTGTCGCAGATCGCGATCTCCAAGACCGAACCGGGCGACGAAAACAACCAGGACATCTCCTCGCTCGTCGGCAAGGTGGATATCCGCAAGCTGGAGGATTTCCCGCAGGACGATCCCGACGCCTATTCCTATTCCGGCGGCCTGTGCCTGGCCAACCGTGGCCTGCTCGAGTTCGTCGAGATGTTCAAGGCGCCGATCAAGGTCCTGCACCCGATGCTGACCGCTACGCAGGAAGGCAACTACAAGGGCACCGAAGGCTTCGGCGCGATTCCGTTCGATGGCATCATCCTGGCGCACTCGAACGAGGCCGAGTGGCAGACCTTCAAGCAGGACAAGAACAACGAGGCTTTCCTCGACCGTATCTACATCGTCAAGGTGCCGTATTGCCTGCGGGTGTCGGAAGAGGTGAAGATCTACGACAAGCTGCTGCGCAGCAGTTCGCTGTCGGCGGCGCCCAATGCGCCCAGCACGCTGAAGATGATGGCGCAGTTCGCGGTGCTCACGCGCATCAAGGAGCCCGAGAACTCGAACATCTTCTCGAAGATGCGCGTCTATGACGGCGAGAGCCTGAAGGACGTCGATCCGAAGGCGAAGTCGTACCAGGAGTATCGCGACTACGCCGGCGTGGACGAGGGCATGAATGGCCTGTCGACGCGCTTCGCGTTCAAGGTCCTGTCCAAGGTGTTCAACTTCGACAACACCGAAGTCGCGGCCAACCCGGTCCACCTGCTGTACGTGCTCGAACAGCAGATCGAGCGCGAGCAGTTCCCGCCGGAACAGGAAGCGAAGCTGCTGTCGTACATCAAGGAGTACCTGACCACGCCGTATGTGGAGTTCATCGGCAAGGAAATCCAGACGGCGTACCTGGAATCGTATTCCGAGTACGGGCAGAACATCTTCGACCGTTACGTGGTGTTCGCCGACCTGTGGATCCAGGACCAGGAGTACCGTGATCCGAACACCGGTGAAATCCTTGACCGCAATGCGCTGAACGACGAGCTCGAGAAGGTCGAGAAGCCCGCGGGCATCTCGAACCCGAAGGACTTCCGCAACGAGATCGTCAACTTCGTGCTGCGCGCCAGGGCCAACAACGGTGGCAAGAACCCGGTCTGGACCAGCTACGAGAAGCTCAGGATGGTGATCGAGAAGCGCATGTTCTCCACCACCGAGGATCTCCTGCCGGTCATCTCGTTCAATGCCAAGTCTTCGCGCGAAGACCAGGAGAAGCACGAGAACTTCGTCAACCGCATGACTGAGAAGGGGTATACGCCGAAGCAAGTCCGACTTTTGGTGGAGTGGTATCTGCGCGTAAGAAAATCATCGTAACGGCGCCTGAACCAGGCCTCTCTTCGAGGGCAAATACATGGCCACGGTCATTGACAGGCGTGAGAACGGCGGCAACAAAAGTGCCGTCAATAAGCAGCGCTTTATCAAGCGCTATCGCGAGCAGATACGCCAGGCGGTCGCAAAGGCGGTGTCCGGCCGGAAGATCATGGACATCGAGCAGAGCGGGCAGGTGTCCATTCCGGTCAAGGACATCTCCGAGCCGATCTTCCACCACGGCCCGGGCGGGCGGCGTGAATGGATCCATCCCGGCAACAAGAAGTTTGTCCGGGGCGATTCATTCGACCGCCAGCAGCAGGGCGGCGGCGGAACCGGGTCGCGCGCCAGCGACAGCGGCGAGGGCGAGGATGATTTCGTTTTCACGCTGTCGCGCGAGGATTTCCTGAATTTCTTCTTCGAGGACATGGCGCTGCCGGACATGGCCAAGCGCCACCTGGCCAAGATCGCCGAAGTCCGCAAGGTGCGCGCCGGCTACTCCATCGACGGCACGCCTTCCAACCTGTCGATCCTGCGCACCATGCGCAGCTCGATCGGCCGGCGCATTGCGCTGTCCAGCCCATACCAGAAACGCCTGCGCGAACTGGAGAAGGAGTACAGCGAGGCGCTGGACAAAGAGGGGCCATACAGCGAAGTGGCGCTCGAACTGATGAAGGAAATGCGGCATCTGCGCGCCTGCATCGACCGCGTTCCATTCATCGAGAAGCTCGACCTGCGCTACAACAACCGCGTGCTCAAGAAGCGGCCCCAGGCGCAGGCGGTGATGTTCTGCCTGATGGACGTGTCCGGTTCGATGGACGAGAGCCGGAAGGATCTCGCCAAGCGCTTCTTCATGCTGCTGTACCTGTTCCTGAAGCGCAATTACGAGCGCATCGACGTCGTGTTCATCCGCCATCACACCGTGGCCAAGGAAGTGGAAGAGGAGGATTTCTTCCATTCGCGCGAGTCCGGTGGTACGGTGGTGTCCAGCGCGCTGAAGCTGATGGTCGAGGTTATCCACGACCGTTATCCGCCAAGCCAGTGGAACATCTACTGCGCGCAGGCATCCGACGGCGACAACTGGGCCGGCGACTCAGAGTTGTGCGGCCGCCTGCTGCGCGAGGCGATCCTGCCGCTGGTTCAGTATTTCGCGTACGTGGAAGTGGCCTCCGAAGAACCGCAGAATCTGTGGGAAGAGTACCTGACGGTCAAGAGCCAGTTCGAGCACTTCGCGATGCAGCGCATCATCAGCGCGGACGAAATCTACCCGGTGCTGCACGACCTGTTCCAGAAGCGCGCGGCCTGAAGCGCTGGACAGGGCAGGACCTTGGCAGTGGCAACGCGGCGCGGGGGCGGACGGCCTGCGTCAGACGGAGGTGAAGATGGCTTATCTCTCCACGGGTTCGGAATGGACCTTCGAGCTGATCACCCGGTATGACCGCGAGATCGCGCGCATTGCCGGCGAGTTCGGGCTGGACACCTATCCCAACCAGATCGAGATCATCACCGCCGAGCAGATGCTCGATGCCTATGCCTCGGCAGGCCTGCCGGTGGGGTACAGCCACTGGTCATACGGCAAGCACTTCCTGGCCTCGGAGCGCAGCTACCAGCGCGGCCACATGGGGCTGGCCTATGAGATCGTGATCAACTCCAACCCCTGCATTGCCTACCTGATGGAGGAGAACACGCTGCCGATGCAGGCGCTCACGATTGCGCATGCCTGCTACGGCCACAACTCGTTCTTCAAGGGCAACTACCTGTTCCGCACCTGGACCAACGCGGACGCCATCATCGACTACCTGCTGTTCGCCAAGAACTACGTGGCCGAGTGCGAGCAGCGCTACGGCGAGCAGGAGGTGGAGTTGCTGCTCGATTCCTGCCACGCGCTGCAGAACTACGGCGTGGACCGCTACAAGCGGCCCAAGAAGCTCTCCATCAACGAAGAGCAGGCGCGCCAGGCCGAACGCGAGAACTACCTGCAGATGCAGGTCAACGACCTGTGGCGCACGCTGCCCAAGCACCGTCCCCACGCCCTGGCGACCGATGATGACGCGGTGGAGCCGGAAGCCAGCTTCCCGCCGGAGCCGCAGGAGAACCTGCTGTACTTCATCGAGAAGAACGCGCCCAAGCTGGCGCCGTGGCAGCGCGAGATCGTGCGCATCGTGCGCAAGATCGCGCAGTACTTCTATCCGCAGCGCCAGACCAAGGTGATGAACGAAGGCTGGGCCACGTTCTGGCACTACACCATCATCCACCAGCTCTACGAGGAAAAGCTGGTCAACGACGCCTTCATGCTGGAGCTGCTGCAGGCCCACACCAACGTGATCTACCAGCCGCCATACAACAGTCCGTACTACAGCGGCCTGAACCCGTACACGCTGGGTTTCCTGATGTTCCAGGACCTGCGCCGCATGTGCGAGAACCCGGAAGAGGAGGATTACCTCTGGGCACCGGAGATCGCCGGGTCGGACTGGCGCACCACGCTGGACTTCGCCATGCGCAACTTCAAGGACGAGAGCTTCCTGCTGCAGTTCCTGTCGCCGCGCGTGATCCGCGAACTGAAGCTGTTCTCGGTGCTGGACGACGACCGCGAGAACAAGCTGCGCGTGACCGCCATCCATAACGACGAAGGCTACCGTATGATCCGGCAGCTGCTGGCATCGCAATACGACCTCTCCGGCATGGAGCCCAATATCCAGGTCACCAACGTCGATGTGGGCGGCGACCGCTCGCTCACCCTGCGCCACCAGCAGAGCGACCGCCGGCCGCTGTCGCACAACTTCGACGAAGTGATCCGCCATGTGACGCGCCTGTGGGGCTTCAATGTCCGGCTGGAAGTGGCCTATGAGGATGGCCGGCGCGAGCTCAAGTACGAGTGCAAGCCGGAACGCCGCCACCGCAAGGTGCCGGGCGGCGGGCTGAGCCTGGCGGCCTGAGACTGCGGCACGTTCAATGCGCGCATTGCGGCGGCCCCTGACAGGGCCGCCGTTTCATTTTGGGCGTCAGGCTGCCGCCTCGTACCACTCGCGCACTAGTTCCACCGCGCCACGCGACGGCTCCGCGCAGACCAGCTCGCCCAGCACGCGGCTCCACCAGCGCTCCGAGCCATCCGCCACGCGCCACGCATGCAGGCGCCGCGTGTAGAGCTGCAGGTCGAATTCCTCGGTGATGCCGATGGCGCCATGCACCGCGTGCGCGATGGCAGCCACCGGCGTGACCGCGTCGCTGGCGCGCAGCTTGCCGATGGCGGCGCGGATCGGGTCGGGCCGGCTGCCCGTGCTGTCGCAGGCGATCTGCGCGGCCAGGCGCGACGCGGCGACATGCTCCGCCATCTCGCTGATCTGGTGCTGGATGGCCTGGAACTTGCCGATCGCCCGCCCGAACTGCAGGCGGTCATTGGCGTACTGCAGCGTCATGTCCATGACCTGGGACAGCGCGCCGGCCATCTGCGCGGCATGCAGGCAGGCGCCGACGGTGCGCAGTGTGCCGGCGGGCAGCTCGAAGGCCGTGCCGGCCTTGCCGTCGCAACGCGGCAGGCGCATGGTCAGGTCGGCGTGAGCCCCGGTCGGCTCGGCGCCGGCCGCGGCCGCCGGCAGCAGCACGCAGCGCGTACCGGACTGCACCAGGAACCAGCCTGCGTGGCGGGCATCGGCCACCTGCGTGGCCGGGCTGCCATCGTCGGGGCTTGCCAGCGCAATGGGCTCGGCAGGCACGTCCACGCCATGGGCTTGCAGCAGCGCCCGCGCGAACAGCGTCTGCGCGAGCGGCAATGGCACGGCATGGCGGCCCAGCACGTGCAGCACGGGCGCCAGGTCGGACAAGGACAGGCCGGCGCCACCAGCCGATTCAGGCAACAGGCAGTCGGCAAAGCCGCTGTCCAGCAGCGCCTGCCAGAGCGGCGCCGGGTCCGCGCCCTGTTCGATGGCGCGTACGACGGCGGGTTGGCATTGAGCGCGCAGCAGGGCGTCGAGCGCGTCGGAATAGGTGTTATGCATGGCGATGGACTCAGTGTTGGACGCGTGCAGTGCTTCGGCGCATCAGCGCAGCCCCAGGCCGCGCGCGATCATGCCGCGCAGGATCTCGCGGGTGCCGCCGCGCAGCGAATAGGACGGGGCGATCTGCGTGACGTAGGCCAGCGTGCGGTACAGCGCGCCGTCGGCCGCCAGCGCCGGCTCGTCGCCCAGCGCGGCTTCCACGAGTGCCGGGATCGACTGCTCGAAGGTCGTGCCCAGGTCCTTCACCAGTGCGGCTTCGACCACCGGGCTTTCGCCCGCGGCCAGGCGTGCCGTCACGGCCAGCGACATCGCGCGCAGCACCGCAAGATGGCCGACCAGCCGGCCGGCGGTGACGGTGTCGCGCCGTCCTTCGGGCAGGCGCCGCAGCGCGGCCAGCCAGGTGTCGAGCAGCACCACGCTCGAATACAGCCGCTCCGGGCCGCTGCGCTCGAACGCCAGCTCGGCGTTCACCTGTTCCCAGCCGCTGCCTTCCTGCCCGATCAGCGCGTCCGGCGCCAGCACCACGTCCTCGAAGCTGACCTCGGAGAAATGCGCGTCGCCGGTCAGGTCCTGGATCGGGCGTACCGTGACGCCGGGTGCGCAGAGGTCGACGATGACCTGCGACAGCCCGGTCTGCCGGTCCTGCGGCGTGCCCGAGGTGCGCACCAGCGCCAGCATGTAGTGGCAGTGGTTGGCGTTCGTCGTCCAGATCTTCCGGCCGTTCAGGCGCCAGCTGCCGTCCGGCTGCCGCACCGCGCGCGTGGCCACGCTCGCAAGGTCGGAGCCGGAGTTCGGCTCGCTCATGCCGATACAGAAGAAGGCGTCGCCGCGGCAGATGGCGGACAGGTACTTTGCCTTTTGCGCCTCGGTGCCATAGCGCAGGATCAGCGGGCCGCTCTGGCGGTCGGCGATCCAGTGCGCGGACACGGGCGCGCCGGCGGCGAGCAGTTCTTCCACCAGCACGAAGCGCGAGAACGGGTCCAGGCCGGCGCCGCCATGTGCGGCCGGCAAGGTGATGCCGACCCAGCCGCGCGCGGCCAGCGCGCGGCTGAAGGCGGCGTCGAAGCCCATCCAAGAGCGGGCCCGCACTTCGGGCGGCAGCGCCGGCATGTGTTCGGCCAGGAAGGCCCGGACCTGCTCGCGAAACGCCGTGGCGTGCGGCGGCAGGCTGGTGAGCTGGAAGGTGGAGAGCAATGCGGTCACGTTGAATATCCAGGTGCTTGATGGCGGATGGCGTGAAGGCCTGGGCCGGGTTGCGGCGCCGGCCAGGGTCAGTCGAGCGTGGCGCCGGAGTCCTTGACAACCTTGCGCCAGCGCGTCATCTCGGCCGAAAGGTAGCTGGCGTAGGCCTCGGGTGTCGAGCCGCGCGTGCGCCCTGGGCTGCACGCGTTTCCGGGTTGGCCAGTGCCTTCAGGTCGCGGCGTTGAGCTTGCGCACGATCTCGTGGGCGCAGCGGTTTCAGTTCGCGTGCCCGGCCAGCAGCCGGCGCGCCGTATACGTCATGACTGTCTCGTTGCGCTGGTTGAAGACTTCGATGGCCGAGTCCACTACCGCGCGGCCGCTGCGCGACGTCGGCCGGATGCCGGTCACCGTGACGGTGGCCCAGATCGTGTCGCCGACCACCACCGGGGCAAGGATCTGCTGCGTCAGCTCCAGCATCGCCAGGCCGGTGCCCTGGATCATGGTCTGCAGGATGAAGCCTTCGATCAGCGTGTAGGTCAGCGCGCCCGGGACCGGGCGGCCGCCGATCGCGCTGCCGTCGTAGCCGTCCTCGATGAAGATCGCCTCGACCATGCCGGTGACCGAAATGAAGTTGACGAGGTCGGTCTCGGTCACGGTGCGGCGGAAGGTGCGGAACGCCTGGCCTTCCTTCAGGTCCTGCCAGTAGAAGCCCTGGCCCAGGCGCGGCAAGTGGTTGTGCATCATGCTGTCTCCTTGGTGTTGTCCCCGGGGCCCGCGGGTTGCGGCGCGCAATACGCGGCGCCCGTGGCGCTGAGCCCGTCGATGTCCTGCTGCGTCAGCCCGGCCTGCGCCAGCAACCGAGCGGTGTGCTCGCCGAGGCGCGGCGGCACGCTGATCGGCGCACGCTCGCCGTCGAAGCGCACGGGTGCGCCCGGAAAGCGCAGCGCGCCCATGGCGGGGTCATCGACTGGTTCGAAGAAGCCGGTGGCGCGCAGGTGCGGATCGTCGGGCAGGTCATCGAGTTCGTTGATCCGGGCCACGGGAATCTGCAGCGCTTCGCAGACTTCCAGCCAGTGCGCGGTGCTGTGCCCGCGCACGATCTCGCCCGTGATCTCGTACAGCGTTTCGATATGGGCGGTGCGGGCCGAGATATCGGTGAAGCGCGCATCCGCGGCCAGTTCTGGCCGGCCGGCGGCGCGGAAGAAGTCGCGCCAGTGTGCGTCGGTGTACGGCATCATGCAGACATGGCCGTCGGCGCTCTGGTATGGCCGGCGCAGCGGGGCCAGCACGCGCGGGTAGCCGGTGCCGCCGCGTGGCGGCTCGAAATGCCGGCCATAGAAATGCTCGACCAGGTTGAAGGCGACCATGGACTCGAACATCGGCACCTCGACCATGGCGCCCTTGCCGTCGCCGCGGGCCCGTCCGGCCAGCGCCGCGCACACCGACATCGCCGCAACCAGTCCGCTGGTCTTGTCGGCCGCGATGGTCGGGAAATAACGGCTGCTGCCGGTCTGCGCCGCCATCAGCGCGGCGTTGCCGGAGAGACCCTGGATGATGTCGTCGTAGGCCGGGCGCCCGCCGTAAGGACCGTCCCCGGCAAAGCCGAGCAGGCTGACATAGACCAGTTGCGGATGGCGTGCCTTCACATCGTCCGGCGCCAGGCCCAGCGCGGCCAGCTTTTGCGGGCGCATGCTATGCATCAGCACGTCCGCGCCGGCCAGCATGCGGTCCAGCGCCGCCTGCGCGGCGGGCTGTTTCAGGTCCAGCACGACGCTCTTCTTGCTGCGGTTCACGCCCAGGAAAATGGCGGCCATGCCGGCTTCGGCGGCAGGGCCGGTGCGGCGTGTGGAATCGCCCCCGGGCGGCTCGACCTTGATGACCTCTGCGCCAAAGTCAGCCAGCCACTGGCTGGCATAAGGGCCCATCACGACCGTGGAAAGGTCGATCACGCGGATGCCTGCTAACGGCAGCATGCGTCTGTCTCCGGATCTTGTTCTGTGGGGTACAGCGTAGATCAGGGGTGCCTGTCTGGTCTAATATTACTTTTTTAGAAACTGATATTCGCGGAATATCGATATGGATCTGCGCCAGCTCCAGCAGTTCGTCGCCCTGGCCGAAACGGGCAACTTCCACCGCGCGGCCGAGCGCCTGCACATGGCGCAGCCGCCGCTGTCGATCTCGATCCGCAAGCTCGAGGAGCAGCTTGGCACCGCGCTGTTCGTGCGCACGCCGCGCGGCGTCAGGCTGACGCAGGCCGGCGAGGCCGCGCTGCAGGACGCACGCCGCGCGCTGTTCCATGCCGGGCAGGCACGCGCGGCGGCCATGGCGGCCGCGCAGGGCGAGCGTGGCGCCTTGCGCATCGGCTTTATCGGCTCCGCCACCTATGCCCTGCTGCCAAAGCTGATCCCGGCGTTCCGCGCCGCGCACCCGGGCATCGAGCTGGTGCTGCAGGAGTCCACCACGGCTGCCATTCTCGACCAGCTCGAGAAGCACCGCCTCGACGCCGGGCTGGTCCGCTTCCCGATCCTGAGCAGCGGCGGCTACACGCTCACGCCGCTGGAAAGCGACGTCTTCGTTGCCGCGGTGCCCGCGGACAGCCCGCATGCCGGCGAGGAGTCCATTCCGTTGAAGTCGCTGGCGGCCGAGCCGTTCATCATGCATCCGGCGGCAGCGGTGCCCAACCTGCATGCCGTCGCCATGATGCTGTGCCAGCAGGCCGGCTTCGTGCCGCGCGTCACGCAGGAAGCGGTGCAGGTGCAGACCATCGTGAGCCTGGTGGAAAGCGGGTTGGGCGTGGCGCTGGTGCCCAGTGTGGCCACGCGTTATGCGAACCGCAGGGTGAAGTTCCTCCCGCTGTCCAGTCCGCGGCCGGCGGGGCGGATTGGCATTGCGCTGGCCGCGCGGGCCGATGATGCCGACCGGCAGGTGCAGAGGTTTCTTGCGGCGGCGCTGGCGGCGGTCGAAGGTGAAGGATGAAGGGAGGCCTTGTCGTTCCTGGCGGGCGCCGGCGAATCCGCGGCGCCCGCCAATACCGTCGACTTACCCGTTCTTGCCCTGCTTTTCCCGAGGCCGGTCCGCCGGACATGCCCGCGCCCGCATCAGGTTCACGCCGGGCAACAAATGCAGCAGCCGCACCAGCTCGGACTGCCGGTGCGTGCCGGTCTTGCGCAGCGTATCCCGGATATGCACCCGCACGGTATGCGGCGAAAGGAATTCCCGCTCGGCAATCTCATTGAGCGTTTCGCCGGCCGCCAGCCGGATGGCGATGATGCTTTCCTTGCGCGACAGGCCGAACAGCGAGGTCAGCACCGCCGCATCGAGCACCGAGCGCGATTCGGAATTGCCGAACAGCATCATCGCGGCGGGCAGTTGCCAGGGACCTTCGACCGGCTGGCGCGATACCAGCGGCGTCACGATGATCGGTACGGGCTGTCCGCCGGACGTGATGTGCATCCATGAGCCCGCGGCGGCATCGGCGCCGCGGCCGCGCACGGCACCCTCCAGCAGCCGCTGCAGCACCGCCTGCAGCGAGGCGTCGCGCGCGTGCAGCACTCCCTGTTCCAGCGCAAGGTGGCTGTCGGCCTGGACCAGCGCCTCGGCCCAGCTATTGGCGTAGCGCACGCGCATATCCGCCTGCAGCACCATCACGCCGAAGTCGAGCGTGTCGAGCCCGGCGAGCCCCAGCGAGGCCAGTCCGCTCAGCTCGAAGTTGCGCTGCTGCATGCGCGCGGCGCGGACCCAGTGCGGCATGACATGGGCCAGGCGGCGCTCGCGCGCGGTGCCGTCGAGACGGCCGTGCCCGGTACGGGTGCCACTCATGAGCACGCAGATCTCGGCGGTGTCGACGAGCCGGAAGCCCTGTTCCAGTCCGCTGCCGTCAGCGGCAACGGCAACGTCAACCGCGGATGCGCCACCATCCTCCATGGCCAGAGCGGCGCCGGACGTGGCGTGCGCCGTTCCGGCATGCGCCGGCTGGCCCGGGGCGGACGGCGGAATGACCCCGTCTGGCAGGCCGATACCGCTGGTGAAACATCCATGCGGGGTCACGCCGAGCCGGGCATGGCCGGCGAGCTTGTCCCAGATCAGGTAGCGTGGGCTGCCTGTGCCTGTATAGCGGGAAAAAAGGTCCAGTGCGGCGGGCATGGCCGCCACGTCCATTGCGGACTCATAGATAGAGTCGACCAGACGATGAAAGTCCTCGTCGACACTCGGGTGTTCGCCCATATTCTGTTCCCCCGGTGGCAAACGCCTTTTACTGATCGCCATTTTCTAATGGCTGCTGTCTTTACCCGTACCGCCAATGCCCAGCCCGGGCGTTCTGTTGCGCGCCGTGGCGGCGGTGCCGTGGCTCAACGGCACCGCATGCAGTATGCCCCCAAACATCGTCCATGCCTGAATGTCGACAATCATGCCAAACAATCCTGTCGGTCTTATCCCCATTTTTGGGGGCTACATTCCCGCGAAGCGGGAATGACCGGCCGAACGGCTATATGTCGACGCCTGCATAACACGCAGGGATGTTAATGCGCCGCGCGGAGTATGAAATGGTTTTTTGAAGCCGGAGCGGCGGTGGCGTTTCGCAAAAGCGACAGCGCATTCATTCCTGCGTGATGCTCGCATCTCATTCCGAACGCGAGATGACGGCTTCTGCGCTTGCCGTGCCGGCCGTCCCGCCATCGAGCCGGATGGTCAGGCTTGGCGAGGCCAGGCGGATGCCGTTGGCGTCGAACTGCCGCTTGAGCAGCGCATTGAACGCGCGGGTGATCTCCGCCTGCATCAGCGGGCGGGTCTTGACCTGCGCCATCACCACCGGGCCGCCCGGGTCGAAGCGGTCGAGGCCCAGGATTTCCAGGCCGGACAGCAGCTTGCGCGTGTAGCGGTGATCGCGCGCGATCTGGCTGCCGGTGGACCGGATCAGGTCCAGGGCGCGGTCCAGGTCGCTCTGGTAGGCGAGGCAAATATTGAATACGGCATAGCCATATCCGCGCGACAGGTTCTTCACGGCCTTGATCTGGCTGTACGGCAGCGTATGCAGGGCACCCTTGCCGTCGCGCAGCTTGACGGTGCGGATGGTCATGGCTTCGACCACGCCGGCGTGGTCGGGCAGTTCGATGGAGTCGCCGATGGCGATCGAATCCTCGATCACGATGAAGAGCCCGGTGATCAGGTCCTGGACCAGGCTTTGCGCGCCGAAGCCGATCGCCAGGCCGACCACGCCGGCGCCCGCGAGCAGCGGCGTGACATTGACCCCCAGGTTGGCCAGCACCACCATCATGGCGATGACCAGCAGCGCGACGAACGACGCGTTGCGCACCAGCGGCAGGATGGTCTTGGCACGCAGGCTCGGCTGTGCGGCGGCACGGCCATGCGTGGGAGACAGCGCCTGCGTGATGGCCGTATCGATCACTAGCCAGGTCAGCCATGCGAGCAGCACCGTGGCGGTGACGCTCAGCAGGGACTCCGCGATGTGCCGCCTCGCCGGCGAGCTTTCCACCAGGTGCAGCACGGAGGTTCCCCAGATACGCGCGCCCAGTTCGACCACGGTGGCCCAGATCACCACGCGCACCAGCGCCATGGCGAAGCGCCCGAAGCGTTGCAGGTAGGCGGAGCGTCGCCGGTCGCGGATGCGGGGCGCGCGAACGCGCGCTTTCGGGGAGCGGCCGGCGACCAGCGTCAGCAGCAGCGCGATGACAAACAGTGCCACCGAGGCCACCGTGCGGCGCAGGAAGACGTCGGCATGGCCGGTGGCCAGTATGGTGCCGATCACGGAAGCCACCACCACGGCCAGCACGGGCAGGTGCCAGGCCTGGCCGGCCAGGCGCAGCAGGTCCGTCAGGGCCGGATGCGACTGGCGGAACTCGAGGGGCCGCTGCGCGATGAGCTGGCCGACCTGGCGCCGGAAGCGCAGCGCGAACACGCCGATCAGGATCGCCGCGGCGACGTTGGCCGCCGTGGAAAGCAGGGCGCAGAGGTTATTGCCGAGCACGGACGTGATGCGGCTGTCGGTGGCGCTGTTACCCAGCGCGGCGAGAGCACCGGTGCAGAACAGCAGCCACGGCGAGCGCGTCAGCAACTGGTGCACCGCCAACCGCCGGTGCGCGGTGCGGAACAGCGCGAAGATGACCTGGCAGGCCGCGGCCGCGATCGCACCGGCGACGATGGCGTGGGCCACCATCACGGCAGCGACGCTCGCCGGCGCTTGCGAGAAGTGCCGGTAGGCAAGCAGCACCGTAAGCCCGAATGCCGCCACCCAAGGTCCGATGCGCCGCAGCATATAGATGCCGACATCCATCCATGACGGCACGTCAGGGAGCCCGCTGCGCGGCTTGCGCAACAGCGCCACGGCGCTTTCGGCATGCTTGCGGCGCCGTACCCGGATCCGGTGGCCGATTTCCCACAAGACCCAGCCGCACAGCGCCCAGCCACCAATGACGATGACGAACTCGCGCAGCGAGTCCAGTGCCGGGCGCGTGCCGTTGAGCGTCGCGGCGGCATGCCATTCCTCGGCGGCGAATTGCGAGCGCCAGCGCCAGTAGTGCCAAGGGCCGTGGTCCGTGCGCAGTTGCGTATCGACTTCATCGAGTGCCTGGGCCACGGCGCCGATCAGCCCCGGCGACGAGGCCGGCGCAACCGGCGCCGACGCCGAGGCGGTCAGCCCGCTGCGCAGCGCCCGCAGTTGCTCGAGCAGGGCCTTGCGCTGCGTATCGTCCTGCAAGGTGCCGATCACCTGGTCGAGCGACTCGGTCAGCGGGACGCTGGCCGGCGCGGCCTTGGCATCGCCGTGCTGTATCGCGGCAACCAGCGGGTTTGCCGGCGCCGCGCCGGCGGGCGCGCGGGGCAGCAGCGTCAGCAGCAGCGCGGTCAGGAGCAGCCAGGCAAGCCGGCGCGCGCAGCCAGGGGCTTCAGGGAGAAGAGGGCGCATGGGATCCGGGGGCCGTCGCGGTCAAGCCTTCCATGCGCGACACTGTAGCGCATTGGTCCCACCGCGGTCTCGAAGTCGAGCCCCCGACAGTGGTGTTGTTCGGCCTCGAGGGCCGGGAAAGTGGCGTATCGGTGCATTCGTCGCTTCCGACGATGCGTGTCAGGGCCCGATCCACGAATCTCGAACCCGCTCCGGCGCTCCAGCGGCGCCGGTTTCTGACACCAGCATCGGGCCTGTCGCGTGGGCGGCAATGACCCGGCAAAACCAAGATGGAAGGAAGACGGTAATGGAACTCAATGCATCGGTATCGGCCATCGTGACCGGCGGCGCCTCGGGCCTGGGCGCGGCGACCGCCCGCGCGCTGGCGGCGCAGGGCGTGCGCGTGGCGCTGTTCGACCTCAACGCCGAGAAGGGCGAAGCGCTGGCACGCGAACTAGGCGGCGTGTTCTGCCAGGTCAACGTGACGTCCGAATCCGAAGTCGAGGCCGGCTTCGCCAAGGCGCGCGCCGCCATCGGCCAGGAACGCATCCTGGTCAATTGCGCCGGCACCGGTAATGCAATCAAGACCGCCTCGCGCTCGAAGGAAGACCCGTCGCAGATCAAGTTCTTCCCGACTGACGCATTCGAACGCATCATCCAGATCAACCTGATCGGGACCTTCCGCTGCATCTCGCGCTCGGCCGCCGGCATGCTGACGCTGGACCCCACCGCCAGCGGCGATCGCGGCGTGATCATCAGCACGGCATCGGTGGCGGCGCAGGACGGCCAGATTGGCCAGGCGTCCTATTCGGCATCGAAGGCCGGCGTGGTCGGCATGACGCTGCCGATCGCGCGCGACCTGTCCGGCGAAGGCGTCCGCGTCAACACCATCCTGCCGGGCATCTTCAATACGCCGCTGCTGCAGGGCGCGCCCGAGAACGTCAAGGCCGCGCTGGGCGCGTCGGTGCCGTTCCCCAAGCGCCTGGGCCAGCCGGAAGAGTTCGCCTCGCTCGCGGTGGAGATGTGCCGCAATGGCTATTTCAATGGCGAATCGGTGCGCCTGGACGGCGCCATCCGCATGGCACCGCGCTGATCCCGCAACACGGATTCCGCAGATGACCGCTGCGGCCCGGCCTGGCCGGGCCGGGCCGTCACTACATAAAGGGGGAGACGTCGATGGATTTCAGCTACCTGGCCACGCTGCCTCGGGCCGTGCGCCACTTTGCCAGCCTCAGGCCCGACGCGGTGGCCTACTCGTTCGAAGGCCGGCACACCACCTATGCTGAGTTCGAGCGCAACACCAGCCGCGTCGCGCAGGCACTGCTCGCCGCCGGCGTGCGTGCCGGCGACCATATCGGCTACATCGGCAAGAACTGCGACCACTATTTCGAGGCCTGGATCGGTGCCGCAAAGATGGGCGCGGTCATGACGCCGGCAAGCTGGCGGCTGGCACCGCCCGAGGTGGAGTTCATCGTCGGCCACAGCGATGCCGTACTGCTGCTGGTGGGGCCGGAGTCCGCGGCAATGGTGCAGGGTTTGCTGCCCGCATTGCCGATGGTGCGGCAGGTGGTTGCCATGGAGGCCGGAAGCCACGCCGACTGGCCGCTCTATACGGACTGGCGCGATGCGCATCCGGCCACACTGCCCGATCACCAGCCCGATACGCATGACGTCGTGCTGCAGCTCTACACCTCGGGTACCACCGGGCGGCCCAAGGGCGCCATGCTGACCCATCGCAACCTGACCATCGGCACCGAGGTCAGCGAGCGCGAGTCGATTCCCTGGTCGCACTGGACGGCGGACGATATCTCGCTGGTGGCGATGCCGGTCGCGCATATCGGCGGCTCCGGCTGGGGCCTGCGCAACCTGCTGTCGGGCGCCAAGGGCGTGGTGGCCAGGGAGTTCGATCCGCGCGCGGTGCTCGACTTCATCGAGCACGAGCGCATCAGCAAGCTGTTCATGGTGCCGGCCGCGATGCAGATCGTGCTGCGCGATCCGCGTGCGCGCGCGGTGGACTATTCGCGCCTGAAGTATCTGCTGTACGGCGCGGCGCCGATTCCGGCGGCGCTGCTGCGCGAGGGCATCGAGGTCTTCGGCTGTGGCTTCGTGCAGCAGTACGGCATGACGGAAACCACCGGCACGGTGGTGGCGCTGCCGCCGGAAGACCACACCATCGAGGAAGTGCCGCGCATGCGTGCGGCCGGCAAGCCGCTGCCGGGCGTGGAGCTGAAGGTGGTGGATTACGAAGGGCGCGAACTGGCATCTGGAGAAGTGGGCGAAGTGGTGGTCCGCTCGGCCCACAATATGTCCGGCTACTGGAAACAGCCCGAGGAGACCGCGCGCACGATCGACGCCGATGGCTGGCTGCGTACCGGCGATGCGGGCTACCTGGATGCGCAGGGGTATCTCTACATCCATGACCGCGTCAAGGACATGATCATCAGCGGTGGCGAAAACGTCTATCCCGCCGAGGTGGAGAGCGCCATCTACGGCCACCCGATCGTGGCGGATGTCGCCGTGATCGGCGTGCCTGATGAGAAGTGGGGCGAGGCGGTCAAGGCCATCGTCGTGCTCAAGCCGGGGCAGGGCGCGGACCTGGACAGCATCATCAGCTGGACACGGCAGCGGCTGGCCGGGTTCAAGGTGCCGAAGAGCATCGATTTCGTCGAAGCCCTGCCGCGCAACCCGTCGGGCAAGCTGCTGCGCCGCAAGCTGCGCGAGCCGTTCTGGGAAGGGATGGGGCGGCAGGTCAATTGACCATCTCTGCCGTACCGGCAGGAAGGAAGAAGGGCCCGGTTCCTCATGGAACCGGGCCCTTCGGTCTTTCGGCTACGCCTTTGTGGCGCGGCTCAGTCCGCCTGGATATTGAATTCCTTGACGATCTTCGTGTAGCGCGCCGTGTCCGTGGCCAGCAGCTTCTGCAGCACGGCAGGCTCGCCGCCCACCGGGGTGACGGCAATGGTCGCCATGCGCGCCACCACGTCGGGCATTTTCAGGATCTCGTTGATATGCCCGTTGAGCGTGCCCACGAGTTCCGGCGACATGCCCTTGGGCCCCAGCAGCGCCTGCCAGGCACCGATCTCCACATCCTTGTAGCCCTGTTCGGCCAGCGTCGGGACATTGGGCGCGAACGGCGAGCGCTTCTGGTCAGCCACGGCGATCGGGACCAGGCTGCCGTTGCCGACATACTGGGCCACCGCGCCGTAGGTGACGAAGGTCACCGGCACCTGCCCGCCCAGCACGTCGACGATCGCCGGGGCCAGGCCGCGGTAAGGCACCTGGTTGATCTTGACGCCGGCGGACTTGTTGAATAGTTCGCCCATGATGTGCATCGGCGAGCCGTTGCCCGGCGTGGCATAGGTTTCCACCTTGCCCGCCTTGGCCCGCGCGACCAGGTCGCTGACCTTGGTGATGCCGGTGCCCTTGTTCACCACTACGAACAGCGACTGCGTGCCGATCTGCGTGATCGGCGTGAAGTCGCGCTGCACATCGTAGCTGGCGCCAGTGCCCGGCTTCAGCACCAGCGCCGCGATGGCGAGGGTGTTCGGCGCCAGCAGCAGCGTGTAGCCGTCGGGGTTGGCGCGCGACACGTAGGCGCTGCCGATGGTGCCGGCCGCGCCGGTGCGGTTCTCGACCACGACCGATTGCTTCAGGCGCGGCGCCAGCTTTTCGGCGAACAGGCGGGCCAGCACGTCGACGTCGCCGCCGGCAGGGTAGGCGACCACGATCGTGATCGGCTTGTTGGGGTAGTTGCCCTGCGCCAGGGCGGAGCCGCCGGCGAGCATGGCGGCGGCGCCTGCCGCGATGACGGTGGCAAGGACTTTGCGGCGTGCAGACTTCATGGTGGACCTCTGAAAACTGGGGTCCGGCGCACCTGGCGTGCGCGCGGACGATGGCAAGTGAGTGCTTCAGGGCAGCCGCGTGCGGGTGCTGGCCGGGAGGCCAGGGCGGAAGCCGCGCGGACTATGGCGTGCCAATGGATGGTTCGCCTCGAACGCGGCGGCCGGGGATCGCGCCCGACCGCCACGTTGCGTACGTCTCTCAGAAGATGTGCTTGATGCCCAGCATCGTGCCGAACTGGTTCGCGCCCGGTTTCGGGTTGGAACCCGGCGAGCCGCCACTGACCGATGCCGCGAGTTGGCCGCCGTTGTCGATGAAGCCGGCGGTGGCATACACCGACGTGCGCTTGCTGAACGAATACGTGCCGCGCAGCGCGTACAGCCAGGCCTTGTTGTCGCTGCCGTGGTAGTTCAGGTAGTAGACCTGGCCGGCCAGGTTGACCGCGGGCGTGATGTCATAGGACGCGCCGGCGTAGTACAAGTCGCTGATGCGGGTCGCGCTGCCGTCGTTGTCGCGGCGCAGCCAGCCGGCGCCGAGCTTGGTGCGCGCCAGGATCATGTAGCCGCCCACCGACAGGCGGTCGTCCTTCAGGTTGCTGTTGGTCAGGCCGGCGAACGCGCCCGGGCCGCCGCGCAGCGAGTCATACGCGGTGTGCACGCCCCACCAGTTGGTCGCGTACTGGATCATGGCGGACCATTCGCGGCAGGCCTTCTTGTCGGCGGGGTTCTCGCCGGCGCAGTTGGTGCCGCCGGGGCTCGGGCCGGCGTTGACCGCATCGCGGCCGAAGCTGTAGGTCGCGCCGAGGGTCAGGCCGCCGAAGGTGCCCTTGTACGAGATCGCGTTATCGGCGCGCGTGTTGGGCAGGTAGCTGTCGAGCGAGCCAGAACCGTACACGTTGGGACCGAGGATATCGCTGTCGAGCGTGGCCCAGAACAGCATGGTGTACTGGCGGCCGAACGACAGCTGGCCATACTGGTTCGACAGGCCCACCAGCGCCTGGCGGCCGAACAGGCGGCCGCCCTGGTTGGCGCTGCCCGTGTCGGGCGCGAAACCCGACTCCAGCACGAAGATGCTCTTCAGTCCGCCGCCCAGGTCCTCGGTACCGCGCAGGCCCCAGCGCGAGGGGACGGTCGCGGTATTGTTGGGCACGCGCGTCAGGCCGTAGCCGTTGACGCCGACGTTGCTCACATACTCGACACCGGTATCGACCACGCCGTACAGCGTGACCGACTGGGCCGAGGCCAGCAGGGGGGAGGCTGCGAGCAGGCCCGCAGCGATTCGTGCAAGTTTCATCTACCGTTTCCTTCTTTGTTCCGTCTTCTAATCGTTCTGGCTCGTCTGTCCTGTACGGCTGCTGCAAATCTCAAAATATGCATTTTCAGACGCTTTAACGTTTCATATATAAAACTACAAACAACCTAAGAAACGTTCAGCGAAATATAGCGGGGCTTTTCGCGAGGAGTGAGGAGGGTTATCCCTAGTGAGGCGGGAGTGCGACGTAGCCGCATAGCCGCAGGCCGCACACTGCTTGTGCACGCACGCGTGCACGGCAGTGATCCGGCAGTCATGAGGCTCTCGCACTGTGCGGCCCTATGTTTGGAATGAAAGGCGCGCCAGCAAAGACTTTGCAGACTGCCAGCCCGGCCACGCTCGCCGGCAGTCGGGCGAGAGGGGCGCATGCACCAACCCAGAGCCGCCACATCCAGCAGAAGACGGCCTATCGTTAACCCTGATCCTTTTGCGGCAGCCCAGCTTCTATAGTCATAATGTTTCATTTGCAAACCTAAGTTTTATATATGGAACGAGATGACTATCAAGATTCGTGCCCGCCGGCGCAGGACATGCTGGCCGCACTAGACAGCGGGTTTGCGGAACGTGTCACGCAGGTCGGGAACGGCGCGCAGGTCGCCTATCGAAGCGGCGGCACCGCCGGCCCGGTGATCGTGCTGCTGCACGGCATCAGTTCCGGGGCAGCCTCATGGTTGCCTTGCGCCAGCCTGCTGGCCGCGCACGCGCGCGTGCTTGCATGGGATGCGCCTGGCTATGGCGATTCGACGCCGCTGGCGCAAGCGCAGCCGAAAGCCGCGGACTATGCGGCGCGCCTGCGGGAATGGCTGCGCACGCTCGGCCTGCGCCCGGACCTGATCGTCGGCCATTCGCTCGGCGCGCTGATGGCAGCTGCCTATGTGGCCGGCGCGGATGATGCCGGCCTGCCCGCGCAGCTGCTGCTGATGAGCGTGGCCCAGGGCTATGGCGGACCCGGCAAGGAAGACAAGGCGCGCGAAGTCGCGCGGCAACGGCTGGACGCGCTGGCATCGCTGGGCGTGGAAGGACTGGCCGAGCGCGGCCCGGGGCGACTGCTGAGCGAGAGCGCCGACGACGGCGCGCATGCGTGGGTGCGCTGGAACATGCGGCGCCTGCGCCCGGATGGCTATCGCCAGGCGGTGGCCATGCTGTGCGGGGACGATATCGATGCCTACCTGGCAAAGCGTCCCGCGGCAGTGCCCGTACAGATTGCCTGCGGCAGCCGGGACATCGTCACGACGCCGGTGGCCTGCGGCTTGCTGGCGGAGCGCTTCGGCCTGCCATTTACGCCGGTGCCGGATGCCGGCCACGCGTGCTACATCGACCAGGCTGCGGCGACGGCTCGTCTCATCCGCGGCGCCCTGCCCGCGGCTGCCCGCTAGTCCCTTCGTCCGCCGGGGCACGCCACCCCGGCATCACTTTCCGCGTTTCGCGGGTTAACCCTAGTCAATTTTTGAATCATCGTTGTCTATAGTCGTACCTGTGTTCAATATCTTAACCAGCGTTTCATTAGTAAAACAAAACGCAAGTGACCTGACTCAGGGCCGCAGCGTGATGAAACCGGTCCCCACGCAGGCAGACATGGAGAAAAGCGCAATGGATAGCCTCTCGTACAACCCCAACCTGGTGCCCTGGGAGCGTCCGGCCCCGAACAACGTCGCGGGCAAGGGCCACATCGAGCAGCCGGGCAAGGTTGCCAACATCGTGTGGCAGACCCGCGCCGACGCACCTTCGGCGTACGAGAACGCACTGGGCGACGCGCTTGAAGCCGCATTCGAAGGCGGCGCGCAATCGCCGGCGGACATCGTCCGTGCCTTCAATGCCACCAACTTCCTGTGCCTGGATGGCAAGACCTGGACCGAAGAGCGCTTCCTGGCCGAGATGCGCCGGCTGGGCGCCTGACCGCAGCCAGCCCGACTGAACAGCCCAGAGCCCGAGCGAGACAAACATGGAATCGAACAAGCAAGCCCGCGCCGAAGCCCGCCTGAACAGCGGCCTGCGCAACTACTGGTACCCGGTGGCCGCCTCGTGGGCGGTGACCCACGCCCCCATCGGCATCACCCGCCTGAGCCAGAACATCGTGCTGTGGCGCGACAACGCCGGCCAGGTGCACGCGCTGGAAGACCGCTGCCCGCACCGTGGCGCCCGCCTGTCGATGGGCTGGAATCTCGGCGACCGCGTCGCCTGCTGGTACCACGGCGTGGAAGTCGGCGGCGACGGCCAGGTCAAGAGCGTGCCGGCCGTGGACAGCTGCCCGCTGGAAGGCCGCACCTGCGTGCGCAGCTATCCGGTGCAGGAACAGGCTGGCGCCATCTTCCTGTGGTTCGGCGACCAGGCCCCGCAAGAGGGCGAGGGCAGCCCCGACGTGCTGCGCCTGCCCGAAGAGCTGGTCAGCGACGAGCACAGCAACTTCCTGTGCGTGGCGCACTGGGACTGCAACTACCGCTACGCCATCGACAACGTCATGGACCCGATGCACGGCGCCTACCTGCATGCCGTGTCGCACTCGATGGCATGCGGCGAGAAGTCGGCCGTGATGCAGATCCGCGAAACCGAGCATGGCCTGATCTTCGAGAAGGTCGGCCAGCGCGGCGTGAACTTCGACTGGGTGGAATTCGGCGAGACCGGCACGCTGTGGCTGCGCCTGGCGATTCCGTATCGCGACAAGGTCGGCCCCGGCGGCCCGTTCGGCATCGTCGGCATGGCCACGCCGGTCGATGAAGACCACTGCATGGTGTTCTTCTGGCGTACCCGCCACGTGCAGGGCTGGCAGCGCGACGTCTGGCGCTTCCTGTACCGCAACCGCCTGGAGCAGCTGCACTGGGACGTGCTGGAGCAGGACCGCGTGGTGCTCGAATCGCTGGCCCCGCAGGCGCGCGACCACGAGATGCTGTACCAGCATGATGCCGGCATCACGCGTGTACGCCGCCTGCTCAAGCGCCGCGCCGATCAGGAGATCGCCGACGAGCCGGTCGCCATGCTCAAGCCTGCCGGCGGGGTGGCAAGCCATGCCTGAGGCTACCAACAACGCTCTGCTGGCCGGGCGCAAGGTGCTGGTCACCGGCGCGGCGCGCGGACTGGGCCTGGCCTTCGTCAAGGCGCTGCTCGAAGCCGGCGCCACGGTGGCCTTGGCCGACATCCTGGCCGACCGCCTGCAGCAGGAAGCTGATGCGCTGCGCGCACGCGGCTTCAAGGTGGTGGCGGTGCCCGTGGACCTGTCCGATCCCGCTTCGATCCAGGCTTGCGCCGATGCCGCCGTCAAGGGCCTGGGCGGCCTGGACGGCCTGGTCAACAACGCCGCCGTGACCGACTCCGGCGGCCGTGACGCCAGCGCCATCGACATCGCCACCTGGGACCGCGTGATGAACGTCAACGTGCGCGGCACCTGGCTGATGACCACCGCCTGCCTGCCTGCCCTGAAGGCCAGCGGCCGCGGCGCGGTCATCAACCTGGCGTCCGACACGCCGCTGTGGGGCGCGCCCAACCTGCTGGCCTATGTGGCAAGCAAGAGCGCCATCATCGGCATGACCCGCTCGCTGGCGCGCGAACTCGGCCGCGACCAGATCACCGTCAACGCAGTGGCGCCGGGCCTGACGCTGGTGGAAGCCACCGAATACGTGCCGCAGCACCGGCACGACCTGTATCGCGAGCAGCGCGCCATCCAGCGCGAGCAACTGCCCGACGATGTCTGCGGCGCGGTGCTGTTTGCGCTGTCCGATCTTGCCCGCTTCGTGACTGGCCAGACCCTGGCCGTCAACGGCGGCTTTGTCATGCACTGATCCACTGATCCACTGAAACAGAAGGAATCCAAATGAGCGATCTGTCTCAAGCAGCAAACATCAAGCGTTCCTGGGACCAACCGGAAGGCGCCTCGTTCGACCAGTGGATGGAAAGCCGCGTCGCGCGCTTCTCCACGCGCAAGTACGACTGGGACGCGCTGAAGTTCCAGGCCGACTACGACCCGAAGTACCGCCGCGCGCAGATGCGTTACCTGGGCACCGGCGGCACCGGCGTGGCTGCCGACACCAACACCGTGCCGTCGGAGCACTTCACGTTCTCGACCATGATCATCCCCGCCGGCCATGAAGGCCCGTCGCACATCCATACCGACGTGGAAGAGGTGTTCTTCGTCATGCGCGGCAAGATCAAGCTGATCCTGGAAAAGGACGGCGAGCGCTTCGAGACCATCCTGACCGACCGCGACCTGGTCTCGGTGCCGCCCGGCGTGTACCGCGAGGAAATCAACATCGGCGAGGAAGACGCGCTGATGTGCGTGATGCTGGGCGCCCAGAAGCCCATCACGCCGACGTACCCGCCCGAGCACCCGCTGTCGAAGATCAAGCGCTGATGCGCGCGCCCGCCCGCACTTCGCGCCATCACCAGGTACCCAGGCCATGACCGCCCTGCCGTCCGCCAACGCCACGCAATCCGCCGCCGAGTTCCCGGACAAGTACATCGTCCCGGGCCTCGAGCGCGGCCTGCGCCTGCTCGGCGAGTTCAACAGCAAGGACCGCGCGATCTCGGCGGCCGAGCTGGCGCGTCGGCTGAAGGTGCCGCGCTCGACGGTGTTCCGCTTGCTGACCACGCTCGAGATGCTCGGCTTTGTCGAGCGCGCCGACGGCGGCCGGGACTTCCGCCTGGGCATGGCCGTGCTGCGGCTGGGCTTCGAATACCTGGCGTCGCTGGAGCTGACCGAGCTGGGCCGCCCGCTGCTGGAGCGCCTGCGCGACGAGATCGGCTATCCGACCAACCTGGTAGTGCGCGACGGCCGTTCGATCGTGTACGTGGCCAAGGCGGTGTCGCCGCGCCCGTTCGCGAGCACCGTGAATGTCGGCACGCGGCTGCCCGCGCATGCCACCGTGCTCGGCCGCGTGCTGCTCGAAGACCTGTCGCTCGACGAACTGCGCGCGCTGTACCCCGAGCCGCAGCTCGAAGCCTTCTCCGAGCGCACGCCGGTCAGCGTCGAAGCGCTGTACGAACTCGTGCAGCACGACCGCGAGCGCGGCTACGTGCTGCACGAGGGCTTCTTCGAGTCGAGCATCTCCACCATCGCCGCACCGGTGCGCGACCGCACCCGCAAGGTAGTGGCGGCGCTGGGCGCGACCATTCCGGCCGCGCACATCGATCCGGCGCAGCTCGATTCGATGTTGGAAAAAGTGCGGGACACCGCGGCCGAGCTGTCGCGCCTGCTGGACTACCGGCCGTCGCTGAAAGGCACTGGCGGCAAGGTCGTGAATCTGTATCGGGAGTGAGGACAATGTCCATGATTGAACTCGACGGCAAGGTTGCCGTCGTCACAGGCGGGTCCTCCGGCATCGGGCTGGCCACCGTCGAACTGCTGCTCGAAGCGGGCGCCGCCGTGGCCATGTGCGGCCGCGACGAAGCGCGCCTGCGCAGCGCCGAAGCGAAGCTGCGCGAGACCTTCCCCGGTTGCCGGCTCTATGCCGCCACCTGCGACGTGCTGAAGCCCGAACAGGTCGCCGCATTCGCCGCGGCCGTGCAGGCCACGCTGGGCAACGTCGCCATGCTGGTCAACAACGCCGGCCAGGGCCGCGTCTCGACCTTCGCGAACACCGAAGATGCCGCGTGGATGGAAGAGCTGCAACTCAAGTTCTTCTCGGTGATCCACCCGACGCGCGCCTTCCTGCCGCAACTCGAACAATCGGGGCAGGGCGCCATTGTCTGCGTCAACTCGCTGCTCGCGCAGCAGCCCGAGCCGCACATGGTGGCGACCTCCGCCGCGCGCGCCGGCGTGCTGAACCTGGTGCGCTCGATGGCCACCGAGTTCGCGCCCAAGGGCGTGCGCGTCAACGGCATCCTGATCGGGCTGGTCGAATCGGGCCAGTGGCGCCGCCGCTTCGAGGCGCGCCCCGAAGCAGACCAACACCTGGACTGGGCCGCGTGGACCGCGCGCCTGGCCCAGCAGAAACATATTCCACTCGGCCGCCTGGGCCTGCCCGTCGAGGCAGCCCGCGCCATCCTGTTCCTTGCCTCGCCGTTGTCTTCGTACACCACGGGCAGCCATATTGATATCTCCGGAGGACACTCCCGTCATGCCTAACCAACAACAGTACGAACAACAGCAAGTCACCGTGGGCTGCGCCATCACGGCCTTTCTCGAACAGTGCGGCGTCAAGGCTGCCTTTGGCGTGATCTCGATCCACAACATGCCGATCCTCGACGCCATGGGCGAGCGCGGCAACATCCGCTTCGTGCCGGCGCGCGGCGAAGCGGGCGGCACCAATATGGCCGACGCCTGCGCCCGCACCACGGGCGGCCTGGGCGTGTGCCTGACCAGCACCGGCACCGCCGCCGGCAATGCCGCGGGCGCCATGGTCGAAGCCCTGACCGCCGGCACGCCGATGCTGCACATCACCGGCCAGATCGAAACGCCGTACCTCGACCAGAGCCTTGCATATATCCACGAGGCCCCGGACCAGCTCACCATGCTGAAGGCCGTGTCCAAGGCCGCCTTCCGCGTGCGCAGCGCCGACACCGCGATCAGCACGATCAAGCTGGCCGTGCAGACCGCGCTGACGGCGCCGACCGGTCCCGTCAGCGTGGAGATCCCCATCGACATCCAGGCCGCGCTGATCGACATGCCGGCCGACCTCAAGCCGCTGCCGGTGCCGCAGCACCAGCCGTCGGCCCACGCGCTGGACGCGCTGGCCGAACGCCTGGCCAAGGCCAAGCGCCCGATGCTGTGGCTCGGTGGTGGCGCACGCCACGCCAGCAAGCAGGTCAAGCGCCTGCTCGACCTGGGCTTCGGCGTCGTCACCAGCACGCAAGGCCGCGGCATCGTCGCGGAAGACGATCCGCGCTCGCTGGGCGCCTACAACCTGCACAAGCCGGTGGAGTCGTTCTACCAGACGTGCGACGCGATGCTGGTGGTCGGCTCGCGCCTGCGCGGCAATGAAACGCTGAAGTACGAACTGAAGCTGCCGCGTCCGCTGCTGCGCATCGACGCCGATCCGGCCTCGGAAGGCCGCTGCTACCAGAGCGACTACTTTGTCAGCGGCGACGCCGCGCTGGCGCTGGACGCGCTGGCCGACCGCCTGGAAGGCCGCATGCAGATCGACCCGGCCTTTGCCGGCGACCTGCGCCGCGCTCACGACACCGCGGTGAACGCGCTGGTCGATGGCCTGGGCCCGTACGCGGCACTGGTGCAGGCGCTGCAGCAGGCGGTGGGCCGCAACTTCAACTGGGTGCGCGACGTGACCGTGTCGAACAGCACCTGGGGCAACCGCCACCTGCAGATTTTCGACTCGCGTGCCGGCGTGCATGCGCTCGGCGGCGGCATCGGCCAGGGCCTGGCCATGGGTATCGGCGCCGCAGTGGGCGCGGCTGCCACGGCTTCGGGCAAGAAGACCTTCACGCTGGCCGGCGACGGCGGCTTCATCCTGAACCTGGGCGAGCTGGCCACCGCCGTGCAGGAGCGCGCCGACATGGTCATCGTGCTGATGAACGACAAGGGCTATGGCGTGATCAAGAACATCCAGGACGCGCAGTACGGCGGCCGCCGCCACTATGTCGACCTGCACACGCCCGACTATGCGCAGCTGTGCCAGTCGCTGTCGCTGCGCCACCGCCGCGTCAGCAGCCTGGACGACGTCGGCGCCGCGCTGCAGGAAGCCACGGCCGAAGCCGGTCCGTTCCTGCTGGAGATCGACATGCTGTCGATCGGCAGCTTCAAGACCGTGTTCGCCGGCCCGCCGGTGAACAAGCAGGCGCCGATTGCCGCGCCGGCAACCACCGCCACGACCGCCTGAAGGGAGATGTCCATGCTGCATGTGTCCATGGTGGGATGCGGCGCGATCGGCCGCGGCGTGCTGGAACTGCTGAAGTCGGATCCGGATGTCGCGTTCGACGTGGTGATCGTGCCGGAAGGGCAGATGGCCGAGGCACGCGGCGCGCTGTCGGCGCTGGTGCCGAACGTCCGCGTGGCGACGCATCTGGTCGACGGTGACCAGCGTCCCGACCTGCTGGTCGAGTGCGCGGGCCACCAGGCGCTGGAAGAGCACGTCGTGCCGGCACTGGAACGTGGCATCCCGTGCATGGTGGTGTCGGTCGGCGCGCTGTCCGAGCCCGGCATGGCCGAGCGCCTGGAAGCTGCCGCCCGCCGCGGCAAGACGCAGGTGCAACTGCTGTCCGGCGCGATCGGCGCCATCGACGCGCTGGCCGCGGCGCGCGTGGGCGGCCTCGACGAGGTCATCTACACCGGCCGCAAGCCGGCCCGTGCCTGGACCGGCACGCCGGCTGCGGAACTGTTCGACCTCGATGCGCTGACCGAGCCCACGGTGATCTTCGAAGGCACTGCGCGCGACGCGGCCCGCCTGTACCCGAAGAACGCCAATGTGGCGGCCACGGTGTCGCTGGCCGGCCTTGGGCTGGACCGCACCTCGGTGCGGCTGCTGGCCGACCCGGACGCTGTCGAGAACGTCCACCACGTGGAAGCGCGCGGCGCGTTCGGCGGCTTCGAGCTGACCATGCGCGGCAAGCCGCTCGCGGCCAACCCCAAGACTTCGGCGCTGACGGTGTTCAGCGTGGTGCGCGCGCTGGGCAACCGGGCGCACGCGGTATCGATCTAGCAGGCAGCGGCCGGCCCCCACAGACCAAGCAGGCAACCACAATGAAGACGCAAGAAGTACTCCCCATCTGTATCGCAGGCGAATGGCGCCTGGGGACCGGCGACCGCTACGCGACGCGCTACCCGGCCACCGGCGAAGTGGTGGCCGGACTCAACGCCGCGAGCCTCGCGGACGTGGAAGAAGCGGTGCAGGGCGCGCAGCGCGCGTTCGAGACCAGCGGCTGGGCCCGGCGCAAGCCGCACGAGCGCGCCGCCGTGCTGTACCGCGTGGCCGAGCTGATCCGCGCGCAGGCTGAGCCGCTCGCGCAGCGCCAGCGCCTCGACAACGGCAAGCCCATCAGCGAAACCCGCGCGCTGGTCGCCAGCGCCGCCAGCACCTTCCAGTTCTTCGCCGCCGCCTGCGAAACGCTGGAAGAGCAGATCACCCCGCAGCGCGGCGACTGCCTGACCATGAGCGTCTACGAGCCCATGGGCGTGGTGGCCGCGATCACGCCGTGGAATTCGCCGATCGCCAGCGAAGCGCAGAAGATGGCGCCCGCCCTGGCCGCCGGCAACGCCGTGGTGGTCAAGCCCGCCGAAGTGACGCCGCTGATGGCGCTGGAACTGGCGCGCATCTGCGAGGAAGCGGGCGTGCCCAAGGGGCTGATCAGCGTGCTGCCGGGCAAGGGCTCGGTGATCGGTGACGCCATCACCAAGCATCCGCTGGTGCGCCGCGTGTCGTTCACGGGCGGCACCACCACCGGCAAGCACATCGCGCATATCGCGGCCGACAAGATGATGCCGGTGTCGCTGGAACTGGGCGGCAAGTCGCCGACCATGGTGTTCGACGACGCCGACCTGGACCACGCGGTGAACGGCGTGCTGTACGGCATCTTCAGCTCGTCGGGCGAATCGTGCATCGCGGGTTCGCGCCTGTTCGTGGCGCGCTCGCAGTACGAGCCGTTCATCGAGCGCCTGGCTGCCGGTGCCGCGCACCTGCGCGTAGGCGACCCGGCTGACGAACGCACGCAGATGGGCCCGCTGATCACTGATCGCCACCGCGACTCGATCGAGTCCTATGTCGCCATGGGCGTGCAGGACGGCGGCCAGCTTCGCACCGGCGGCCTGCGTCCGGACGTCGCGGGGCTGCCCAACGGCTACTTCTATACGCCGACCATCATCGAGGGCCTGGACAACCACGCCCGCATCGCCAAGGAAGAAATCTTCGGGCCGGTGCTGGTGGCCATCCCGTTCGATGACGAGGACGATCTGATCGAACAGGCCAACGACAGCGTCTACGCGCTGGCGGCCGGCATCTGGACGCGCGACTACAAGCGCGCCTGGCGCGTGGCACGCGCCGTGCAAGCCGGCAACGTGTGGATCAACACCTACAAGCAGTTTTCCATTTCTACCCCGTTCGGCGGCTGGCGCGACAGCGGCCTCGGGCGCGAGAAGGGAAGGCTGGGCATCCTGCAGTACATGGAGCAGAAAAGCGTGTACTGGGGCCTGAACGAACAACCGCTGCCGTGGGCCAACTGAGCCCGGCACGCTGGAGAGAACCATGATCAAGGTATTGGGAATCGACGAGATCGTCTACGGCGCGGATGACTTCGACGCCTGCCGCGGCTTTTTCGGCGACTGGGGCCTGACCATCAAGCGCGACGACGCGCAGGGCCTGGATTTCGAAACGCTCAACGGCTGCCGCGTGCTGGTGCGCCGCATCGACGACGCCACGCTGCCGCCTGCCATCGAGGCCGGCCCGACGCTGCGCGAAGTGGTGTGGGGCGTGGACAACGAAACGTCGCTGGCGGGAATTCGCGATCGCATTGGCAAGGAGCCGACGTTCGTGGCGCTGGACAACGGCGCACGAATCGGCTGCACCGACCCGAACGGCCTGGCCGTACGCTTCCAGGTGACGCGCAAGCACGACGTGCAGGTTGAATGCGCGCTGATGAACACGTGGAACGACAAGCCGCGCCTGAACCAGCCCAGCCCGATCTACGAACGCGCCATCCCCATCGAAGTGGGCCACGTCGTCTTCTTCGTCAAGGACGTGAAGGTCACCGAGCGCTTCTACGTGGAGAAGTTCGGCTTCGTGCCGTCCGACCGCTACCCGGACCGCGGCGCCTTCCTGCGCTGCGCGGCCGAGGGCGGCCACCATGACCTGTTCCTGCTGCAGTTGCCGGAGCCGAAGGCGGGCATCAACCATGTCGCCTTCACCGTGCGCGACCTGCACGAAGTCTTTGGCGGCGGCATGCATATGTCGCGCAAGGGCTGGGACACGCAGCTCGGCCCGGGCCGCCACCCGATCTCGTCGGCTTATTTCTGGTACTTCAAGAATCCGGCCGGCGGCCTGATCGAGTACTACGCCGACGAAGACCAGCTCGACGAACACTGGGAGCCGCGCGCGTTCGAGCCGGGTCCGACCGTGTTCGCCGAATGGGCGATCGAAGGCGGCATCGACGGCAATACCCGCCGCCAGAAGAATGCCGGCGGTCCGGCGGGCAAGTTCCTGACCGAGAAGCGCTGAGCCCCGGCGCACGACCACGCAAGTTCAGTACCGCGCCCGCGAAGTCCGCGGCGCGCGATGGAAACAGAAGGAAGAGACATGAGTGCCCACAAGACCCTGACGATGCGAGTCCAGGCCATGCGCTACGAAGCGCGCGGCATTGTCAGCCTCGAGCTGCAAGATCCCGACGGGGCCGCGTTGCCCGAATACGGTCCGGGCGCCCATATCGACCTGCACCTCGGCAACGGCCTGGTGCGCAGCTACTCGCTGTGCGGCGCGCCGGAAATCCGTGACCGCTATACCGTGGGCGTGCTGCTGGACCGCAACAGCCGTGGTGGCTCGCGCTACGTGCACGAACAGCTGCGCGTCGGTGCCACGCTGACCATCGGTGCGCCGCGCAACAACTTCGAGCTCGATAAAAGCGCCGCGCATACGGTGCTGGTGGCCGGCGGCATCGGCGTCACGCCGATCGTCTGCATGGCGCGCCGGCTGGCCGAGCTGGGCCGTCCATTCACGCTGCTGTACTGCGCGCGCACGCGCGCCGAGGCGGCGTTCACCGAATCGCTGTCGGCCTACGGCGACGCCGTGCGTTTCCACTTCGACGACGAGGCCGGCGCACCGCCCGACCTGAACGCCATGCTGGCCGGGCAAGACGTGCAGACGCATCTCTACTGCTGCGGCCCGGGCCCGATGCTCAATGCCTTCGAAGCCGCGTGCGAGGCGCACGGCTATCCGAACGTCCATATCGAGCGCTTCGCCGCCGATCCGTCGACCGAGGCGGTGCAGGAAGGGGAGTACGTGGTCCAGCTGTCGCGCACGGGCACGCTGGTCAAGGTGCCGTCCGGCAAGTCGCTGCTCGATGCCTTGCTCGACGCCGGTCTCGATGTCGAGCACAGCTGCCGCGAAGGCGTGTGCGGCTCCTGCGAGACCGCCGTGCTGGAAGGCTGCCCCGACCATCGCGACAGCGTGCTCAGCAACAGCGAGCGCGCGTCCAACAAGACCATGATGGTCTGTGTGTCCGGTTGCAAGGGCAGCCGGCTGGTGCTGGACCTGTAGGTCCACGCGCCCGACGGCGGGGCCTGCCGGCCTCGCCGGCGCTTCACCGTGCGCCTGCGAGCGCAACCGAAGCCCTTCGTGCCGCGGCGCGATGGCTGACTGCCCCCGAAAGCATTAGAAGAGAAGCACCGTGCTGACACAGAGACAAGACACCGCGTCCCCCGGCGCGCAGATGGCGGCCAGCGCCAGTATCGTGACTGCGGCCGAAGGGGCCGCCGGCATTGCCGACAGCCGCAGCGCCAGCGCCGCCGGCGGTATCACACGGGGCAACATCATCGCCCGTATCGAGCGCATGCCGGGCAATGCCATGCATATCCGCGCGCGGCTGCTGATCGGCCTGGCGACGTTCTTCGATGGCTTCGATGTCATCGCCATCGCCGCCACGCTGCCGCTGCTGATCGCCAAGTGGTCGCTCACGCCGGGCCAGATCGGCTTCCTGATCGCGGCACCGTCGGTGGGACAGCTTGTCGGCGCGCTGGTGTTCCCGGCGCTGGCCGAGCGCTTCGGCCGGCTGCGATCCATCGGCTGGAGCGCGGGCATCATCGGCCTGATGAGCATTGCGTGCGGCTTCGCGCCGTCGTTCGAGATCTTCGCGCTGCTGCGTATCGTGCAGGGGCTGGGCCTTGGCGGGGAGCTGCCGGTGGCGGCCACCTACATCAACGAAGTCACGCGCGCGCATGGCCGCGGCCGCTTCGTGCTGCTGTACGAGGTGGTGTTCCCGATCGGCCTGATGGTCTCCAACGGGGTGGGTGCCTGGCTGGTGCCGCACTACGGCTGGGAGGTGATGTACTTCCTCGGCGGCGTGCCGCTGGTGCTGTTCTTCATCCTGCGCCGCGTGATTCCCGAATCGCCGCGCTGGCTCGCGGAGAAGGGCCGCATGGCCGAAGCCGACAGCGCGCTGCGCGCGTTCGAAGCGCGCGCTCGTACCCCGCTGCCGCCGCCGGGGGATACCAGCGCCTATGACGCCATGACGCATCATCCGCGCCGCCGCGTGCGTGACCTGGTGAGCAAGGCCTACATCGGCCGGACGCTGGCGGTGTGGATGCTGTGGGCGACCTGCGGGTTCATCCAGTATGGGCTCTCGACCTGGCTGCCCACGGTGTACAAGACCGTGTACCACGCGCCGTTGCAGCTCGCGCTGAATCTTGCTGCGGGGGCTTCTGTCCTGGGCGTGGTGGGTTCGCTGGTCTGCGCGATGATCGTCGACAAGGTGGGCCGCAAGCCTGTGATCAACGTGTCGTTCCTGCTGTGTGCGTTGTCGCTGGTGCTGGCCGGGGTGTTCCACGCGTCGACGGTCTATGTCGTGGCGACGTTCTGTGCGCTGGCCATGGGCTTTCTGGCCAGCGGATTCATCACGGCCTACGTCTATACGCCGGAGCTGTACCCCACCAGCGTACGGGCCATGGGGTGTGGGCTTGGCGGTGCCTGGCTCAAGCTGGCTGCCATTTTTGCGCCTTCACTGATCGCCGGCACCATCGGCAGCGGCAATCTCAGCAGTGCGTTCCTTGCGCTGGCCGCGGTGCCGTTCCTGGCGGCGATCACCGTGCATTTCCTGGGGATCGAGACCAAGGGGCAGGTGTTGGAGGAGCTGGAGGTCTGAGTTCCTTGCGTCCGTTCACCGCAGATGTCCGCCGAACAGTCCAAGCAGACCGATGACGATCAGGTAGATGGCGACGATGTAATTGAGCAGTCGCGGCACGACAAGTATCAGAATGCCGGCGATCAGCGAGATGAGGGGTCCGGCACTGGTAATGATGGTCACGATGACTCCAGGTAGTTGGCATGCTCGAGCGGCACTGTCTTGCGGGCGCCTTCAGGTTCCAGTGCGCTCACTTTCTTTCTAGGACGGTGCCACCGATCCAGATGTCGGACGATCTCCTATTCTGCGCGACGAAGCATGGTCTCAACGGCCCAATGTGAGGCGGAGATGCCTCTGGCACGATGCTACGGTGCCTTTTGTGCCCTCGAAGCGATCAAGGCGATTCAGCGATGCGCGGGGTTGCGGCGTTGGTCGTCTCTTCTTACACCAGCAGGATGATTTTCTGCAGCAGGGCCGTCAGATCTCAAATTTTTCCTGGTCGATCTGCTTTTGCCCAAGGGCCAGAATCTTCAGCAGGGCCAATGTCTGCCGATCGGATTCGTAGCTGCGCACGTCCTGGACAGCGAGCTTGGCTTCGCCGTTTTGGGTGATGATCAATGGTTCACCGGATTCAGCAAGGTCCTTGACAATCTGCGCGGCTTCGCTCTTGAGATAGCTGATCGGCTTGACGTGATCGGCGATTCGCATTGCACAGTTCCTGTAGGTGGGCATGACTAGACCGAATATAGTTCCTTAACAGTCTTTGGCCAATTTCGCTGGGCTGTACGTTTCAGCGTAAGCGCAAGCGATCTGCTAAAAAAAACGCCAACCCATACACGGGTTGGCGTTTTGCTTGGGGTATTACGGGTATCAGAACTGGTTCATCGTGTTGTCCTTACCCGCCGCCTTCAGGGCCGCTTCGCCGCTGAAGTATTCCTTGTGGTCGTCACCAATGTCCGACCCCGACATGTTCTGGTGCTTGACGCAGGCGATGCCCTGACGGATTTCCTTGCGCTGCACGCCAGCCACATAACCCAGCATGCCCTGGTCGCCGAAGTATTCCTTGGCCAGGTTGTCGGTCGACAGCGCGGCGGTGTGGTAGGTCGGCAGCGTGATCAGGTGGTGGAAGATGCCAGCTTCGCGCGACGCGTCGGCCTGGAACGTGCGGATCTTTTCGTCGGCCAGCTTCGCCAGTTCGCTGTCATCGTATTCCACGCTCATCAGCTGGGTGCGGTCGTAGGCCGACACATCCTTGCCCGCGGCCTTCATCGCGTCATATGCCTGCTGGCGGAAATTCAGCGTCCAGTTGAACGACGGGCTGTTGTTGTACACCAGCTTGGCGTTCGGGATGACCTTGCGGATCTCGCTGACCATGCCGCCGATCTGGGCGATATGCGGCTTTTCGGTTTCGATCCACAGCAGGTCGGCGCCGTTTTGCAGTGCGGTGACGCAGTCCAGTACGCAGCGCGCTTCGCCCGTGCCGGCGCGGAACTGGAACAGGTTGCTGGGCAGGCGCTTCGGACGCAGCAGCTTGCCGTCGCGCTTGATGATGACGTCACCGTTGCCCAGTTGGTCGGCCGACAGCTCTTCGCAATCCAGGAACGAGTTGTACTGGTCGCCCAGGTCGCCCGGCGTATGGGTCACGGCGATCTGCTTGGTCAGGCCGGCGCCCAGCGAGTCGGTACGGGCCACGATGATGCCGTCGTCCACGCCCAGCTCCAGGAAGGCGTAGCGGATGGCGCGGATCTTGGCCAGGAAGTCCTCGTGCGGCACGGTGACCTTGCCATCCTGGTGGCCACACTGCTTCTCGTCGGACACCTGGTTTTCGATCTGGATGCAGCATGCGCCGGCTTCGATGAACTGCTTGGCCAGCAGGTACGTGGCTTCGGCATTGCCGAAACCCGCGTCGATGTCGGCGATGATGGGCACGACGTGGGTGACGTGGTTGTCGATCTTTGCCTGGATCGCGGCCTTGGCGGCGCCCTGGGCAGCGTCCAGCTCGCGGAACAGGCCGCCCAGTTCACGGGCGTCGGCCTGGCGCAGGAAGGTGTACAGCTCGCGGATCAGCGCGCTGACGGAAGTCTTCTCGTGCATCGACTGGTCCGGCAGCGGGCCGAACTCGGAGCGCAGTGCAGCCACCATCCAGCCCGACAGGTAAAGGTAGCGGCGCTCGGTGCTGTTGAAGTGCTTCTTGATGGAGATCATCTTCTGCTGGCCGATGAAACCGTGCCAGCAGCCCAGCGACTGGGTGTACTTGGACGAGTCTGCGTCGTAGGCGGCCATGTCGGCGCGCATGATCTTGGCCGTGTACTTGGCGATGTCCAGGCCCGTCTTGAACTTGTTCTGGGCGCGCATGCGGGCGGCATACTCGGGATTGATCGCGTTCCACGCGCTGCCGTGGTTCTCTTTCAAAGCCGCAACTGCCTTGATGTCGTCTTGATACTGGGCCATGTGAATTTCCTAGGGGTAGGGAGCGTTTGAAAACTGATCGAGTTTGCCGCTACGGATATCGAAGCAAGCAGCGTGGACTTATTGTAGGGCCTTCTTGATGCGTTGCGGCAAGGTCTTATATAAGACATAAGAGTTAGTTTTTCCTTATTTTTCAATGAGATAGGCATCAAGTTTTGCGATGTGGAACACGTTTTCAGCAAACGAAAAGGCTCGCTGGGAAAATTCGAAGGACATTCCGTAATGTGAAACGCGCTTTCAGTGACTGGAGGAGGAGGGAACGCGGCCGCGGCCTCCCGCACCCTGGCGAAGGGGCAAACCTTCGGCACGACGTCCGAATTCGGGAGTTCCATCGAGTGCGTGACGGGGAAGGCGTGGATCACGCATGACGGCGATCCCAAAGACATCGTGCTCGAAGCGGGACAGCGCTACTTTGTCGATCGCAGGTCGAGGATGCTTGTGCACGCGCTGAGCGATTCCTTGATCCGTCAGCGCGGAGCGAGCCAGCCTGCATTGGATCGCAAGGAACCATAAAGACAAGCGGCTTACCTGATCTTTTTTGCCTTGGCCGTCAACGACTGGAAGTCATAGGGCTTATCCGCGACTCGCCGCTCGATGGCAGGTCTGGACGAACCGGCAAGAAGTGTGCATGCGGAGCAGCCAATGAGATTGCGGGCGTCCGAATGTTCCCGAGGAACTCATGCGCTGCCCCGTCGCAAGACGAACTTACTTCAGGTGAATGAGGACTGATCCCTCCGTTAGCTCTGGCGCGCCCACGCCCGTGCTTCCGGCGTTCTTGGCTACCCATTCCCGCGCCTTTTGCACGCTTTCGTCAATGCCCGCCTTGTCCTGACATACCGTCACCGAGAATCCGCCATCGCCGCTGCGAGCGAGGGTGTAGCCGACAAAGCCTTTGACCGAGCGCATCAGTTCTTCGACCTCATCCGTACGCGTTTCCAGCAAGTCGAACAACTCTTTTGCACCCCTTCCGGAAAATCTCCTTATCACTGTTTGCATGTTCGGATCCTCCTGTTTGATGGACCGACGGACCGACGAGACGGGCATGCCGCTTGGAGCGTGTAGCTGCTCTTTCCGACAGCGGGTCGGGCGGAAAGCAACTGAGAAGGCCGCGTACCTCATAATCGCGACCCTCACCTAGTGTAGTAACTGTGCGGTCGTGGTATGCCTGCGAAGCGGCGCGAATTCCTGATGGCATCAGTCAGCGTCCGCAAGAGGGGTTGCCCACCGGACGCTTGATCAGGTGCGCGTGGTCGTCGATCCACTGCGAGTTAGATGTTGAAGGGCAGGCCTTGGAGCCAGCACATGCAAGCAATGGAAAGGAACCCCGCCCATCGGCCAGCCAGACAGCGCTTCCGGACCCGTCATTCGCGCTCCGCATTGTGAACGACTGAAGTTCGGCGTTGTCGCGGTAGGAGCTCACCGCACCACGACAGGCGCTTGCAGCACCCACTCGCCATTGCCTCGTCGTATTTCCAGCCAGAGATCCTGGGGCCGCGGCGGAGTTATCTCGAAATCGTAGGTTTCCCCGACCGAAATCAGTTGCCGAGCCGGCCGGAGATCCCTTTGCTCCGGGGGCAAGCGCGCACCGTCTTTGGCGACGGGCTTCCATGTCGCAAGATCGGACCGATCGATCAGGAAGGCCGTCAGCACGGAGTTGTTCGCGGTGATGTTGATGAGACGAAGCCGGTTCGGCACACCGGCGCGAAGCCGGATTGGCGCGGGCGTCGCGCGCCCGTTCAGGGCAAAGGGCTCGCGTTCGCCTTGTGTCAGCACACCGTTGAGTCCGATGACGATGATGTGGTCGGTAGACGGGTCATATCGTTCGCCCGGCTCCAGCACGAGCAGCGCGCCGTACAGTCCGCCTGCAAGCTGAGCCTCGTCGTGCCAATGCGTGTGGTAGATGAACGTTCCGGCGCGCGGTGGCGTGAACCTGGCCACGAAGGACCCGCCGGGAGTGATCGGCGGAGCGAGCCTGGCGCCTTGGCCGCCAAAACCGGGGACGCCATCGTAGTAACTTTCGATTTCAATGCCGTGCCAGTGCATTGCCGTGGACTCCGAAAGCCGGTTCACGATCTCGATCTCTACGGGCTCTCCCCGATACAGCACCAGGACCGGTCCGGGGACCGGCCCGGAATCGAGCCGCGGCGCATCCGCGCCAGCCAGGTCAATCCGATAGCCCGAGCGCTCGCCATAGCGATGGGGCTCCTCATGCAGGACGAGCGACAGCCTTCGCGGTGCGGCCGCAGATGCATCGGAGGCGGAGCCGTCGATCTCGATGCCCAGCACGAGCCCCGCCATCCCGGCGGCATGATCGTCGCCATGGGTCGCGTGGGCATCGAACCCGGGCTGGGTCATGTGCTCGACCATGTGACAGTGAAACAGCCAGTTCCCCGGGCGGGTCGGCGTCCACGACAGCGCAAAGGTGCGGCCCGGGCCGACGAACTCCGTGACTTCAGTGCGCCGTTGCTCTTCGGCCAAAGCCCGATCGACGCTGCCGTCGCCAACCGAGTCCAGCTTGAAATGAAAGCCATGCAGGTGCATTGCATGTCCGATATTCGACAGATTGACGATCCTCCAGCGAACCGCATCGCCTGCGTGATAGCGAAGCCTCGGCGTATGCGGCCACGACCAACCGTTTATCGCGAAGATCCGCACGTCCCGATCCGGGACCGCAACCTTGCGCGGGTCGTCGACCTCTGGCCGAGGCGCGTCGTAGCTGGAGATCACGAAGATTCCGTCGGGCGTTGCTTCACCGCGCCGTTCCACGATGATGGCGCCGCCTAGCTGCGAATCACGGCGTGTTCTCTCGGCCAAGGTGGATGGTCCGGTAGATCCCCAATAGTGGTATGTGCCTGCGCCGTTCAGGACGAACCGGATGTTACGTGACTCGCCAGGGGGAATCGCGATGGGCTCGCAGGTCCCCGGTCGTGCGCACAGGCCGAACATGCTCAACTCCCACGACAGCGCGTTGCGCAGCGTCAGCTCGACGGTTGTGCCTTCCGGTACGCGGATGAGCGGCCCCGGCACCAGGAGGTCCTTGCCTTCTTCCGCAAAGGCCGCGACCTGCAAGGAAACGCCTCGGACCCCTTGCGGCCGCCAGGTGCCGATATCCGCGACCATGTGCAAATGGAGGACGTTCGCCTCGAGTCGGCCGGCTGGATGGGTGTTGTCATGGCTGACGATGGCCGCCATTACCGTCCCGGCCGCGAGCGCGGCTAACACGAACGCAATGCAACGGGTTGGCATCACATACCCTCCTCGCCAATTGCCAGCCTGAATGCAAACAGTCATTGCCTGACTGTGCTGACCTCTCTCGGAGTTGTCGGGCCGACCGGCGCCAGGTCCGTTGAGACCAGAAAAGCGCCATTGACGCGTTCATCGTTCCAGCATCACCAGCGCTTTGCCTGGCACGGGGCGCAGCTGGTCAAATGTCGAAGTAGAGCTGGAACTCCCACGGGTGCGGCCGCAACTTCAACGTATCGATCTCGTGCGTGCGCTTGTAGTCAATCCAGGTACGGATCAGGTCTTCAGTGAAGACATCTCCCTTTCGCAGGAAAGTCGAGTCGGATTCCAGTGCGCAAAGCGACTCTTCGAGGGAGCCTGGAACCTGCCGGATACTGGCAGCTTCCTCGGGTGGCAGATCATAGATATTCCTGTCGATCGGGTCGCCGGGGTCTGTCTGGTTTTCAATGCCGTCAAGGCCGGCGAGCAGCATTGCCGAGAAGGCGAGGTAGGCATTGGCCGACGGGTCAGGACAGCGAAATTCAACGCGTCTGGCGCTTGGGGAATCCGAAACCATTGGAATCCTGGCTGCGGCAGACCGGTTGCGCTGCGACATGGCCAGATTGACAGGCGCCTCGTAGCCCGGCACCAGTCGCTTGTAGGAGTTTGTGCTCGGCGCGCAGAACGCCATCAGGGCGGGGGCGTGCCTGAGCAAGCCGCCTATGTACCACCGGCAGATCTGAGAGGTCTGAGCCCAACCGTCTTTGTCGTAGAAGAGGTTCTCGTCGCCGCGCCAGAGGCTCTGGTGGCAATGCATGCCGCTCGCGTTGTCGGCGAACAGGGGCTTGGGCATGAATGTGGCGACCTTGCCGTGGCGCCGTGCAACGTTCTTGCAGATGTATTTGTACATCATCACGTTGTCCGCCATGCGGGTCAGCGGTGCAAAGCGCATGTCGATTTCATTCTGGCCCGCGGTGGCTACCTCATGGTGATGCACCTCGACCTGGACGCCTGCCTGCATCAGCGCGAGCACGATTTCGGAGCGGATGTCCTGCAGCGTATCGCTTGGCGGCACGGGAAAGTATCCGCCCTTGTAGTGCTGCTTGTAGCCAAGATTGCCTCCGCCATAGGCGCCTTCGTCACGGCCCGAGGCCCAGTCGCCTTCGGCGGATTCGACATAGTAGTAGCCAGAGTGCTGGTCCTGCCCGAAGCGAATGGAGTCGAAAATAAAGAACTCCAGTTCGGGGCCCACGTAGCAAACCGTAGCAAGACCGGTTTGCTGGAGGTACAGCTCCGCCTTGCGTGCGATGTGGCGCGGATCGCGCGAATACGGCTGGTGCAGGACCGGGTCCAGCACGTCGCAGATCAGCGCCAGCGTTGGTGCCGTGCAAAACGGATCAATGAATGCGGTGGTCGGGTCGGGCCTGACCAGCATGTCGGACTCGTGTATTTCCTGGAACCCGCGAATGGAAGACCCGTCGAACCCGATGCCGGCCGAGAATAAATCGTCGGTGACTTCCGGCAGCGTGATCGAGAAATGCTGCCACACGCCGGGCAAGTCGGTGAACCTGAGATCCACGACCTGGATCGCATGCTTCCTGATCAGATCGACAACTTCACCGGGGTTTTGCGGCCGTGCTACGTGGTAGCTGCCGGGTTCTGTTGAGACCGTGCTCATGACTGCCTCCGTCGTCTGGCCCCGGAGAATAGTCCAACATTAGTCTGTCAAATTCCGATTGCAAAGTGCCTCGCGATGCCGTGCAGTCTTTTTTGAAACGGCTCTATATGTGAAATCCAGTTGCCATCAGGCAGTTTGCCGCAACACGGAAACCTGGAGGTAAGTGATGTACGACGATCTTTTGGGGGATCTTAGCGATTGCCTGGATCGAATTGTTGGTGGCGACATCAATCGTGAGCGCGAGGTGGCCGACCTTATCGAGCGCTGTATGGGAGCCATCGAGGCAGAAACGGGAGTGGTCGGCCCTGGCGAGCAACAGGAGCTCGTCAGGGCCCGCGCAGCCTGTGACAGCGGCTATCTCCGGCTTGCACTTTCCTCTGCCAGGAAGGCGTTGGCGGCAAGCGAGCGGAGATTCATCCTACGACCGGCGTGACAGGAACATAAGGGCGGCCACCGCAATCACCGGCCCGACAGCAAGTGTCAGCAACGCAACCGAAAACGAATGCGTCTGCCCATAGAAGTAGCCCACCACGAGCGGCGACATGGCGCTGCCGGATTGCCAGATCGCATTGGTCAGGCCGGCGGCGGCACCGGCGGAGTTGCGGCCGGAAGCGTCGCTTACCTGGGCCATGAGCACGGGCGTATAACCGAATCCGACTGCGCCCAGCAAGGGGGCAATCAAGTAGAACTGGGTGATCGTGGAGCTCTGCCCGAACACCATCAGCATGACGGCAAATGCGGACAAGCACAGGATCGAGATCCGCTTGCGGGCGTTGCTGTGCAAGTCCGAAAGCCATCCGAGCACCGGCTTGGCGATGACTGCGCCTATGCCGAAGGTGGCCGCAATAGAACCCGCCGTCACCGGCGTAATCCCGTATTGTCTGGTCATCAGCGCATTGGCCCATGCCCCGAAACCCACGGTGGCCCACAAGCCGCCGCAGCCGGCAATGGCAAGCAGGATGAGGTTTCGGTGCTTCAGCAGCACCACGACGTCGGCAGCCTTGATGCGCGACATGGGCGGTTCTCCTTCGGGGGCGTCGCGCAAGACAAACCAGGCGAGCGCCGCGCACGCCAGCGTAATCACTCCCAGCAGGCGAAAGGCGCTTTGCCAGCCATACCATTGCGAAATGGTCGGCACGGTGGCATTGGTGAGCACAATGGCCAGCGACGTGGCCGTCGTGTACAGGCCCATCGCGCGGCCGCGGTCCTTGCGGAACCACGCCGCGATGATTTTCATGCCGGCCGAATAGTCCGCGCCGGCGGCCAGTCCCATCGCGAACTGGATGGCGATGCCGGTCCACAAGGTATGCGCGAAGCCGAAGCAGAAAGTGAGCATGCCTAGCGGTACGAGTGCCAGGGTCAGCGTGGCACGGCCGCCGAGCACGTCGGTCAGGATGCCGCCCGCGATATTGGCGAGCACATAGCCGATATAGAACGCGGTAATGAATGCGCCGAGCATCGACACCGCCAGGCCCAGTGACTGACCGACCGGCGCGGCAACGCTGCTCCACGCCACGCGATCCACATAGCTGAGCAGAAATGCCGCCCACACGACCGCCAGCACCACCCAGCGGTATCGTGATGCGTCGGCCTGGGCAGGCGATGCGGCGTTGGCAGACGTCCCGGCCTTCTCCGCCATCGAAAGGCTTGTCTTCATGGTCTCCTCCATCGCGGGCGTGTGCGTGGGAGCGCTCCGCGTAGTATCAGATGTATTGGGTACAGGTGTCCGGGAAAATTTCCGTGGACGGCGGCTCGGTCGTCCGCTCTTCTTGCTGCATGGTTTCAACCGGTGGCTTTGCCTGTCGTCACCGGGTATGGCTTACAGGTCCAGTACGAGCGTCCGCGACCTGGCGCGTGAGCAGCATGGTGTGAACTGATCGTTCCTCGCCTGCTCCTCGGGAGAGAGGTAGAGGTCACGGTGGTCGGGTTCGCCCTCGAGCACGCGTACCAGGCAGGTGCCGCAGATGCCCTGGCCGCAGGACACCGGCACTTCCACGCCGGCGTTGGCCAGAGCTTCCGCCACGGTTTGCTCCGCCGGGACGGCCACGGTCTTTCCCGAACTGGCGAGCTTCACCTCGAATGCGCCGCCGGCGGTATCGACGCTGGCTGCAAAGAACTCGTAGTGCAGGCGCTCCTCTGCCCAGCCAAGCCGGCGGGCCGTGTCGAGCACCGCGTCCATGAAGCCCTTTGGGCCGCAGACATACAGATGCACCTCGGCGCTGGCCTCGGCCAGCAGGGCCTGGATGTCAAGCCTCTGCGCCGGGTCTTCGTCATCGAAGTGGAACTGCACTCGCCCGGCATACGGCGCGCGTGCTAGATGATCGATGAAGGCGGCGCACCGTCGCGAGCGGGCGCAGTAGTGCATGGCAAACGGAAGTCCCTCGTCCGCCAGGGACTCCGCCATGCACAGCATCGGCGTGATGCCGATGCCGCCGGCCAGCAGCAGGTGCCGGCCGGCTTCCGGCTTGAGCGGGAAGTGATTGCGCGGTGTACCGATCTGCAGCGTGCTGCCTTCTTGTACGGCCTCGTGCATGGCGCGGGAACCGCCGCGCGACTTTGCGTCGTTCAACACGGCAATCACATACCTGTGCTGCTCGCCAGGCGGATTGCAAAGCGAATACTGCCGTGTCATGCCGCCCGGAGTGTGCACGTCGATGTGCGAACCGGCGGAAAATGGCGGCAGCGGCGCACCGGCGAGGTCGGCCAGTTCGAAACTGCAGATGCCTTCCGCCTCCATCTGCTTGCGCACGACGCGCACGGTAAGTTGCGATGCACCCATGACGATCTCCTACATCACATGCAAGCCACCGTCCACCATCAGCGTGGTGCCGGTGATGAACGAAGCCTCGTCGCTGGCCAGCCAGAGGATCGGCCAGGCAATCTCGTCGGGCGAGGCCCAGCGCCCGAGCAGCGAGGTGTCTTGGCGCTGCCCCTTGAGCACGTCCAGGCTCTTGCCGGCAGCCTCGGCGCGGCCGATATGGAAGTCCGTCAGGGTCGAGCCCGGGCACACCGCGTTGGCCCGCACGCCATGCGCCGCTTCCTCGAAGGCGAGGGTCCGCGTCATGGCCAGCATGCCCGCCTTGGTGGCGTCATACAGGCCCATGCCCTTGCGGCCGGTCACGGCGTAACAGGACGAGACGTTGACGATGCTTCCCCGGCCGGCGGCCCGCAGCAGCGGCAGCGCGGCCTTGCAATAGTTCGAGGTGCCCACCAGGTTGACATCGACCATGGCGTGCCACGCTTGCGGCGTCGCATCCGCCATCGCCGAATAGTTGCGCATGGCGGCGTTGTTCACCAGCACGTCCAGCCCGCCGAACTTGTCCGCCGCTTGCCGCACGGCGCGCTCGGCCTGCGCCGGGTCATTCACGTTGGCCACCACGGTCTGCAGCGAGGCTTGCGGGAGCCGCGCGGCAATGGCCGCGGCGGTGCGTTCCAGTGCTTCGGCGCTGGCGTCGACCAGCATCACCGCAGCACCCGCCGCGCAGAACAGGCTGGCGGTAGCGGCACCGATGCCGCCTCCGCCGCCCGTGATCAGAGCGCGCTTGCCCTGGAGTCGGTTGCGATAATCCATCGTGGCGCTCTTATACGGAGTAGACCGGCTGGTCCTTGCCATCGTCCAGGTGCACGCGGGCCCAGTCCTGCGGCTTCTGGTCCTTGGGCAGCAGCACACCGGCGGCGCGCACGCGCTGGGCACTGGCGTCCAGCGCGGGCGGCTCGACATCGCCCTGCATGTTCGTCGCGGCCTCGTACAGCATGCGGCGGCACATCACGATCGCGCGGTCGGTGGGCAGCAGCTTCTCTTTGCTATGGTCCTGGATCGGGCCCATGCTTTCCTGCAGCGACGAATCCTGCACGGCGAAGCCGAACACGCCCGAATACGCGCGTTTCTCCTTCTGCGCCTGGCGGTCGATCAGGTAGTCGTTGTCCTTGTTGGCCTTGGTGCGCCACGTGCCTTCTTCATATTCGTTGTGGATGCCCTTGCCGGCCTTCATGTCGGCCAGCTCCTGCTCGGTGAGCGGGCGGTCGGGCCGGAAATTGATACTCCAGGCCCAGCAGTTGTGGTCGTCGATGGGCACCCACACGTGGCCGCCGAGCGCGTGCTCGCCAAATGGCGGAATCAGCGTGTACCACGGGAACAGCCACTGCGTGATGCGGTAGTAGTAGGTGTCCGCGTCGCCGTTGCGGCGGCCGAACAGCGTGAGGCCGACCGGCGTCTTCTCGATGTCAAAGATCACGTTGCCGTCGGCCTTGATGTACTTCAGCGCCTCGGTGCCCTGGTGCATGGGGTCGTCGTCGACCTCGTAGCGGTGCACGTACGACACGTGGCTGGTGTCGATGCCGCCTTCCATGGCCTGCAGGTAATTGCTTTCCTGCAGCCGCTTGGAGACGTACACGTGGCTCTCCGGCAGGTTGCACCACTCCACGTCGGGCGGGGCGGGCTGCTTGTCCTTTGGGCCCAGGTAGGCCCAGACGATGCCCGCGCGCTCGATGCATGGATACGCCTTGACGCCCATGTGCTTGCAAGCCTGAGGCGCCGAGGGCACATCCACGCAGTTGCCGTCACGGTCGAACTTGAGACCGTGGTAGGCGCAGCGAATGCCATTCTCTTCGTTGCGGCCGAAATACAGCGACACACCACGGTGCGAGCAGAACTCGTCGATCAGTGCAGCCTTGCCCTCGGTATCACGGAACGCCAGCAGCTTTTCACCCAGAAGCTGCACGCGGACGGGCGGGCAGTCCGGCTCGGCGATTTCGCTCACCAGCAGCGCCGGCACCCAGTACCGACGCATCAGCTCGCCCATTGCGGTACCGGGGCCCGTCCGCACCAAAGTTTCCGACATCTGCTTGTCCATCTCCACTTCCTCCTTGATTTGTCCATCTGGTGAGATAGAAATCCATTCTACGGACAAATTGACAAAGATCAAGATCGACTTTGAATACAATGGCGAAGATGAAGAATCTAGAAATGACGGGAACAGATCACATGGAAGTCGAAAAGAACCAGGACAGCGTGCGCGCCGTGGACCGCGCGCTGGACATCCTTCTCGCATTCCGTCCGGGCGACGAGGCCCTGACGGTGGCGGACCTGCTCAAGCGGGTCGATCTGAGCCGGCCGACGCTGTACCGCCTGCTCAATGCGCTCGAGCACAACGGATTTCTGGTGTCGTTCGGGGAGCCGCAGCGCTTCCGGCTGGGGAGTTCGGTGGCGCGATTGACCTACGTGTGGGCGGCGAGCCATCGGATTGCCGATATCGCACAAGCCCCGCTACGCCGCCTGTGGGAGGCGACGGGAGAAACCGTGGCGCTGTTCGTACCGGAGGGCGCGTACCGCGTGTGCGTGGCTGAAATCGAGAGCGTGCAACCCTTGAGCTTCCGCCGTGGCCTGGGATATCGGGAGAAGCTGGAATTAGGCGCCAGCGGGCGCGCAATCCTCGCGCATATGGACGGTGGCGCTGCAGCAGCGCTCGATGCCACGGTCGATCCGGCCGAGCTGGCCGCCATTCGCCAGCGTGGCTACGCGGTCAGCCGCAACGAGCTGATCGAAGGCGCCGTCGCGTTGGCGGCGCCGTTCTTCAACGGCGCGGATCGGGTCGCGGGCTCGCTATGCATCTTCGGCCCTGGCGTGCGGCTGACGGAGGACAAGGTGTCTGCGTTCGGCCGCTTGCTGGTCACTGAGGCGGCAACGCTTTCGAAGGCGCTCGGGCAGTGATTCGCCTGAGGCGATCCGGTAGCCAGAGCACCTTCGGTCGATCGCACAGGTCCCAGCCCTCTCCGGGTAGGGAACCTGTGTATCGCTGTCAGGCCTTGGCGAAGGTGTCAGCGGACATCACCTCAAGCGCAACGAAGGGTTGATCGCCTTCAACCCAGGCTTCGTGTTCTGGCGGGATCGTGTAGGAATCGCCAGCGCTTATCGTCTTCTCGGTCCCGTCCTTCATTCGAACCGTAAGACGGCCGGATACCGCATAGCCCACGTGGGAGGCCTGGCATTGGTCCGTCTTCACGACCGGCTTGATGCACTCCGACCACCGCCATCCGGGTTCGAAATTGAATCGTCCGATCGTGAAACCTTCGAGTTGGACAACCTCGATTCGGGTCTTCGCAGGGGCGCGAACTTCGTCGGGCGACGCGTGGGATTTCACTTCAAATCTTGTTACGGCGACTGGGGCTCCCATGTCTTCACCTCCATCTGTCCGGTATGGTCAGTTGCCACTGACCGGGATCACACCGCCAGAGAAACTGTTGCCGGTTCGACTGGCACTGCCCGGCGGTGACAATCCAAATCTAGTACAGACTGCAAGCCCGTGCGGATTCAAGAATGTCGGCGGCCGAACAGGTCGGAGCGGCAATCACCAACGGAGCATCCGTGGCCCGAGCATCGCGCCGATGGCAGTCGGGACCAGCATGCCGAGCACGTACCAGACGCCCCAGAACGCGACGCCCATCTCCGGGCAGTGAAGGCAGTACACCAGGGTCGCTACGGCACCGGAGAGCAGGCCGCCCACGGCGCCGGCCAGCCGCAATCGCGTCGGAGCCAGTCCGCGCAATGCCCAGAACACGGCAATGAATACGGGCACGGACAGCACGGCGATATTGAACGGGCAGACTCGCCAGGTCTGTCCTAACACCGCTGCGGCGCGTTCTCCAGCGGGCGTTTGCGTGATGACATGGATGGCACCGATCCAGACGGCGGCGAAGGGTACGGAAACCCCAAGCCAGCCGGCACCGATTGCCATCCCGGGACGCGCCAGCCGTGTCGCTATCCACAAGGCACCAAACAGCAGCGAGAGCGGCAGCGCCACCTTGGCCCAGAACAGCGGGGTGACGGCGACGTCGGCCAGGTCGGGGCGGATATGCAGCGTGGCGGCCATCAGCAAGGTTGCCAATGCCGCGCCCGTCGCTATCGCGATGCCAAAACGACGGCTGACCACATGCCGGTCGACTGGCGTGACGCCCGTGGCAAGCATGGAAATCAGGTCGTTCGTTCTCATCGCGTTCCTCGAATCTTCGCCGCGAGCGCCTTCAGCCCGCGATGCACGCCCACCTTCACCGCCGATTCCGACATCCCGGTCATCTGCGCGGCCTCGCTGACGGATAGTCCCTCCAGCTTGACGTACACGATCGGCAGGCGCTGACGGTCCGGCAACTGGTCAAGCAGCAGGTTCAGGTCGCGCTTCGCTTGCGCCGGCTCGAGGTCGGGCGCTGCCAGCACCTCCTCCGCCGCGTCCAGCGGCTCGCTCAGTGCATCGCGCCGCGCATGCGCGCGAAAATGGTCGGCGAGCTTGTACCGGGCGATCGCGTACACCCACGCCGTGAGCGGCTGTCCCGGCAGGTAGGTATGGCGCGCGTTGTGCACGGCCAGCAGGACTTCCTGGACCAGATCCTCGACGTCACCCGCTTGCTGCGGAAGCCGGTTGCGGAAATAGCCGCGCAGCATCGCGCCCAATTCGGTGAGGAATTGCGCATACGTCACCTGGTCGCCCGCCAACCCGCCCGTAAAGAGACCGAGCAGGCGAGACTCCCGCTTTTTCAGCGCATCCTGTTCGACAGTTCGCTCCATCGGTCGCGTTGGTTACACCGGGCCCTGTTGATTGCGTGGATTCTACGACGCGGCGGCGGTCATGTGTGTTGCAAGGCGCATTGCCGATAAGTCGGTTCCGTCACCAGAAGCGCCGCACGCCGGCAGGAAAATTCTCCGAATGCTGTAACCGGACGCGCCGCCGCGGCGAATTTCCCATCAGACGCACACATACCGTGTGAATCTGGCGCCTGCCTGGCATGGCAGGCGCGATGTTCGGTCAACCGGGACGCTCCCGGTCCATCGCAAGGCAACGAGGAGTCAAAATGAACAAGATCGCAATCGCCGTGGTTTCCGCCGCGTTCCTGATGTCTGGCACCGCATTCGCCCAGACCGGCGGATCGATGGCCAAGGATTCGATGGCCAAAGATTCAATGTCGAAGGACAGCATGTCGAAGGACAGCATGTCGAAAGATGCAATGTCGAAAGATGCAATGTCCAAGGACGCAATGTCCAAGGACAACATGTCCAAGGACGGCATGCACAAGGACAAGATGGGCAAATCGAAGTCGCACGACAAGATGGGCAAGGAAGGCGACGCCACGTCTGGCGGCATGAACAAGTAACACTGGAGCAAGCTCGACCTGGCACCATGCACGACATCCTGTTGCGCACGGTGCCAGGTTTCCGGAGGAGGCTGAAATGGGACCCTCGCAAGAAGCAGTCATGCCCCGAGCCGCGCCACGCACGATCCAGCCGCGCTGGGTGCGCATCACACACTGGCTCAATGCGCTGGCCGCCATCGTGATGATGCTGTCGGGCTGGCGCATCTACAACGCTTCACCGGTCTTCGCCGGGTTCCGCTTCCCTGGCGACATTACGCTGGGCGGATGGCTGGGCGGAGCGCTGCTATGGCATTTCGCGGCCATGTGGCTGCTGTTTTTCAATGGGCTGTTCTATCTGGCGATGAACATCGCCACGGGCCGGTTCGCCCGGAAGTTCTTTCCGCTGCGGCCGCGCGCCGTACTGGACGATCTGGTGGCCGCACTGCGAGGCCGTCTCTCTCATGCGGACCTCAGCCACTACAACGCCGTGCAGAAGCTCGCCTACCTGCTGGTGATGATCGTGCTGCTGGTGCTGGTGCTCTCCGGCATCGCCATCTGGAAGCCCGTGCAGTTCCCGCTGCTGCGCGAGATGATGGGCGGCTACGACTTCGCACGCGTGGTTCATTTCTGCGCCATGTCCCTGCTGGCCGCCTTTATCGTCGTGCATGTTGTGATGGTGGCGCTGGTGCCGCGCAGCCTGCTGACCATGATTCGCGGACGCTGACGTAACCTGGAGCCTGAATCGTGAAACCGAAACCTTCCAGACAAATGACGGTCGACCGCGAGTCGCTGATCATTGATGTGCGCCGCGAACTCGATTCACCGTCGCGGCGCCTGTTCGGCAAGCGCATCCTTACGCTCGGCGGCCTTGCCATGCTCACCGGCTGCAGCCTGAGCGACGATCCCTCGGTGGAGACCTTCCTCATGCGTGTTTCGCGCATGAACGACAAGGTACAGGCATGGCTGTTCGACCCGAACCGCCTCGCGCCGACCTATACGGAAGCGCAGATCACGCGCCCGTTTCCGTTCAACGCGTTCTACGGCATCGACGAGGTCACCGTGGTGAACGGCGACGACTTCCGGCTCAAGGTCGGTGGGCTGGTGCGGGATAAGAAGAGCTGGACCCTGGAAGAACTCTATGCCCTGCCCAAGGCCGAGCAGATCACGCGGCATATCTGCGTGGAGGGCTGGAGTGCGATCGGGCGGTGGGGCGGCACGCCGTTTGCCGGCTTCCTGCAGCGGATCGGCGCCGACACCACCGCGAAGTATGTGGGATTCCGCTGTGCCGACGACTATTACGAGAGCATCGACATGGCCACGGCGCTGCATCCGCAGACCTTGCTGACGTTCACGTATGACGGCGAGCGCCTGCCGCCCAAGTACGGCTATCCGATGAAGCTGCGGATGCCGACCAAGCTCGGCTACAAAAATCCGAAGCACATCATGGAACTGTTCGTCACCAACACTTACCCGGGCGGCTATTGGGAGGATCAGGGCTACAACTGGTTCGGCGGCTCTTGAGAAGCGCGGTGCCAGGCGAGCGCAATTGACCTGGCCACGAGCTTATACACTACCAAGTAGTGTGCCATTCCCCACCCGCACGCGCTGCCCCACGCCGACGTCAGGTTGCTGGTGGTAGGTGACGACACGACTCGATCCGTCTTCCATGCGGACGCGCACCTGGTACTCCGTGTCGGCGCGCACGCGCTGCTCTACCATGTTGCCCGCTACGCCGCCACCCAGGGCACCGAGAACCGTTGCCACGATCCGACCGTTCCCCCCGCCGATCTGGTGGCCCAGCAGGCCGCCGGCCACTGCGCCGCTGACCGCGCCTAGCCCGGTGCCCTGGCCCGGCTGCGTGATCGGCGTGATGGCTTCGACCGTGCCGACGTCTTGGCTAGCTGCCGTCCTTTGTTGCCGCTCGGGATAGTGGCGCGGCTCCGGATTGTAGTCCGGCGCGGAGGCGTAGCGCGCAGCGGTCAGACCTGGATGAGGCACTCGATAAATGTGAGGCCTGGGCGAGACGGGCGTCGCGAGCTGGGGCGCGGCTGCAGCAGCCTGAGCAGTGGGTCCTGTTGGCGCCAGCGCGGCGGTTGCCGCAGCGGGTGTGCCAGCGCTGCCGTGGGCTGGGGGCAGTACGCCGGTCATCGCTGCGACACCCACCATGCTGACGACGATGACGGCGCCCGCAGCAGTAGCAATCAGCGGATGCAAACGATTTGATTGTTGGCTCGCGTTTTCCATTTCGGCCTCCGAAGTGAGCAAGCGTTGTTCTTCGGAATCAGTGTGGCCGACCGGGGAACTCGCGTCGAATCCGGTTGTAACAAACTTCGGGAGCGCAGCGCGTCGGCGCGTGGAAAATGCCTGCAGGCTCAGCGCCCCAGAGAGTCGCCAAGGCCCGGCTGGAAAGGCTTGACTGGCGGGAAGGGGAGGCAGGAGGCCTCAGATTAGGCGGGGAAGATTTTACCGATACTTACACTCGGACGCGGCCGGCCGCGTGGCAATTTCGGCCGTATTGGCGGTGAAGAGTTTGTCTTTGCCACTGGTAGACCGCGTGCAGATTTCCCTTGTAGGAACAGTCATCACGCACGCGACCATGCGCGAAGCCCCGTGATGCCGTGTCTTATCGCGGATTGCCCGCCTGCTGTCAGGCCATTTCACTGGCAGCTTTGCCAGCCAGCGCGACTTCCGTCTCGTCGGTCACCGTGCTTTCCGCCATCGCGTTGTCGACTTCGGAAACCATGTCGCCCAGACCGATGACGACCGTGATATTCGGCGTCCAGTTCTTGCGGTCGGTGCTGACCTCGGCAAACGTGGTCACCGTTGCGGTGTAGCCCTGCGCTTTGAGGTCGTCGGCTAGTCGTTGCGCGCGCGGTTCCAGCGCTGCTTGCGGATTGTCTTCGTTGATGTCGAGTACCAGTCTGGTCTCGAATTCTTCCTTGCCCCTCTGGATTGCCGTCTGCATTGCCTTGAGCTGCTTGTTCGCGAGCGCGACGAGCTTGCTGTACCTGGATTCTTCCTGGCTGGCGCGCAGTGCCTTGGCGGCGTTGATGATTTCGGTGCGGTCCACGAACATGATTGCCTTTCGAGGTGGGGGAGAGAAAGCACGGCGCCGCGCGGGCTTGACTTCAGGAGCCAGTTCTTCCGGGATGCGACGACAACTGTATAAATATACAGTGTTTGCCGGCTAACCGGCAAGGGTTGGCGTTTTTGATTTTCAAGAAATATGAAGGCGCGCCTGACCAGAAGCGGCGCTCCTCGGAAATCATTGAGTCCGCGCATAGTGGAGGACGAGGGGCCGACCGGCGCCTTCTGGCCGGCAAGCGACCTCCCTCCGGCCGATGCGGAGCAGGGACACTGGTGCGCATCGCGACATCCACTGGTCAAGGAGTATCACCCTCGCGCAGCGCCGCGACAGCTGCCTATACTTCCAATCGGACTAGGGGACACGCCGCCCGGTCCCGGGGAAGTTGCCGCCCCGCCTCGTCGGCGACGCTGCCCAAAAGGGGACAAAATGGCAAAAGCAAGTCCCGCAGGTGCTATGGGGCGATGGGTCGCCCCTATGATCTTTGCACTCGCATTGCCCGTCTTCGCTCCCGCCATGAGCTATGCCCAGTCACCGGAAAGCGTAAAGCAGGCCATGGCATCACTGAAGGCCAAGACGGCCAAATTGGGCGTACCGGGGATTAAAGGAGAAGATGCTGTTGCAGGAAAACCCGCGCCAGCTTTGTACTTTGGCGCGACCAAGATGAACAACAACTTTGCCGTAGTCGATGAAGTCAAGAAGGAGCATGGCGGCACGGCAACATTGTTCGTCAAGAGCGGCGATGATTTCGTGCGCGTGGCGACGAATGTACAGAAGGACGATGGTTCGAGGGCGATTGGGACTGTCCTCGACCCCAAGGGCAAGGCCATGGGGGCAATACGCGGTGGTGGTGCCTACTACGGTGATGCCGACATTCTCGGCAAACCATACATCACTGGATATGAGCCGATCCGCGATGCCAGTGGGGGTGTCATCGGCATTTACTACGTAGGGTACCCGAAGACGCAATGAGCCGCTGGACTGGGCCTCTAACGAGGCTCAGTCGCATTGCGGGTGCCGTCGCGCCGCAACACGACATGCGTGGCCTTTTCCGATGCTACGGATTCGACGCATTCGTATCCCAGGGCCCGCAAATCAACCCCTTCGAACAGCGACTCTCCCCGGCCGAGCAGGACCGGCGCGATAGCAATATGCAGTTCATCAATGAGGCCCTCGCGAAGATACTGCCGGATCGTGTCCGGCCCGCCGCCGATCCGCACGTCCATTCCGGCAGCGGCCTCGCGCGCACGGTCGAGCGCTTCGCGAATGCCTCCTGTTATGAAGGTGAACGTCGTGCCGCCTTCCATCTCGATGGGGGGACGAGCATGATGGGTCAGGATGAAGACGGGAACGTGATACGGTGGATTATCTCCCCACCAGCCTTTCCAGTTGGTGTCCGGCCAGTTCCCGCGAATGGGTCCGAACATATTCCTCCCTAGAATCCAGGCCCCGACATTGCGAAAGCCACGGGCGGCGAACTCGTCGTCAACCCCGGTCGTACCCTCGTCCTTGCCGAACAAGGCCCGCTGGAACGTGCGTGTCGGGACCAGCCACTGGTGCAGTTCCGTCCCGCCAATGCCGAGCGGATTATTGATGTCTTGATTCGGGCCGGCCCCGTATCCGTCGAGCGAAATGGTGAAGCCCTCAACGCGAACTCGTGTCATCGTTTACCTCCGTCATGTCATGGGCTGCCGGGAAGGCGGGCATGCGTCCTATGCGGCGCCGTTCGCCCCCAGAGCGCGAATCAGCACATCTCGATTAGTCAGGATGTGCTCACGCATCAGCGCTTCGGCGCGGCCGACCTCGCGCAGCGCCAGCGCGTCCACGATGCGGTAGTGCTCCGCCAGCGCTTGCCGGCTGTGGTCGCGCTGGTACAGCAGCATCAGTGCGTCCTGATCATGGGGACGTGACTTGCTGTCGAAAATAATGGGCAGCTGGCGCGCGCGGTGCACGGCATCGGTCAGCCAGCTGTTGTCCGCCAGCTCAAGCAATGCAAAGTGGAAATCCAGATTCATGTCCTGCCACAGCAGGGCCTGCTGGTCGTTCCACTCCTCGTCGTGAAGCACTCGCCGCTGCGCCTCCAGCAGTTCGCTGAGCCGCTGTTGTTCGGCGTGCATCAGGCCACGCTCGCCGATCAGCCGGCAACCCAGGGCCTCCAGCGTGGCCCGCACGGTGAAGGCGTCCTTGATGTCCTTGGGCTGAAACCGCCGGACCAGGAAGCCGCGATTCGGCTGGTAGAGCAGCAGGCCCTCGTCGGCGAGCCGGGCCAGCGCATCGCGCACCGGCGTGCGGGACACACCCAACTCCTGGGCCAGCGTGACCTCCATCAGGTGGGATCCGGGCGGAATCTCTCCGTCGAAGATGCGGTTGCGCAGGGTCTCCGCGACCGAGAGCGCGCGGGTCCGGGAGGTTTCAGGTGAAGACATCTTTGTGAGTCGGGAAATCAGTCGGTGTGGATATGTCGGCTGCGGATGAGATTACCCCACATTGTCCGCTCGGCCGCAAGGAAGCGGCTGGCCTGCTCGGGCGTGGAGGGGAATTTTTCGGCGCCGCTGGCCTCGATCGCCTGGGCGAGCTGCCCGTCATCGAGCGCCTGCGCGAGCGCGCCGTGAAGCTTGCCGACGATTGCCTGCGGTGTCCCGGCACGCGTGAACAGGCAGGTCCAGCTATAGATCTCGACCGGGATGCCCGATTCCTTCAGCGTGGGTACGTCCGGCAGTGCGGCAATCCGCGCGCGCGAGGTCACCGCGAGCGGTTGCAGCGTGCCGCCGCGGATATGGGGCAGCACGGTGGCCGGATTGGAAAACATCATCTGCACCTGGCCGCCGATGGTGTCGGCGATGGCCGGCGCATTGCCGCGATAAGGGATGTGCGTGAGCACGACACCGGCGGCCTGCGCAAACAGTTCGCCAGACAGGTGAGAGGTATTGCCATTGCCGGCGCTGCCGAAATTGATCTGTCCCGGCCGCGCCCGGGCCATGCGCAGCAGGTCCGCCAGCGTCTTTGCCTTCAATCCTGGATTGACGACGAGCACATTCGGACCACGGCTGACGCAGCCCACCGGTGCGAAGTCACGGGCGGGGTCGTAGGGCGGACGCGCCATCATCAGCGGCGCATTGATCTGCTCGGCGGGCGTCCCCAGCAGCAGGGAGTAGCCGTCCGCCGGCGCGCGCAGCACTTGCGCGGCACCCAGCGTGCCGCTGGCGCCGCTCTTGTTTTCGACCACCACTGACTGGCCGAGCTGTCGGGACAGGTTCTTCGACAGCAGGCGGGCGATTGTGTCAGTGGTGCCGCCGGCGGGAAAAGGCACCACCAGCGAGAGCGGTCGCGCTGGCCATGCCGCGCTCGATTCGGCGTTTGCCCGGGGTGTCTGGCAGATGGCGCACATGAGTGCGAGAAGCAGGACTGGGCGGGCCCGGCGGGGGGATGTGAGGCTAGCCATGCGTACGTCTCCTTTTTGGTTATGTATGCATGTTAGCATCAATGATGGCGAATAATGGCCAATCGTCCTTGAAAAATCTTATTTATGAATACATAATGTTCGCATTGCGACCAAAAGGACTCGTTATGCGAAAGACAGCATTGCTCCAGAAACTGATCCATGCGCCCGAACTCCTTGTCATGCCGGGTGCCTTTGACGCCTTATCCGCCCGCATCGTGCAAGAGGCTGGCTTTCCCGCCGTGCAGTGCTCCGGCTTCGGCATTTCCGTGAGCCGGCTGGGGCTGCCGGACTACAGCTTCCTTTCGATGTCCGACATGGTTGCGGCCACGCAGCACATCGTCGATGCCGTCGACCTGCCGGTCATGGCCGACGGCGATACCGGCTTCGGCAATGCCGTCAACGCCTGGCATGCGGTCAAGGCGTTCGAGCGCATTGGCTGCGCGGGCGTCAATATCGAGGACCAGGTCATGCCCAAGCGCTGCGGACACCTGGAGGGCAAGTCCATCGTGCCGCTGGATGAGGCAGTGCAGAAGATCCGGGCCTGCGCCGAGGCGCGCACGGATCCGGATTTCGTGATCAACGCGCGTACCGATGCGCTTGCCGTGGGCGGTATCGGGGAAGTGATCCGTCGCGGCAATGCCTACCTGGAGGCCGGGGCGACCATGATCTTCGTGGACGGCATGACGTCCAGGGAGCTGGCACGGCAGGCCGTGCAGGGAATCCGCGGGCCAGTGGCGATCAATGTGGTCGAAGGCGGCAGGTCGCCAGAGGCCTTCACCTTCGAGGAGATGGAGCGCATCGGCATCGCGCGTGTGAGCGTGCCAGGCACGCTGATGCTGGCGGCCATCCAGGGCATGCGCGACGCGCTGGCGGCGCTGCGTGCCAACGGTTACGCCGGCGGCCCCGGCGCACGGCTGGCGGACTTCCGCGAGCAGCTCGAGCTGGTCGGCTTCAAGGAGGTGTTCGCGCTGGAGCAGCGCTATCTGGCCGGGCTGCAGCATCCCGGCACTGCGCGCTGAGGTGGGCAACATGCATGCATCGCCGCGCAACATCATCGAGAAGATCTGGGACCGGCACGTCGTGGCCCAGTTGGAAGGCGGGCAGGCGCTGCTCCATGTCGACAGGGTCTTCCTCCACGACCGCGCTGGCCCCCGCGTGCTGGCAGGTGTGGAAGAGGGCGGGCACCGCGTGGCCCGGCCGGGGCTGGTGTTCGGCACCATGGACCACATCGTCGACACCCAGCCGGGCCGGGGCGACGACACGCTGGTCCAGGGCGGGCGCGGCTTTATCCAGGCCTTTCGTGCCGCCACCCAGCGCTCGGGTATCCGTCTGTTCGACCTCGGCAACCCCCATCAGGGCATCGCGCATGTGATCTCGCCCGAGCTCGGCATCGCCTTGCCGGGCACTACGCTGGTCTGCTGCGACAGCCATACCTGCACGGTTGGCGGCATCGGCGCGCTGGCATGGGGCATCGGCACCACCGAAGGCGAGCACGCAGTCGCCACGCAGTGCCTGGTGCGAAGCAAGCCAAGGACCATGCGGGTGTCGTTCCACGGCAGCGTTGCGCCGGGGGTGTCGGCCAAGGACATGGTGCTGGCGCTGATCGGCAGGTTCGGCGTGAGCGGTGGCGACGGCCATGCCATCGAGTTCGCCGGAGAGGCGATACGGGGGCTCGATGTGGAAGGGCGGCTGACCCTGTGCAATATGGCTGTCGAGTTCGGTGCCTGGACCGGGCTGGTGGCCCCCGATGCGCGCACGGTCGAATGGCTGGCCGGACGGCCCTTTGCTCCCGCCGGCGCGGACTGGGAGGCCGCGGTGACGGACTGGCTGGCACTGCGCTCGGACGACGGCGCGCGCTGGGACAAGGAGCTGGAGCTGAACTGCGCGGAGCTTGCTCCGCAGGTGACCTGGGGAACCCACCCCGGCCAGGTCGTAGGTATCGACGCCACCGTTCCGGTCCCCGCCGACGCGGATGCCGGGCGCGCGCTCCGCTACATGGACCTGCACCCGGCGCAGCCGCTGCTGGGGACGCCCATCGACGCTGCCTTCATCGGCTCCTGCACCAATAGCCGCCTGCCTGACCTGCGCGCTGCCGCGCAGGTGGTGCGGGGACGACGCGTGCGCCCCGGCGTCAAGGCCATCGTGGTGCCTGGGTCGACCAGCGTGAAGCATGCCGCGGAAGCCGAGGGCCTGGATCGCGTGTTCACGGAAGCGGGCTTTGAATGGCGCGAAAGCGGATGTTCGTTGTGCTTCTTCGCCGGCGGCGACAACTTCGACCAGCCGGGCAAGCCCGGGCGCCGCGTGATCACCAGCACCAACCGCAATTTCGAGGGCAGGCAGGGTCCGGGCGTGCGCTCTCACCTGGCCAGCCCGGCCACGGTGGCCGCCTCGGCCATCGCCGGCTGCATTGCCGATCCGCGTCCGCTGCTGCGCTAGGGGGGCCAAGGAAATTCCATGGAACAGTTCATCCAACTGAAGGGGATCGCCGCGCCGCTGATGCGGGCGAACATCGATACCGACCTGCTCATTCCCTCGCGCGAGATCAACTCGCCCGAGCGCGATGGCTATGGCGAGAAGCTGCTCGCGCCATGGCGCTATGAAGGGGGAACGAACGGCAGGCGTGTCGAGCGGCCGGATTTCGTGCTCAATCGCGAACCCTACCGCCGGGCGACGATCCTGCTGGCCGGCGACAACTTCGGCAGCGGCTCCTCGCGCGAGGCAGCCGTCTGGGCCGTCCGGCAGTTCGGCTTCCGCTGTGTCATCGCGCCGTCGTTCGGCGCGATCTTCCAGAACAATTGCTACCGCAACGGCGTGCTGCCGGTGGTGCTGCCCGCGCACGAGATTGCGGCGCTGGCGGCAGAAGCCGAGCGCGAGACGCTGGAACTGACCGTCGACCTGCGGTCGTGCTCGGTGCGACACCCGAATGGCCGCAGCCTGTCGTTCACCGTGCCTCCGAGCGAACGCACCTTGCTGCTCGAAGGGCTCGATGCGATCGGCCTGACCTTGAAACGCCGGGCCGCGATCGAGGCGTACCAGGAGCTACTGCGCGAGGCACGGCCCTGGGTCCTGGCCGTGGCCGAGCCGCACTGAGATCCATGGCGGCCGCATGCCATGCCGGCCGACTCACCGCAACGTTTCGATTCAGACCATGACAAACACTGCATTCATCGGACTCGACTATATCGTCGATATCACGCATCCGGACGGAAAGATCGCGCACGCTGCCCGCCAGGTCGCCGAGCGCGACGTGATCGGCGCGGCAAACCGCGCACTGCGCTTCGCCCGCAGCCGGAACTGGCTAACGATCCTGGTCAACGTCGGCTTCGCCAGGGGCTATCCCGATCAACCCAAGCACTCGCCGCTGTTCGGGCGCGCACACGAAACCGGCGCGATCGAGCTTGGCACGCCCGGGACGGCGCTTCATCCCGGCCTGGACCAGCATCTGGCCGATCTGGTCATGGTCAAGCCACGCGTCAGTGCCTTCTATGGTACCGGCCTCGACGCGGCATTGCGGGCCCGCGGCGTGCAGCGGCTGCTGGTGGCCGGGGTCAGCAGCGCCTGGGCTGTGCAAGGCACCGTGCGCGACGCCCACGACCGCGACTATGAAGTACTCGTGCTGGAAGATGGCTGCGCCGCCGCGAATGAGGACCACCACCGTACGTCGATGGAGTTGCTCGGCACCATCGCCACGATCATCCGCATCGACGGGCTGGCTGAGCTGCATTAATGCAGTGATGCTCACGTTTCAAGCGCGGAAAGCGCCGCCTCCATAAATCTGCTGACTTTGGCCGATATGTATTGGCGGGTGGGGTAGGCAAGCCAAAGGCACATATCGGGAAGGGGCGCTGCGCTCAATACTTGAATGAGGCCTCCTTGGCGTAGATCGTCCCCGACCATGAAGTCCGGCACTAGCGCTATCCCGCAATTCTCGAGCGCGAGCATTCTCAGCATGGCGCTGCTGGTACTGGTGTCGACGCGGTTACTCGGCAATGCACGGACCTTTTCGGTAAAGCGACGCAAACATAAGACTCGATGATCAATGAGATCGTGCCACTGGGTTGGAACTGGCCTGGATCCAAGATAGGCTGGGGTGCAACATGCGATGAACCGCCCGAAGGGCACACACCTACTGACGATAGATTCGCTGGTGAGCATTGTGTCAAGTGCGATGGCCATATCGTAGCCTTCTTCTACCAGGTCGATGTGGCGGTCGACGATCGAGATGTCGAGTGATACCTCCGGAAAGTGGTAAGTAAAGTCGGAGAAAACCCTTGGCAAAAGGGTAAGCGCGAGGGTGGAAGGCAGCGCGATCCTGAGCACGCCACTGGGGCGGATGTGGTCTTTTACCGCGGCTTCATCAGCCTGCGCGACAGCATCGAGGATCGCTTGGCAGCGTTGGGCGTAGTCCAGTCCAATGTCTGTCGGCGTGACGCTACGTGTACTGCGTTGTAGCAGGCGAGTCCGGAGTCGGCTTTCCAGGCTGGCGACCGCGCGGGTCGCCATGGCAGGCGAGATGTCAAGCGCGCGAGCGGCGGCCGCGAACGAAGCATTCTCCACCACCTGCACAAAGATGCGCATGCTGAAAAGTCGATCCAATTTCGATGTCTCAGGATTGTTTCAGGGGGTGAAACGCCATATGAGCGTTCCCAATCTGGTCGCATCGCGCTCGGGTCGCTACTGTTGTGAGTATCGAAACTGCGTATTGGACCGTATTGGACTGCCAGCGACTGCTGGCGGCTAGGAAAGGAGCGAACATGAAGAATCGAACTGGCTTGCTGGGTACACTTTTGCTCGTAATCCCGGTCATATTCCCCGCCGTTGCCGCGGAGAGTCAGCCCCCATGCGGTGCAACCCAGGCCGTGACCCGGGCGCAAGTGCGGCGGGAACTCGCTGAGGCAGTGGCGCAGGGGCGCGTCGTAACGGAAAACAACTACCCGGAGATCTTCCTTAAGCCTGCCGCTGTCCGCTGAGCAGACGTGGCGTAGAGGGCGCCGGAGGATTCACCAAGGCTCACCGGGCAGCCGCTTGTGCGAAGGCCCGGTTCAGTCCGTGCTGCCGTGCGAGGAATCAGGGATGCCACCAGGGCGGCTCACCGCTGCCCTCGAGATATTCCCCTTGCTTCGTAATAAAGGTGCGAAGTTCGTGCTTCGGAGCGAACCCATTTGCCAGCGCGTGCCCAAGCCAGTCCAGTGAGGCTGTCAGCCATTCATCGGACTGTGGACCGATCGGGTGGAACTCATACTGGTAAATCCACAGTTCCTTGGGCCCGCGCAGCTTTTCATACACACCGATGCTGGAGTCCAGCGTGGTCAGCTCATCATTTTCGCCAGTGATGATCAGATACGGAATGTCGACCTTGGAGGCGATCTCGTCGAGCGTCATGGCCTTCGACAGCGCCTGAATTTCCTCTGTATTGGAAATGCCAGTCATAAACATCAGGTTTGCCATGAAACTGGGCTGTGCCTGATTAAGAAGCACGTACTTGTCGCCCAGGTTCGACATATTGGCGGCGATGGCACGAATGCGCGGTTCGACTGCGGCAGCACGAGTTGCCCACCAGGATCCCATGCTGGATCCCATGATCACGATCCGCTCGGGGTCTATGGCGGGGTGTGCGGACAGCCAATCGATCACCGCAGTAATGGCTCGATCATAGTTATCGAGCGACATTTTCAGGCCCCTGGTCAGGCTCTCGCCCTGCCCTGGGCCGTCGAGCGCAAAAGCGGCCCAACCGCGGGGAAGGATCCGCTGCTCCATCAGCTTATGCCAGTCCTCCTTAAACATGTCCATGCCGGGCAGCATGATCACGCAAGGCAGATTCTTGGCGTTGGGCGGCGTTTCCAGGATCCCATGCAGGTGGTGACCCTCGAAAGGCAGGGCGACCCGCTCGATAGGGTGGTCGGCGAACGCGATCACCTTTTCAAAGGACTGAACCACCTTCTTGAGATATCGCATGCGGCGAGGGTCGTCGCCGAGGATCGAGTAATGCGTGCGTGCATATAGCAGCGTGGCGCGCTCATATAGCCGACGCGCCGTCCGGCTGAAGCCGCGTGCATCCCAATGCCGGGCTCGATGCTCAATCTCCCTGGCGGCCGCGCTCCACGCGGAAGGGAGCATTGAGCCCGCCTTGACCGGCCCGAACACCCGCTTCAGGTCCGTCGAGTCGTAGCCAATCTGCTCGAAGATCGCGCCGGCGTCCGGGTGAAGGACATCCAGTCCACCGACAGCCAGGAACGCGTCGAGCACCCAACGCTGGCCTTTTCGCATTGCATCCATTGATTCCCTCCTATGTGTTTGGGTAGAAATATAGAGTGATATCTGTGATCACGCAATAAAAGAATGCAGCCAGCGTAAAGTTATCTATGAGGCATGTCATTCGCGCGAAACATCGCAAAATTCCGTAAGTCCGCGCTATTTGGTGGCTTGCCTCGTATACCCTAGTTGATATCTGTGATCACTAAAACGATAGTGTCAGCACGCAGGCCGTGCTTGGTGCCTGACCGCCAAAAGGGGAGAACAGATGTCACGTCTAAGGCTTCGGATGGTGCTGGCCGCGTTGGTCGCCAGCGTGTGCAACGGGTCGCTGATGGCGGCGCAACCCGCGCCACTGCGCGTGGGGTTGCTGACCGTCAAGACAGGTGTTGCCGCGGGGATCGGGCAACAGATGCAGGACGGTTTCGAATACCTGCTGCAAGAGCGGGGAGGAAAGCTTGCTGGCCGCGACGTGGAGGTAGTGGTGGCCGATACTGCGGCGTCGCCGGCGGTCGCGAAGGCTAAGTTCCTGCAACTGACTGAGCGCGACCGTGTCGATGTTGTGGTCGGCCCGCTAGCCGCCTTCGAGGCCGTTGCCATTCGCGACGATATCGCGCGCGCGAAGATCCCGGTCATTCTCAGTTCCGCCGCAGCCGAAGACCTGACCCAGCGCAAGGCGGACCCCTGGATGGTGCGAAGCTCGTCGACTTCCGCGCAGGCCATGCATCCGTTTGGCGAGTACGCCGCCAATACCCTCAAGTACCGGCGCATCGCGGTCGTTGCAGAGGACCTCTCCTTCTCCCATGAAACGGTAGCTGGATTCCAGCGGACCTTCGAGGAAGCCGGCGGGAAGATTGTCCAAAAGCTGTGGGCGCCATTCAACGGCACGGATTTCGCGACCGTGATCGCGCAGATTCGCCCGAACGTTGACGCGGTCCTGATCAATTTCTCTGGCGGCAATGCAGCGCGCTTCCTGAAGCAGTACCGCGACTATGGGCTCAAGCAGAAGACTCCCCTGCTGGCGGGGATGAATACGGTCGATGAATCCCTGCTTGAGAAGATGGGCGACGAGGCCCTCGGCATTGTCTCCGCCGGTTGGTATAGCGGTGCCATCGCCACGCCCGCCAACGACCGCTATGTCGCGGGCTTTCGCAAGCAGTACCACATCGCGCCAGGCTTCTATGCAACCGGCGGCTACAGCGCCGGGCTGATTCTCGAGCAGGCGCTGCAAGCGGGTGGCGCAACCACGCTGACGGGGCGAGCCCTTGCGGACGCGATGCATGCGGTTCGCATATCGCAAAGCCCTCGCGGTCCGCTAACGCTGGATCGCCTCGGGAACCCCGTGGTGACTGTCTACATTCGCAAGGTCGCGCGCGTCGGGGGCAAGCTGGTCAACACGGTCGTTCGTGAATACCCCGGTGTCACCCAGTTCTGGACGTATGACCCGTCTGCGTTCCTGGCCAATCCCGTCTATTCGCGGGACTACCCACCATCACGCAACCTCGACTGAGGCGGCAAGGATTCACCATGTCTACGTTTCTGATCCAGACGCTCAACGGGCTGACCTTCGCCTCAGTGCTGTTTCTGATGGCGGCGGGCTTCACGCTGATCTTCGGTTTGATGAGCATCCCCAACATGGCGCATGGCGCTTTGTTCATGCTGGGGGGATACCTCTGTGTCACGCTGGTCGATGCAGGACTGCCGTTTGTGCTTGCCGCACTGGGTTGTGCCATCGTCGTCGGCATTCTCGGGATCGTACTGGAGCGCGCGATCTTGCAGCGGATTACGCAAAACGAGCTGGCACAGGTGCTGGCGACGCTTGGGATGGCATTCGTCATTGCCGACAGCTGCAAGACCGTCTGGGGCGGCATGCCGCTGGAGGTCGCGGTGCCACCACGCTTAACGGGTGCGGTGTCCCTTGGCGAGCTGACCTTTCCCATCTATCGACTCTTCGTCATGGCACTTGCCGTGGTGACCGCGGTGGCTCTGGACCTTTCGCTGTCCCGGACGCTGATCGGCGCCCGATTGCGCGCGGCCGTTGAGGATCGGGCCATGGCCCGCGCCGTCGGTATTCGCGTCGACCGACTCTTCATGACGATCTTCTTCGCCGGCGCGGCACTCGTTGGCATGGGCGGCGCGATTGGCGCACCAATTTTGTCGGTGTTTCCCGGGCTCGATATGGAGGTGCTTCCGCTGGTGCTGATCGTCGTCGTGCTGGGGGGCACGGGGAGTATTCCCGGCGCAATGCTCGGAAGCCTGATCACAGGCCTGGTCCATAGCTTCGGACAGTCGCTTGTACCGGAGATGTCATACGTGCTCTTGTTCGTGCCGATGATCGTCGTGCTGGCGTATCGGCCCCAGGGATTATTCGGGAGGGTCGCAGCATGAAGATTCCTACTTCTTTCTTCGGCCCTTGCCTTGCTGGTGCACTGGTCCTGATGCTGCCGCTGGCGAGCGATTCGCCTTTCTACCTGGACCTGGCGATCCACATCATGCTTGCGGCCTTGGTTGCAACCAGTCTTAATCTGCTTCTTGGGCTGGGGGGACTGCTGTCGTTCGCACAATCGGCGCTAGCGGGTGCGGCCGCCTATGGGTTAGCCATCGCCGGCCAGCACGCAGGGCTGGGGCCCTGGATGCTCGCAGCCATTGCAGTGGGCGCCGCCGTAGCGCTCTCTGTAGTCGTCGGGATGCTTGCGCTGCGAACCAGTGGACTCAGTATCGGCATGATCACGCTGGCCATTGCCCAGGTGCTGTGGGGAGTAGCCATGCACTGGGGCAGCGTGACGGGCGGTGAGAATGGCATGACTGGAATTTCCAGGCCTGCGCTGCCGTGGATGGATACGGGAAATCCGATCGTCTGGTTCGAGTTCGTGGCGGTCTGCTTTCTCGCGATGCTGTGCCTGGTGCACAGGTTCATGCGCTCGCAACTCGGCCGCTGTCTGGACGGCACGAGATCGCAGCCGCGCCGGATGTCCGCCCTGGGCTTTGATGTCTGGCGTATTCGACTGCTCGCCTTCGCATTTGCCGGACTGGTAGCAGCGATTGCGGGGGTGCTGCTTGCGTTCCACCAGCAATTCATCAGTCCCCACGCGCTATCGCTTGGCGAAACCGCGGAAAGCTTGCTGATGGTCATAGTCGGCGGCCCTGCCACGCTGCTCGGACCTGTGATCGGTGCAGCGATCGTTGTCGGCTTTCGTGTACTGGTAAGCGGCTATATCGAGAGCTGGCCAACGTTCCTGGGCCTGCTGCTCATTGCTGTGGTGCTGTTTGTTCCCGCGGGGATCGTGCCCGGCCTGGCTTCTCTCTTTCGCAGCAGGAGCATTCGATGATCCACTCCGCAGTCCTACCGGTGGCCACGCGTGCCGCCGCTTCGGGGGTCTCTGTCGACGGCAGTTCGACTGCAATCGGCCTGGTTGACCTGTCTATCTCGTTCGGCGCCTTGCGCGTCGTGGATGGTGTAAGTCTGACGATACGGCGGGGGGAGCGCAGGCTACTCCTGGGGCCGAACGGCGCCGGAAAGACAACCTTGCTGAATCTGATCGCGGGAGATCTGCGTGCCACGCGCGGCCGTATCTCGTTGCTTGGACAAGATGTCACAGCCAAGCCTACGCATGCCCGGGCGCGCATGGGCCTGGGCAGGACCTATCAGATACTCACGCCCTTTCGCGACAAGACGCTGTTGCAAAACGTGCTGATGTCGCTGACTGGGAAATCAACTACACCCGACCGTTTGAGTCCTTGGAAGCGTTTCGGCGGCTCAGCGCTCGAGGCTGAGGCCCGTGCCGTGCTGGCGCGTGTGGACCTCGAGGTCCGCGCCGAAACACCCGTGCACGCCTGCTCGTACGGAGAACTGCGGCGGCTGGAGATTGCTATGGCCCTTGCACAGCAGCCCAGCATCCTGCTTCTGGACGAGCCGCTGGCGGGGTTGTCGGGAGCTGAGCGCGTGGGCGTTGCCGAACTGCTGTCGCACCTGCCGAAGGCTCTGACGATTGTGATGGTCGAGCACGACATGGATGTGGCGCTTTCCTTTGCCGAGTCCATCACGGTGCTCCAGAGCGGCCGCGTTGTCGTTGATGGGGACAAGCGCTCTGTCCTGGCCGACCCGCGCACGCAGGAGATATACCTTGGCCACTAATACCCTTCCCGCACTCGCGCTGTCCGGCGTCACCTCGGGCTACGACCAAAGTGAAATCCTGCAGGACGTTTCGCTGACCGTTCGCCCTGGTACCGTGCTTGCGCTGCTCGGCCGAAACGGCGCGGGCAAAACGACCTGCATCCATACGGTCATGGGCATGGTCCCAGCGTATCGAGGAGCCATTCAGTTGTTCGGCGAAAACATCGTCGCGCTGCCGGTTGACAGTATTGTCCGACGCGGCGTGGCACTGGTTCCGCAAGGTCGTCGCCTTTTCTCGCTCCTGTCGGTACGCGAAAACCTTACCGTTGCCAGGACCGCCGACGCTGCCCATGCAGGTCCGCCCTGGACTATCGCGCAGATTGTGGAGATGTTTCCACGACTAGGGGAACGATTCCATCAGCGTGCCGCAACGCTTTCCGGTGGTGAACAACAGATGCTGGCAATCGGACGGGCGCTGATGAGCCGCCCGCGCGTGCTGCTGATGGATGAGCCCACGGAGGGGCTTTCTCCCCAAATGATTGATGAAGTCTCGGCGATTGTTGCGCGGCTGCGGGAGGCTGGCATATCGATCCTGCTCGTCGAGCAGAACAGCAAGATTGCGCTTTCGGTCGCTGACGATGTGGCGGTTCTCGTCAGTGGACGCGTCGCATATACGGATCGCGCGACCAAACTGGCAGGCCAGCCGGTACTGATGGAGCGCTTCCTGGGCGTCGCGTCGGCAGAAGCACCGGCGCTGGCCTGATGAGTTACGCATATCGACAATGCGTTCCCGAGGCTGGTAAGGGCGGCAACCGGTATTGCATTGAAATGCTTTTCTTGGAGGAGACACATGAAGTGGAATCAAGAAGTGGCAGTCGTACAGTCAATGCGAGGCGTGGCCTGTCAGCGGCGGCGCAGGCAGGGAGTCAGGCGAGTCGGAATAGCGCTGGCTGCTATCGGTATGGGCTTTGGCGGATCCGCCCGCGCAAGCCTGAACTTATATGGCGTGCTCGACGTCGGTTTGAACTATCGATCGGTGGCCGGAGTGGATCCGTCCACGGGGCGCGCCGCTGGTGCGCTGGCACTCGCCTCCGGGAATGAGCTGACCAGTCGCTGGGGTCTCATCGGCCTTGAAGACATTGGCGAGGGGTACAAGATTGCGTTCAAGCTGGAGAGTGGCTTTGCGGCGGACACCGGCGCGGCCAATGCGTCTGTTCCATTTCCTCACGATAATGGATCGCTGTTCGACCGTGGGGCAACCATCGGTGTCGTTGCACCTTGGGGGACAGTGCGCTTAGGGCGCAACTGGTCTTCATTCTTCGATGGCATCTCGGCCGGTGATGCTACGGGGTACATGAACTTCGGGTCGCTCGCGAACGCGACCTTCCAGAATTCATCGAACCTCAAACCGGGCGAAGGGTTTCCCGGTATTGCCTCAGGTATAAACAGCGCTGTCAATGGTGGCCTGATGTACACGTGGGTCAACAAGTCGATCAAGTACATGCTGCCGGATGAGTTCTATGGATTCAGCGGTGGCGTCACCTACGGCCTTGGCGGTACCGCGGGCAGCTTCTCGAACAAGTCCACGTTGACGGCCAACCTGAACTGGACCAATGGAAAAATTGGCTTCGCGTCGGGATACTTCGATGGCAAGGATCCAACAGGGCAGACCAACGATCCCTGGATGCGCGCCTATACCATCGGCGTTACCTATACGTGGGGGGCACTTAAGACCGGGGTGAATTTTGCCAAGTTCAAGAACCCGACCACCGGAGCAGACCAGAATTACTACTACGTCGGAGCTGCCTATCAAGCGACGCCTGCCTGGCGCCTGACCGCCGACTGGCTGCACCTCCAGGACAAGCAGGTCAGTGAAGCCGGTGCAGACCTCTACAAGATCGGGGCTGGCTATGCGTTCTCGAAGCGCACCACCTTGTACGTCGACGTCGCGTACTCAAATAACAAGCCCAAGGGCATGTTGGGTGCGGGGAGTAACACAAGCATCCTCGCCAGCCCTGCGACGATCGGACACAATCAATTGGCGGTGGGCGCCGGTATCCGTACGCTGTTCTAGGTGCCGCCGCAATTCAGCCGAACCTCCCATGGTTTAGCCGGCTGAGCTGTGTATCGGATGCGCCGGAGGATTCCGGCGCATCCGCATCATTAGGAGCCATTTCGCTCCCGGACCGGCAGCGCTGTCTTGTACACCACCCGTCGCAGCGCTAGCGAGGTACTGATATCACTGACGCCTTCAAGGGTCGTCAGTTGCGTCATGACGAATCGCTCGATACCTGCGATATCGGGTGCAACGACACGGAGCATGTAGTCGAAGCTGCCTGTCATCAAATAGCACTCCATCACCTCGTCGAGTTTCGCGATGGCCGCCTCAAAGCGTGCTAGCCGCTCTTCTGTCTTCTTTTCGATTGCCACTTGCACGTATGCGCTGACGGGAAAGCCGGCTTTCTCCTGATTTAGCAGCGTGACATAGCCGTCGATGACTCCCTCTTCCTCAAGTAGCCGGATACGTCGATAGAACGGGGACGGGGAGAGGCCAACTCGCTCCGCCAGTTCATTCGCCCGTACCCGCGCATCGCGCTGAAGTTCGGCAAGGATACGCACATCGATACGGTCAAAACGCATTTGGCACACCTGGAGGTATTTCGGAAAAAAGATCAGCGGATCGTGCTAATTGGAGTCAATTATTTGAGTCAGTTTGGCACATATCAAAGGCGATGGATACCTAGAATTTTCGCACAAGCAATCAGAAGCACGGAGGCAAAGCATGAACCAGCGCGCAAACGAGAACCACTTTCTTACCGATGAAAGCTACCGACTGGAGGATCGCTATCTGCGCGCTTCCGGGCGGGTGTTTCTCACGGGGACACAGGCGCTGGTGCGTATCCTGCTCGAACAGGCCCGAGCCGACCGCGTCGCCGGGTTGCGCACCGGTGGTCTGGTGTCTGGCTATCGTGGATCACCGCTTGGCGGGCTGGATCAAGAGCTGTGGCGACAGCGCAAGATGCTCGCCGAGCACGATATTCGCTTCGAACCCGGATTGAACGAGGATCTGGGGGCAACAATGCTGTGGGGAGCACAGCAGATTGATGCCTTTCCAGGGAAGCGGGTCGAAGGGGTGTTCTCGATGTGGTACGGCAAGGGGCCAGGCGTTGATCGAACCGGTGACGTGTTCCGCAATGCCAATATCCTCGGCACGTCGCGCCACGGTGGCGTACTTGCGGTCGCGGGGGATGATCACGCGGCGCAGTCTTCGATGTTCCCGCACCAGACGGATCACGTGTTCGAGGGGGCGATGATGCCCATCCTGTTCCCGTCCTCCGTGGAGGAGTACATCGAGTTCGGCCTGTTTGGCTACGCACTCTCGCGCTTTTCCGGATTGTGGATCGCGTTCAAGGCAATTACCGAAACGGTGGAGAGTGGCAGGTCGATGACGCTATCTGGCGCAGGCTTGCATGGTGGCTTTGCTGTTCCCACGGATATCCAGATTCCCGAACGAGGTTTCGGTCTCGATATCAACATACGATGGCCGCAGCAGCGCGCCGAACTGGAGCGGCGCCTGATCGAGGAACGGCTGCCCGCAGCGCTTGCCTTTGCCCGTGCCAATCCGATCGATCGCGCGGTGGTACGGCCGGCAAACGCCAGAGTCGGGATCATCACAGTGGGCAAGGCTCATCTCGATGTGATGGCGGCGCTGCGGCGCCTTGATCTGGATACGGCCGCGCTGGAATCCATAGGTATCGGTGTCTATAAGGTCGGCATGTCCTGGCCGTTGGAGGGGCAAGGGGTGGAGCGCTTTTGCGCGGGCATGCGAGCGCTCATCGTGGTGGAAGAAAAGCGCAGTATGGTCGAGCAACAGATCCAGGCGTTGCTGTACAACCACCGGGCGGAAGTCCGTCCCGCGGTGTACGGCAAGCACGGGCCTGACGGTGAAACGTGGTTGCCTGCAACGATGGAGTTTTCTCCCGAGCAGGTAGCAGGTGTCCTTCGCTGGTTCTTCGACGCTCAGGGCGTTGTTGTCGCAGAGGCGCGCGGGACGGACCGTGCCAGCGCCGAAGCGGGTGCCCGTTCACGGGTGATCCCAATCCAGGCGGCCGAGCCGGTCCTGTCGCGCAAGCCGTTCTTCTGCTCCGGCTGCCCGCATAACAGCTCGACGCGCCTGCCAGACGGTTCGTATGCTGCGGCCGGCATCGGATGCCACATCATGGCGCTGGGGCAGCGTGAGCGAACCGCAACCTTCTGTCAGATGGGTGGCGAGGGCGTGCAGTGGGTCGGTCTTTCGAGCTTCTCCACCATGCCACATCTGTTCGTCAACCTGGGCGACGGGACCTACCAGCATTCGGGCAGCCTGGCAATTCGGCAGGCCGTGGCGGCGGGGACCGCCGTGACCTACAAGATCCTCTTCAATGATGCGGTCGCAATGACCGGCGGCCAGCCGACCGAAGGGGGCCTGACGGTATCGAAGGTCGCCGCGCAGCTCATGGCCGAAGGGGTGAGAGAAATCGTGGTGGTCTCGGAGGAACCCGCGCGGTATCACTCGACGGGCGAAATGCCCGCCAGTGTGGCTGTGGTGGAGCGCAGCGAACTTGATACCGTTCAGAAGCGCCTGCGCGAGTACCGCGGCGTTTCCGCCATCATCTATGACCAGACGTGTGCGGCCGAGAAGCGTCGCCGGCGCAAGCGCGGTTCGCTGGCGACGCCCAAACGGCACGTCGCTATCCATCCTGCCGTGTGCGAGGGCTGTGGAGACTGCTCGGCGCGCTCCGGTTGTATTGCCGTCGAGCCGCTGGAGACGGAGCTTGGCCGCAAGCGTGCTGTCAACCAGTCAGCGTGCAACAAGGACATGACCTGCGTGCAAGGCTACTGCCCAAGCTTCGTGACCATCGAGGGGGAGCGGCAAAGCGTAGTGCAATCAGGCACGCTGCAGCGTCTGGAAGCCGAGTGGCAGCTTACGTTGCCACCACCCGCCACGACTTCGCCCGAGTTACTGCAGCATTGTGGGGTACTTGTGGCAGGGATCGGCGGGACCGGGATTGTCACCGTTGGCGCAATCCTCGCCATGGCGGCTCATCTGGAAGGTCGTGGCGCCTCGACGCTCGATTTCACGGGCCTGGCCCAGAAGAATGGGGCGGTTGTCAGCCATATACAGCTGGCCCGGTCGCCTGACCACATTGCCACGGCACGCATCGAGTCGAAGAGCGCCAATCTTTTGCTTGGCTGCGATGCTGTCGTGGCGGCCTCGCCGGATGTGCTGGCAAGGCTTCATCCAGGCTCGGCGCATGCTGTGGTGGAAACCGCAATGACACCGACCGCGGATTTTGTCGGCAATGGCGATATGCAGATTTCCCTGCTGGCGCATCGGCATGCAATCGAACGTGTGCTTGGTGAGGGCAGGGCGGAATTCCATGACTGGAGCGCCGCGGCGCAAACGATATTCGGTGATACTTTTGCGGCTAACCTGATGTTGGTGGGCCATGCCTTTCAACGCGGTTGGCTCCCGGTTTCGGAGATCGCTATCCAGCGTGCCATTGAACTCAATGGCGCTGCTGTCGAGACCAACCGGCGGGCGTTCCTGTGGGGCCGGATTCTGGCCCACGACCAGACGGCGTTGCAGAAGGCGGGGCAAGCTGCCGCTGCGGCAAGCGAGCCATTCACCATCGGCGGATTCGTCAGCGCACGCGCGCAAGACCTTGGTGCCTACCAGAATGCCGCCTATGGGCGGCGGTATGCCGTCCTCGTGGACCGTGTCGCCCGTGCGGAAGGTCATATCGCGGGTACGCCAGGGGCGTTGACGGAAGCCGTCGCACGTAGCTATTTCAAGGTCCTCGCCTACAAGGATGAGTACGAAGTAGCACGTCTTCACACGGACCCTGTGACGTCGCGAGCCCTGCTGCAAGGTTTTGCACCCGGAGCGCAGCGTGTCTTTCATATGGCTCCCCCGATCCTGGCGCGAGCCCGCGGTGCCGATGGAATGCGTCGCAAGATTGCCTTGAAGGGCTGGTTCATCGTGCCGCTGATGCATATGCTGCGGCACGGCAAGGTGCTGCGTGGAACGGTGCTCGATCCTTTTGGCCTGCAGGCCGACCGTCAGCTGGAGCGTAGGCTGATTATCGAGTTCGAGCGCGATGTCGATGCGGTTCTCGAGCGATTGTCACTGAAGACCGTGGATGACGCTGTCGCGCTGGTCCGGCTATACGAGAAGGTCCGGGGATTTGGGCACGTCAAGATCCGTCATTTCGAAGAGGCGAGGCCGGAGTTCGAACGCCTTCGAGAGAAGATCGGGCGCAGTGACGGATGACGCAATCATGCGTGCCGGCTTCGGTCGGCACCATTTCTATGGCACTTACCACTTTTCCCAATGAACGCACACGAAGTTTCAGGCGCGGATCATCATTCCGTGAGCCTTTTTTGCGTGGCCGGTACCACGCCCCACGAGCGCATCACGCTGGTTACGGATGAAAAGACCGGACTACGGGCCATCATTGCCATCCATAGCACAGCGCGCGGTCCGGCCTTCGGAGGATGCCGGTACTGGAACTATGGGTCGGACCTCGCCGCCATGGAAGACGCCTTGCGCCTGTCGCGGGGAATGAGCCTGAAGAATGCAATGGCGGATCTTCCGTTTGGCGGAGGCAAGGCCGTTATCTTGCGCGGAGATGGGCAGCATGAGCGCAAGGCCATGTACCAGGCCTTCGGCCGGGCGGTGCAAGCCCTGGCCGGCAGCTATATCACTGGGGAAGATGTCGGCACATCGGTGTCGGATATGCTTTCGGTGCGCGAAGTCACGCCTTATGCGGCGGGTATTCCGCGCGCAAACGGCTTTGGTGGCAATCCCTCTCCAAAGACTGCCCTGGGGGTATTTGCCGCCATTGAGCGTGGCGCATTGCATGTATTCGGCGCTGGGCATCTGAAGGGCCTTCGCGTCGCGGTGCAGGGTCTTGGCGCAGTAGGCTGGGCGCTGGCCGAGCGCCTTCACCGCTCGGGCTGCAAGCTGGTGGTGGCCGATATTGACGCTACCCGCACCGCCGCGGCAAATCGCGCGTTCGACGCCACCGTCGTTGCGGTGGATGATATCGCCGCGCAGGATGTCGACATCCTGGCACCTTGCGCGCTGGGCGCGACGCTGGATCGGCACAGCATTCCTGCCCTGCGTGCGCGCCTGGTAGCAGGGGCGGCCAACAACCAGTTAGCCACAGATGCCGATGGCGACGCATTGCATGAGCGTGGCATCGCCTATCTGCCCGACTATCTCGTGAACGCGGGCGGAATTATCAGTTGCGTTCGTGAATACGAGGGCGGCTTTGCTGAATCGGATGTGGATGCCGAGGTGCTGCGCATCGCCGACCGGGTAGAGTCGTTGTTCATGCGCGCCCGCCAGACGGGCGAGCCCCTGTCGCGCGCAGCCGACCAGTGGGCGCTGGAGAAACTCGCTGGCGTATCCTGAGCCACTGCTCCTGTGGCGATTCGACAGTCCAATGCCGGATCGCCTATAATTGTGATCACAAATTAGCCCTAAAAGCGCATTCGAGGCGATCGATGCTGTTTTTAGGGCGCTTCTACTATCAGAGATCACAGGAGCATCCATGGACGGGCTGGGCGAACAGGGGCGCCAAGACAAGGGCGGGTTCGACGACGACAGTCCGGCGGTTTCCCGGCTGACCAATGTTGCGCTCCGTGAACGCGCCTATACCGAACTGGCCAACGCGTTGCGAGCAGGGCGTTTTTCGCCGGGGAGCTCGGTGACCATTCGCGGTCTTGCCGCCTTGCTCGGCACCAGCACAATGCCGGTCCGCGAAGCCGTAAGCCGCCTGGTAACCGAGGGCGCGCTGGAACTGCTGCCGAATCGGACGCTGCGTGTCCCGAATGTGTCGGTGGAGCGCCTGGACGATCTCATCGACACGCGTGCCACGCTCGAGGGGCGCGCTGCCTGGCTGGCCGCCGAGCGCATGACGCAGGCAGACTTCTCCCTGATCAAGGCTGCGGCGGAAGACTACAGTCACGCTGTGGACGCTGGCGACGTGCCGGCCGCGGTCGCGGCAAACGAGCAATTGCACTTTACGATCTACCGGGCCTCGCGTTCGGAGTTGCTGGTCTCGCTCATTGAAATGCTCTGGCTGCAGAGCGGGCCCTACATTGCGGCGGTCATGAAGCAGATGCAGTCGACCCGCGAGATCCTGCATGACCGGGGCATCATGCACCACTTCAATATTCTGGCCGCGCTTGCAAAGCGCGATCCGCAAGCCTCCAGCGACGCGGTGCAGTCCGATATCCTCGATGCGGCCAAGTGGTACAAGACGCAGATCTTCGCTGCGGACGGTACGCCGATTCTGGTGCCTGCCGCGGAACGAAAGCGCCGGGGCAGGGCCCCGGCGACAACGGAGTAATACGCTGGAGCTGACAGCGCATGGCAAGCGCCAGTGGCCTCCCGGCCTTCGCGGGCCCTAAAAGGCCTGTTCCGCTTCCTGCAGGTAGGCTCGGCCAAGCTTCACGTATTCATCGGCTGCCCAAGCCAGCTCGGCGACTTCCTCATCGGTCAACGTTCGCACGATACGGCCTGGCGTACCCATGACAAGGCTTCGCGGCGGGATGACTTTTCCGGGAGGAATCAGCGCACCGGCCCCGATCAGGGACTGTTCGCCGATCCGCGCCCCGTCTAGCACCGTGGCCCCGATTCCGATCAAGGACCCATCCGCGATGATGCATCCGTGCAGCCGAGCCTGATGGCCGACGCTTACGCCATCGCCGATGATGACGGGGTGCCCTGGGTCGGCATGCACGACAACGCCGTCCTGGAGGTTGGTCCGGGCGCCGATGGTAATCGGTTCCACGTCCGCACGCAGTACCGCGGAGAACCATACGGAACTGTTCTCTCCCAGTGTCACGGCGCCCACGACAGTCGCATTGTCGGCAAGGAAGCAGGACTTGCCGATCGACGGTATCGATTTGCCAAAACGTACCCGCATCACGCCGCCTTCCGTGTCGAGGCTTCGTTACGCAATCGCGCGGTCGCCGTGCTATCCATTGCGCCGTCGTAACTGACTACCACGGCATAGACGTCACGCGCACGCTCGATGCTTAAGTAACCCTCAGTCACGTCCTTTCGAACCAGCTCGGGGTCTCGGGTATGCGGGTCGCCGTAGCCTCCGCCCCCGCAGGAATAGGACAGGATGGTCTCGCCGTCGCGCAGTGTGACGACGCCGCCGGCCGGCAGGGCTTCGAGGCTGCCGGATACCAGGCGTCGCTGCTGCGCGGAGTTGGCACCGGCGAGACCGCCACGGACGCCCTTGGGGCCGTTAACAGAGCCATCGCTGACGTAGCCAATGTCCATTTCGCAACCGCGCGGGCCGAACTCGACAAACATGCTTCGCGCACCGTTGTAGCGTCCGGCTCCCTCGCTGTCGGGCACAAAGCTGCGAGAGCGAACAAACAGAGGGTGGCGCATTTCATCGAGTTCGACACTGTCCTGGAAGCACAGGCCCGCGTTACCAACGTGTCCGATCGTCTGCCATGCGTCGGCCGTCGGTCCCGCGGCGCCGCCGGTGAAGCCAAGGAACAGCTGGTTGATGAAACGGTGACCCGTAGTGGGGTCGACGCCCGAAATCACACCGATTGCCGGTGGGATCACGGCACCGCATTCCGCCAGTCCGGCGCCATCCGCCATCTCTGCCACGGCGGTCTGCACGGCATTGGCGACGCGGTCGGCCATATTCGTGGTGGCGACGGAACACGAGGTGGGATGCAGCGGGATGCCAACCACGCAGCCTTCGCGCAAGCGAATATCGATACGGCGGAAGGACCCTGAGTTCTTGGGCACGGTGTGCTCGATACTGTTGAAGACGCCGACCATCGCGGCCGTGCGTGCGCACGCTTCGCTGAGATTGAGACCACACGGCAGGCAATCCGGGTTGTCACGCAGATCCACCGTCACCTTGCCATTGACGGCATCGACTTCGATCTCGGCGCGGATTGTTACGCCTTCCTCCGGCATGCCGGGGAATAGCGCGTCATGGGTGCTGGTGCCCGTCCCGCGCCCGGGAGTCAGGGACTGAATGGCGCTGATCATGCGCTGCTCGGAGTAATCCAGGTAATCGACTGCATACTGCTCCAGTCGGTCCCATCCGAGTTCTTCACCCAGCGCCAGCAGTTCGCGCTCTCCAATGCGGGCGGCACCAACCATCGCGAGATAGTCACCCCACCATTGTTCGGGCACGCGAATGCGCATTTTGCACATGCGCACAATATCGTCGATATTGCTGTAGTCCTGCTGCACCTTGACCGCGGGGAAGATCAGGGCTCCCTCATGGTAGATGTCGCGGGCCCCGCCCATATAAGTGGTTGGCTCCGAGTTGCCGCAGTCGGCCTGGTGCGCCTTGGCCACCACCGTGAAGCGGTGAACGCCCTGGTCATCGATCACCGGCACCAGGATTGTGTGGTCGGCCGGGTGAGAGCAGCCGTGATAGGGCGAATTGTGGAGGAACGCATCGCCACGGCGCAGTTCAGGGTGGAACTGCTTCATGGTCGCGCTCATCATGTCCGGACCGCTCAGCACATGGATGGGAAGGCTTTCGGCCGCTGCCAGCAGCTGGCAATCCGCGGTGACGATGCAGCAGGAGAAGTCCCGTGCGATATTGAGCACGCCCGACCGACCACTACGAAGCAGTGTATTGGCCATCTTGCGGGCGACGCCTTCAAGCCGGTTGGTAATCAATGCGAGCTGGACGCCATCCGTGGCGGGACGCTCGATCTGGTCTCGTTGCATGAGTGGCTCCTGATTAATCGCGGCCGGGAAGAATAGAAAGACTGCCGCTTGCCCGGCGCGTGGCGCTCGCCCCAGGGTTCAGCACGACAGTGGTGAATGACGACTCGATGATTGCTGGTCCCTGGACGGTTTCCGAGGAATCGAGTGCTTCGAAGCGGACCACCGCAGTGTCGACATAGCCCGCGCCCTCGAAATAGGCTTTGCGAACGGGGTTTGCGATCGGGCGCGCGATCGAGTTGGCAAGCGTGCCGCCCTCCTGCGTGCGGATGCGGCAGGCAACCGTCGCTCGCCAGCCCACGATCTCGATGGGCGAGTCTGCATCGCGGATCGCAAAGACTTCTTCGTGGGCGCGGTGAAAGCCTTCGACCAGCGCGGCAATATCCGCTTCTGTGTGGAGTCCATCTGGAGGCAGCTGCACCTCAAGTTCCCATACCTGCTCCGGATAGCGTGCCTCTGCCCAGAGTGTTACGGTCTGAGCCAGGGAGCCCTTGCCTGGCCCATCGATGAATTCCTGGCAACGACCCGTGAGGTCGTTCAGGACTTCCCGCACTCCCGTGAAGTCAAAGGCGTCGCTTCGCGTGAAGAAGGTGGCGTGGTAATGAGAGGTCAGGTCGGACATCATGGCGCCGGCAGCGCTCATGGTGGCACCGACTTGCGGAATGACCAGGCGCGGCGAACTCAGGCGACGTGCAATCAGTACGGAATTCAGTCCGGCCGCGCCACCGCCGCCGATGAGGACGGCCTCGCTTGGGTCGATGCCCTGGTTGATGGTGATGTCGCAGATGGCCTGAACCATGTTCTCGGTGGCAATGCTGATGATCGAGGCCGCGGCTGCTTCCACGGACATAGCCAGCGGAGTGGCGATATGGGCCTGAATTGCCTCACGCGCAGCGACGGCGTCCAGTTTCATGGTGCCGCCGAGGAAGAAGTCGGGGTCGATATAGCCCAACGCGAGCGAGGCGTCCGTGACAGTCGGGAACGTTCCGCCTCGGCCATAGCAAACGGGCCCTGGCACCGCGCCGGCACTGCTAGGGCCAACGTGGAGCATGCCGCCACTGTCTACCCAGGCGATGGAGCCACCCCCTGCACCCACGCTTTTCACGTCCACCGAAGGGAAGCCGGTCATGACGCCGCGGTAGGGCGCGCCGATCCAGGTTTCCTGGGACCACGGCACGCGGCCGCGGCGCACCAGGCTGACATCGTAGGTCGTGCCGCCGGTGTCGGCCACGATTGCCGTTCCTGTGTCTTCGTCGGCCCGCGCGAAGTAGCGGCCGGAAACGGGGGCCATCGAAGGGCCGGAATTGATGAGATGAATGGGGGCGTCCGCGACATGGTCTGCATCCATGACGCCGCCCTGCGAGGTGACCACCACGACGCGTCCCGGGAAGCCCGCTGACTTGAGCCGATCCACCAGCGTATGCATGTAGGCCCGCATCATCGGCTTCAGGGAAGCATCGATGCAGCTGGACGAGGTCCGACGGAATTCTCGCGGAATCGGGTTGAGGCGGTGCGACAGCGTAAACGGCACGCCGGGAAGGTGGGTTTGAATTAACTCCGCGATCCGCAGCTCGTGTGCAGGATTCACGATCGACCACAGAAGGCATACCGCAACGGCCTCGATCCCCGCGCGTCGCATCTCATCCAGGGACCGGATGAGGGCGGCCTCGTCCAGTGGCTCCAGCTCGGTTCCGTCAGCCAGGATGCGGCCAGGGACTTCCCAGGTGAGTGCCCTTGGCACAAAGGGATCGGGGTACGCCACCGTGAAGTTGAACGGCTCCAGGCGCCCTCCCTCCCGCAAGGTAAGGATATCGCGGTGGCCAGACGGCACGATCAAGGCCGTACGCGCCGTGTTGCCAGTGATGATGGCGTTGATCGCGTGAGTGGTCCCGTAGATGAACATCTCGCCGAGCGACAACATGGTGTCGCGCGCAAGCCCAAGGCCGTCGGCGGCGACCTGCAGGGCATCCAGGACTCCGCTGATTGGATCCGACGGAGTCGTGGGCGACTTGAACATATGCAAGTTACCGACCTCATCTTCAACGATGAGGTCGGTAAAGGTACCGCCTGTGTCTACTGCAAAACGCATGAACTGTCTCCTGTGAGCCAACCCGGTGGGGCGTCGCATCATGACGCCGTCAGCGAGGGCAGTATATTTACCGATGTTTGTGATCACAAGAATATTGAGCGCAAAATAGGATAAATACGGGTAAACCACTACTTTACGGCTGGTTACGCCGAGTAATTTCGGTGCCAATGAAAAATATGTTTGATTTGTGATCACAAAAGAGCTACCTTTGCCCCTGATGCAGAACCCCGCCCGAAAGGCGGTCGACGAGTTCAGAACAGAGGAGCAGGAAATGCACGACACAACGAAAGTCGCCATCGTCACCGGCGGTTCACAAGGGATTGGCGAAGCCGCCGCAACGAAGCTCGCGGCCGAGGGCTTCCGCGTCGCCGTAGTTGCCAGCGCGGACCGGGCGAAGGCCGGCAGGGTCGCGCAAGCCATCCATGCCAAAGGGGGCGATGCGGCGGGTTTTGCATGCGACGTCCGTAATCCCGACGCGGCCCGCCGGCTTATCGCGGAGGTTCACGACGCGTTCGGCCGTATCGACGTCCTGGTGAATGCTGCGGGAATCTTCAAGCCGACACCGGCTGGCAGTTCCGACGCCACGCATGTCAACCAGATGATTGATACGAACCTGAAGGGCACATGGAACACCATTGACGCGGTGGTGCCGGTGCTGAGGGCCAATGGTGGAGGGCGAATCGTCAATGTGGCGTCGGTCGCCGGGCTGACCGGCTTTGGCTCCTATGCGATCTATTGCGCGACGAAGGCCGGCATCATCCTCGCGACGCGTGCCCTGGCCTGCGAACTGGGCCGTGAAAACATCAACGTCAATTGCGTGGCGCCCGGCAATACGGCCACCGCCATGAACGACGACATTCGCAATGAGGCTGCCATGCAGGGGCTGCGTGATTTCATGGCGGCACGTACGCCCAGCACGCGAACGTTCTCCGAGCCCGAGGACATCGCAGGCGCCATCGCGTTCCTAGCCTCCGACGCCGCGCGCGCCATGCATGGCAGTTGCCTGTTGATGGACGAGGGCATATCCGCCGGGCTGTGAAAGCGTGACCGGGTGTTCGAATCAACGATAAGAAGGCATTTCCAAGATGAAAGAAAGAGTCCTGGTGACGGGTGGCGCCGATAGTGTCGGCCGCGTTATTGCGGAGCAGTTCCGCGCTGGCGGCGCGCTGGTGCATATCTGCGACGTACGTGCCGACGCGCTGGCCGAGACCCTGCGCGCCAACCCCGGCATGACCGGAACGGTCGCCAATGTGGGTAAGCCCGATGACGTTGGCAGAGTCGTGCGGGAGGCCGAGCGCCAATTTGGCGACATCTCGGTCCTCGTGAACAACGTCGGCATCGCGGGCCCTCGAGCGGCGATCGAAGATATCCCCGACGAGGCATGGCGAGAGACACTCGACGTCAATGTTGGCGCGATGTTCCAGTTCATGAAGCGTGTCGTCCCAGCCATGAAGCGGCACCGTCATGGCGCAATCATCAATTTCTCGACCGGGTCCACGCGCACCCGCCTGCCAATGCGCACGCCCTATGTGGTGTCAAAAGCCGCAGTCGAGTCGCTCACCTTGAATGCAGCCCGCGAGCTGGGTCCGTTCAATGTTCGTTGCAACGCGATCCTGCCGGGCATGATCGATAACGACAGGATGCGGCGAATCGTCGCCAACATCGCGCAGGAATCGGGGCGCGCCGCCGAAGAGGTGGAATCGGACTACCTGAAGTACATATCGTTGCGCAGCAAGGTTCAGCCAGAAGACCTTGCGCAGACCGTTCTCTTTCTCGCGTCGGATGCCGCGGCGAAGATTACCGGCGAGCTACTGGCCGTCAGCGGAAACGTCGAGTGGGAGATCTGACAATGTCACGCAAAGTTATCCTTACCTGTGCCGTAACAGGAAACGCTCCGTTTAATCCCAAGCATCCTTCGATGCCGATTACGCCGGCACAGATTGCTGATGCCTGCGTGGAGGCGGCGAAGGCCGGTGCATCTGTCGCGCACATTCACGTGCGCGACCCCAAGACGGGCGGAGGCAGCCGCGATCCATTGCTATTCAAGGAGGTGGTCGACCGGGTACGCTCTTCGGGTACGGACATCGTGCTGAATCTCACTTGTGGCTTGGGTGCGTTCCTGCTGCCGGATCCCGAAGACGAATCGAAGGCGCTACCGGAAAGTGACGTCATCCCCGTGGCTGAGCGGGTCAGGCATCTCGAAGATTGTTTGCCGGAAATTGCCTCACTCGATATTACGACTGGAAACCAGGTGGAAGGCAAACTCGAGTTTGTCTACCTGAATACCACTCGAACCCTGCGTGCGATGGCTCGGCGTTTCCAGGAGCTCGGCGTCAAGCCGGAGTTGGAGGTATTCAGTCCCGGAGACATTCTGTTTGGCAAATCGCTAATCGAAGAGGGCCTGATTGACGGAGTGCCCCTCTTCCAGATGGTACTGGGCGTCTTGTGGGGGGCGCCCGCGAGCACGGAGACAATGCTTTATCAACGCAACCTCATTCCACCGAATGCCCAATGGGCCGCGTTCGGTATTGGACGAGACCAAATGCCCATGATGGCGCAGGCAGCCTTGCTTGGCGGCAATGTGCGTGTTGGCTTGGAGGACAATCTGTACCTGAGCCGTGGCGTCTTTGCCACCAACGGCCAGCTTGTCGAGCGTGCTCGCAACGTGATTGAGCACCTGGGCATGTCCGTGGCCACGCCGGCCGAAGCCCGTGACATCATGGGCTTGTCTCGACCCGCCTAGCGGGCTAAGGGGCAGGGGTCGTACAACGACCCCTGCGCCCCAAGCGTCATGCCATTCCCCTGCGCGCAGAGCGAATGGCATCGCATATCACTCATCCTCGCGCATTCAGTAGACGCAGAATCTCTTCATGCACGCGAGCGTCGCCACATGCGACCACTGCACCGCCATTCTGAGGGTCGTCGCCCGTCCAACTCGTCATGACGCCGCCGGCACCCTCGATGATTGGGATCAGGGCCTGCACGTCATAAGGCTGTAGTCCCGCCTCGACCACGGCGTCGATCTGGCCTGCGGCGACCATGCAATATCCGTAACAATCCCCGCCGTATCGCTGCATTCGCGCGGAACGTGCCACACGCTGGAAAGCTTCCCATTGTTCACCCGCTTCAAACATGTCGGGAGTCGTGCAGAGCAGCTTGGCGTCTGACAGGGCTTTGCAAGGCTGAACCCTTAATAGCTTGCCATTGAGCCAGGCGTGGTTGCCGTCACCGGAGAAGCGCTCGCGCGTGAACGGCTGATCCATGACCCCGAGTACCGGGTGCTGGCCATCGTTGAGCGCAATCAGCGTTCCCCAAAGTGGCAGTCCTGTGATAAACGCACGTGTCCCGTCAATGGGATCCAGTACCCACGTGAACGGCTCGGTCCCGACAATTCGCTGCTCCTCTTCGCCGAGAATGCCGTGGGTGGGATAGGTACTCCGGATCAGCTCGCGCATGGCCCGCTCGGCTTCCCGGTCGGCCACGGTAACGGGATCAAAGCGTGTGGCGCCTTTGTCCACCACATCGATCACTGCACGAAAATAGGCGAGTGTGACAGCGCTTGCTGCATCGGCCATGCGACCGGCAAAGGTGAGAAATTCGGCTTGCTGATCTGCGTGCAGTGGCATAGTGAATTAAAGCATGATTCATAGAGAAATCGTGCTCGCTATTGTAGCCCTCTCGTGTCGCAGCTGATCGACTGCGCGGCGCAGGCGCCGAACCCTCAATGCCCTTCGTCTGAATCTCCCAGCATTCTGCGATTGACTGGCCGCATCAATCTTTCACAATGCGCTACTTGAGTGTGAACGGCAGCGCTCTTTAGACTGGTCGGGCTCCTGAAACAGCAGGGGTCGGGTGTGAGAGCCCGGTTCACGTCGAGGCGAATGATGGCTCGCGCCATCATTCGTCCTCCCGATGCGCTTGTGCACGCAATGACTTTACGGCGGGCCGGGCGGGGCCAGCTTCGGCTGGACCGGTTTCCATGAACCCCGGCTCTCACCCCCGCTGTCAGGCCCGCCACCTCACGTAAGAATGAGTGGCGCCCTCTTGTTCATACGTTATGGAGGTCGAGTGCCGGCCTTATCCTTGGCCCTTCAATAACTTCTTCAGCCCGAGATAGACCGCCCGCCTTTCATCCGGCTCCAACTGCCGGATCACGTCGGCCTGCCCGCGCCGCGCCAGCGGCATGACCTCGTCATGCAGCGCGATCCCGGCCTCCGTCACGCTGCAGATGAGCTTCTTGCGCGGGGTGTTCCCCTCCGTCTCCAGCAGGACAAGCCCCCGTTCCTCCAGTAGCCGCAGCGTGCGGCTGACCAGCGCCTTGTCCGACGTGGACTGGATCACCAGTTCCGAGAAGGGCAGCTGCTTCGCATGCGCGAGCAGCGCCAGGATGCGCCATTCCGGAACGGTCAGCCCGAACTGTTCGGCATAGGGCTGGGTCACCGTGCTGCGCAGCCTCGTGATGAGCTGGCTCAGCATGGTGGTCAGGAAGTTGTCCACCGTCAGGCCGCTGCCGGCCTCGTCCAGGTTCGTCCAGGGAGTGTCTTCCGTGCTGGGCGCCGACTGGCCTGTTGCAGGCCCGGTGCTTCGGGTCATCGCGTTCTTTCCGGTTGAGACGTATTCAGCACGTATATCGGGCCGAGAAGGCGCGAAAGCGGCGTGCAGGGCGCCAGATTGTCTCACAGGCGAAGGCTTTGCCCCTCAAAGGCAAAAGTGTGAACGGAAAACATATCAGTCAATTTGTCAATTGGGAATAAACGTAAGTTGAGTAGTCAATATGCGCGCCCTACGATGGTGGTTGTGTTCCTGCAGTGAACATGCGTTTTACCAATAAAACATACGCAGATATGTTTTCCATCGAGCCAACCCTGTCTTCGCGTTGAGCACAACCGACCCGCCTCCCGCCGCGAAGCGCCCCCACAGGAGCTGTTGATGAAACGAGACCGCCGACTTTTCCTTGCCGCCACTGCCATGGCGGCGCTGGCGCTTGCCGCGGGCAGCGCGGCCGCTGCCGCTGCCTATCCGACCAAGACCGTGACCATGGTGGTCGCCTATCCGCCGGGCGGCGACACGGATGCCATGGCGCGCCTGTATGCCGACAAGCTGTCGGCGCGCCTCAAGCAGCCCGTGATCGTGGAGAACCGCCCCGGCGCCGCGGGCGTGGTCGGTACCGCCTTCGTCAGCCGCGCGCAGCCGGATGGCTACACGCTGCTCTATACGCCGAACCCGTTCACGCTCGCGCCGATGGTGCTCAAGCTAGCGCCGGCAGCCAGCTATGACCCGCTGCACAGCTTCACGCCCGTGATTCAGACCGCGGTGCAGGCGGTGCTGCTGGTGGCCAACCCGGCGGCCGGCGTCAAGACGGTCCCGGAGATGATCGCCGCGGCGAAGGCGGGCAAGAGCTTCACCTATGCCAGCCCGGGCGCCGGCTCGCCGATGCACATTGCCGGCGAGATGCTGAACCGCGCCGCGGGCGTGAAGATCCAGCACGTGCCATACAAGGGCGTGGCGCCGGCCGTCAACGACGTGGTGGCCGGTCACGTGAACTTTGCCTACGTCACGCTGGGCCCGGTCGCGCAGTACATCAACACGGGCAAACTGATCGCCCTGGCCATCACCGATGCGAAGCGCTCCGCGCTGCTGCCGAACGTGCCGACACTGGCCGAACTTGGCTACAAGGACGTGGTGGTCGGCGCATGGCACGGCGTGATGGCGCCCAAGGGCACGCCCGCCGAGGTGGTGAAGGTCCTCAACGAGCAGCTCAACGAGGTGATCAGGCTGCCGGACGTCGCCGAGAAGATGGCCACGTTCGGCGCTTTGCCGATCGGCGGCACGCCCGCGGCGCTCGAAAAGGTCAACGCTTCCGACTACGAGCGCCTTGGCAAGGTCATCCGCGACATGGGCATTTCCGCGGAATGACGCAGCACCCAGCAGATCGATGCAATACCAGACGCAGGAGGCGGGCATGAGCCAGTCCATCGTGGGAGCGTCCACGCCGCAGGTGACCGCGCGGGAGAAGGTCATGGGACGCGCGCAATATGCCGGCGACATCAAGCTGCCCGGCATGCTGCACGCGAAGGTGCTGCGCAGCCCGCACCCGCATGCGCGCATCGCCGCCATCGACACCTCGGCGGCGAAGGCGCTGCCCGGTGTCAAGCTGGTGGTGACCGGGCGCGATACGCCCACGCGCCTGTGGGGGCCGCACCGCAAGGAGCAGCGCATCCTGGCCGCCGGCATGGTGCGCCACGTCGGCGAGGAAGTCGCGGCCGTGGTGGCGGTGAGCGAGGAAATCGCCCGCGATGCGCTGGACCTGATACGCGTCGAGTACGAGCCGTTGCCGGCGCTGCTGAGCCCCGAGGCCGCTTTGGCCGACGGGGCGCCGGAGATCCATGCCGGCACGCGCAATATCGGCCATGAGATGCATATCGAGCGCGGCGACGTGGAAGCCGGCTTTGCCGAGGCCGCTGCGGTGTACGAGGCGACCTACGACATGCACTCGCAGTATCCGGGCTACCTGGAGCCGATGGCGTCCGTCGCGGCGCAGGATGGCAACGGGCGGCTGACGGTGTATGCGTCGACGCAGTCGGTGTTCCTCGCGCGCAGCCGCATGGCCGAGGCGCTCGATCGTCCGGCATCGACCATCCGCGTGGTGCAGGCCACCACGGGCGGGGGCTTTGGCGCCAAGATCGTCGAGGAGAACAACAGCCTGATCTGCGCATTCCTGGCGACCAGGCTCGATCGCCCGGTGCGGCTCGTCAACAACCGCCTTGAAGATTTCCAGGGCGCGCGCGCGAGTGTGCCCGCGAAGGTCTGGTTGCGCATGGGCCTGTCGGCGCACGGCATGATCGTGGCCAAGGACGTGCGCATCACGGCCGAGTGCGGCGCCTTTTCCGGTCTGGCCGGCGATGTCATGCACGTCAGCGCGATGCGCAGCGACAATATGCACCGCATCACCAACGTGCGCGCGCACGCGGTGCTGGCCTATACCAACAACCCGCCGCGCGGCGCCTTCCGCGGCTTTGGCGGGCAGCAGATGCAGTTCCCGCTGAACTGCCACCTGACGGTGCTGGCCGAGATGATCGGCATGGATCCGATCGAGGTGCACAAGCGCAATGCCATCGGCCGTGGCGAGACCAGCGTGCATGGCTGGCAGATCGGCAGCACGGGCATGCAGGAGTGCCTGGAGATGACGCGCCAGGCGATCGGCTGGGACGCCAAGCGCGCCGCGCCGCGCGGCACCGGCATGCGCCGGCGCGGCGTGGGCATTGCGGCGGCGATGCACGTCAGCGGCAACCGCACGCTTGGCAACTGGGACGGCTCGACCATCCTGCTCAAGCTCAATGAAGACGGCCGCGTGATGCTGCAGACCAGCGAATGCGACATGGGGCAGGGCGCCAACACCATGCTCAGCCAGATCTGCGCCCAGGAGATGGGGATCCCGCTGTCGCACGTGACCGTGACGGCGCCCGATACCGATACCTCGCCGTTCTGCCTGGGCTCGCTGGCCTCGCGCGTGACCATCATCTCGGGCAATGCCGTGCTGCGCGCCGCGCGCGAAGCGAAGCAGAAGGTGCTGGCGCTGGCGGCGGAGAAATTCGGCGTGGACGCGGACAGCCTGTCGTATGCCGATGGCCGCATCAGCGTGCCGGGCCAGGCGGACAAGTCGGCAACGCTGGCCGAGATCGCTCGGCTGCATATCTTCCGCCACGGCGGCGAGGGCATCCATGTGCGCGCTACCTATGACGCGCCCACCGTGATGCATGACGCCAACTACTACGGCAATGTCGCGCCCGCCTATTCGTTCGCGGCGCAGGCGGTGGAGGTCGAGGTCGATACCTGCACGGGCCGCGTGACCGTGATCGACAGCTTTGTTGCCGACGACTGCGGCAAGGCGATCAACCCGCTCGCGGTGCATGGCCAGACCCACGGCGCGACGGTGCAGGCGATCGGCTGGACGCTCTACGAACACTTGCGCTACGAAGACGGCCGCCTGCAGAACGGCAACTTTGCCGACTACACCATGGCCACGGCCGATGCGCTGCCGATGCTGCGCACCGACCTGGTGGAGTCCAACGATCCCAATGGCCCGTTCGGTGCCAAGGGCGCAAGCGAAACCGCGATCCTGCCCGGCGCGGCGGCGATTGCCAACGCGGTGCATCACGCCATTGGCGTGCGTATCCACTCGCTGCCGATCACGCCGGAGAAGGTGCTGGCGGCGCTGCGCGAGCGCAATGAGACGGAGAAGGAGGCCGCCCATGCGTGATTTCGAATTCCTGGAGCCGGCCACGGTCGGTGAGGCGAGCCGCATGCTGGTGGACCTCGGCGACAACTGCCGCGCCTACGCGGGCGGCACCGCATTGATACTCGGCATGCGTCAGCGCATGTTGACGCCGAGCCATGTGGTCTACCTCGGCAAGCTGGATGCGCTGCGCGGCATCGCGTTCGACCCGCGTCAGGGCCTGCGCGTCGGCGCGCTGAGCTTGCATGCCGAGGTGGCGCGCTCGCCCGTCGTGCAGGCGCACTATCCAATGCTGGCCAGCATGGCCGCGCGCGTGGCCAATCCGCAGGTGCGCAACCAGGGCACCATCGGCGGCAACCTTTGCTATGCCGATCCGGCCACCGATCCGCCGGGCTGCCTGATGGCCCTTGGTGCGCAGGTCGTGCTGAGCGGTCCGGGTGGAGAGCGCGTGCTGGCGATCGAAGATTTTCTCGTCGACTACTACGTCACGGCCCTGATGCCGGGTGAGATCGTTACCGAGATCCGGTTGCCGGCGCCGGCAGCGGGTGCGGACGGGCGCTACGCGCGGTTCCTGCGTACAGCGGCCGAGCACCGCCCGCTCGCCAGCGTGGCGCTGTCGGTACGCCGCGAGGGCGATTTCTGCGTGGAGGCCCGGCTGGCCGTCGGCGCTTCCACGCCGATCCCGGCCCGCCTGCATCGTGCCGAAGCGCTGCTGATCGGCCAGGCCGTGACGGCGGAACTCGCGGCCGAGGCCGCGGAGATCGTGGCCGCCGACATCAACGCGGTATCGGACATGCGCGGTTCGGCGGACTTCCGCCGCCACATCGTGCGCACGGTCGCACGCCGCACCATCGCCGAGCTGTTCGGCGTGGCCGCGGACTGAGGAGTTGCCATGAGCAAAATCACCATCGATGTCACCGTCAACGGAGAAGAACATAGCGTCGAAGTTCCGGCGCGGCGCATGCTGTCCGACCTGCTGCGCGACGACCTGAACCTGACCGGCACCAAGCGCGGCTGCGAAACGGGCATTTGCGGCGCCTGCACGGTGCTGGTCGACGGCGAGGCCGTCAAGTCCTGCCTGATGCTGGCCGCGCAGGTGCGCGGGCGCCACGTGATGACCGTAGAAGGCCTGGCGGCCGATGGCGAACTGCACCCACTGCAGCAAAGCGTCATGGAATGCGGCGGCCTGCAGTGCGGCTACTGCACGCCGGGCTTTCTGATGACGTCGTGCGCGCTGCTGGCCGACAACCCCAACCCAACGGAAGAGGAGGTCCGTCACGGGCTGAACGGGAACCTGTGCCGCTGCACGGGCTACGTCGGCATCGTCGAATCCATCCTGTCCGCCGCGGAGAAAATGCGTGGAAATTGAAAAGACCCTGGTCACCGCGGCGCCGCCGGCGCGCGTGTGGGAACTGCTGCTCGACCCGAACGTGATGGGCGCCTGCGTGCCTGGCATGGAATCGATCGAGGTCATCAGCGATGTGGAATACATCGCGCACATGACGGTGAAGATCGCGTTCATCAATGCACGCTTCCGCCTGCATACGAAGATCGTCGAGACGCGCGCGCCGCATTACTTGCGCACCGAGGGCACGGGCGAGGATGCGTCGGTCGCCAGTTCGCTGCGCCAGGCGAGCGAGATCTTCCTGACGGAGCAGGAGGACGGCTCGACCCAGTTGCGCATCCGGGTCCAGGTCGACGTGCTGGGTCGGCTCGGCACCTTTGGCCTGAGCGTGATGAAGACCAAGGCCGACCGGATGTGGGACGAGTTCGGCGCCAACCTGCTGGCGCGGCTGTCGCCGCAGGCCGGCCAGGCCGCAGCGGTGCCGGCTGCTGCATCGACCGCGGCGCCACCGGTTGCCATGCCGGCGATGGCAGCGCCGGCACCGCTCGCCGCGCACAACGGCCATGCAGCCAGCGCTCCGGCCTGGAACGGCCACAGTGACAACGGTGGCCTGCTGTCCAGGCTGTTCGGGCGTGCGCCGGCGCAGCGCGGGCCGCTCTCGGACATCTGCGTGGAATTGCGCCGGCGTGACGAGACCATCGTCGTGCGCTGGCCGGCCCAGCATGGCGAGCAGTGCGCGGCCTGGTTGCGCGACTATCTGAAGTAGGGCGGGGGACGTGGCGTGGCGGGGGAACAACCCGCCGCCGCGCGAGGTTTGTCGGCGCGACGGGTACCCTATGGGGCTCAGGCGTGATATATGGGAACGTTGCCGGTGTACGCAGGGGTGGAAAACGGCCCCGCAAGGCACCCGAAGCATGTCCGGAACGCCATAACACGCATAGCAGAGACAAACCATGACCACCGAATCGCCGCCCGAAGACGCCCAGGACAAGTACATCGTGCCGGGGCTGGAGCGCGGCCTGCGCTTGCTGGGCGAGTTCAGCAGCCGCGAGCGCACCCTGTCGGCCGCCGAGCTGGCGCGGCGCCTGAAGGTGCCGCGCTCGACCGTTTTCCGCCTGCTGGCCACGCTGGAGATGATGGGCTTCGTCGAGCGCACCGATGGCGGCCGCGAGTTCCGGCTCGGCATGGCGGTGCTGCGGCTAGGCTTTGACTACCTGGCCTCGCTGGAACTGACCGAGCTGGGCCGCCCGCTGCTGGACCGGCTGCGCGACGAGATCCATTACCCGTGCAACCTCGTGGTGCGCGACGGGCGCTCGATCGTCTACGTGGCCAAGTCCGTGTCGCCGCGCCCGTTTGCCAGCACGGTCAACGTCGGCACGCGGCTGCCGGCGCACGCCACGGTGCTCGGGCGCGTGCTGCTCGAAGACCTGTCGCTGGACGAGTTGCGGGCGCTGTATCCCGAAGCGCGGCTGGAGGTGTTTTCGGAAAGCACGCCACGCACGGTCGAGGAACTCTACGAGATGGTGCAGCGCGACCGTGAACGCGGCTACGTGCTGCATGAAGGCTTCTTCGAGGCCAGCATCTCGACGATCGCGGCGCCCGTGCGCGACCGTACCGGCAAGGTCGTGGCGGCACTGGGGGCAACCATCCCGGCTTCGCGTATCGACCCGGATCAACTGGACAATATGGTGGAAATGGTCAGGGGCGCCGGCGCGGAACTGTCGCGGCTGCTCGACTACCGTCCGCCCGAACCGCCCCGGCCGTTCGGCCTGGGCTGAACCTTCAACCGATGCAACAAAGTCATATCAGTTACGACGGCAAGCAGGCCGGATTCCCTACCCGACGCCGTTGGCTCGTTGCCATGGCGGCGGGTCTGCTGGTGACAGCCGGCCTCGCCACGCAGAATGCCTGGGCCGCCTGTGCCAACGTGCGCATCGTGGTGCCGTTCCCGGCCGGCGGGCCGGCCGACCAGCTCGCACGCACGCTCTCGCACGGGCTGCAGCAACGGCATGCGAACGTTCCGTATATCGTCGACAACAAGCCCGGCGCCAACGGCAATATCGGCATCGACGCCGTGCGCCGTGCCGCGGGCGATGGCTGCACGCTGCTGGTGGTGCCGGCCGGCAACCTGACCATCAACCCGACGCTGTTCCCGGCGCTGTCCTACCAGGTGGAGCGTGATTTCCGGCCGGTGTCGCTGCTGGCCAGTTCGCCCAACGTGCTGGCCGTGCATCCGTCGGTCAAGGCGAATTCCGTGCAGGAGCTGATCCGGCTCGCGCGGCAGTCGGCGCAGGCCGGCACGCCGCTTGGCTACGCCAGTCCAGGCGTCGGCAGCGGGCTGCACCTGGCCGGCGAGCTGTTCCGGCACAAGGCAGGCGTGACGCTGATGCACGTACCCTACAAAGGCACGACGCAGGCGCTCAATGACGTGGTGGGCGGCCAGGTACCGGTGCTGCTGGGCACATGGCCGACGCTGGCGCCGTTCATCCAGTCGGGCAAGCTGCGCGCGCTGGCGGTGACGCAGTCGAAGCGTTCGCCTGCCGCGCCCGGCGTGCCGTCGCTGGCCGAGCAGGGCGTGGCCGGCATCGACGTCAGTTCCTGGTATGCGCTGCTGGTGCCGCGCGCCACGCCGGCGGCGGCCGTCGACGGACTGGCGGCCGAGGTGCGTGCCTTGCTGGGGACGGCCGCGGTCCGGACCGAGCTGCAGCGCCAGGGCATGGAGCCGGTGGCCAGTACGCCCGAGGCGCTGGCCGCGCGCATCCGCGAGGAAACCGCCGCATGGGCGAAGCTGATTCGCGAGTACGACATCAAGGCCGAGTAGCGGCGGGATCTGACGGAGGCGGCTGGTACAAACAGAAACCCGCTTCGGCGGGCTTCTGTCTTCCACCAGCCGCCGCCGCATCCGGCATGCGGCAGTTCGGCCGGTATCGGTAGCGCTAGAGTCCGAGCATCAGCTTGGCGATGATATTGCGCTGAATCTCGTTGGAGCCGCCGTAGATCGAAGCCTTGCGGTAATTGAAATAGCGCGGCGCCAGCACGGCGGCATAGTCGGGCCCGACGCGCGGCGGCGCCTCCCGGCCCTGGATCTCCGCCCAGGTGTCCTGCACGAAGGGCAGCGCCGCCGGACCCGCCGCATCCACGGCCAGTTCGCTGATGGCCTGCATGGCCTCCGTCCCCAGCAGCTTGAGCATGCTCGACGCGGCGCCGATCGATTTGCCCGATTCCACGCCGCTGAACAGCTTCAGTTCCACCGCCTGCAGCCCGGCCGCGCGCAGGTGAAGCTGGGCCAGCTTGCGGCGGAAGCACGCGTCCGCGAGTAGCGGCCGGCCATCGTCGCCGGGCTGGTCCGCGGCGATCGCCGCGACTTTGGCCAGCTGTTTGCGCAAGGTCGGGCCATAGGTGCCGCCGCGCTCGAACTCGAGCAGGTACTTGGCGTAGGTCCAGCCCATGCCTTCTTCGCCAATGCGGTTCTCGACCGGCACGCGCACATTGTCGAAGAACACCTGGTTGACTTCCTGCTGCCCGGGCATCGGGCCATCGAGGGTGGGTAGCGCGGCCACCGTGATGCCAGGCGTGCGCATGTCCACCAGCACGAACGAGATGCCTTCCTGGCGCCGTGCGTCGCGGCTGGTACGCACCAGGCAGAACATCCAGTCGGCCATCTTCGGCGCAAGCCAGTCGCGCGCGCATCGTCGCATCGGACGAAGCCCCGGGCCCGGCGCTTGCCGCAGTGCCGCATGCCGGGCCTCGTCCCGTTCGTCGTTTCCGACGATGCCCGAGTCTGGCCGGGCTCATGAGAATGCATCCACCCCAACCGCCGCCGATGCGGCGGACCCTATTCGAATTCCAGGAGACCACGCCATGCACCCGTATGTCCACGCGCAGCGCACCCCAGAGAAGCCGGCGGTCATCATGGGCGACGGCACCGTGGTGACATACCGCGAACTGGACGAGCGCTCCAACCAGGCGGCCCGTCTCTATCGCGGCCACGGCCTGCAGCGCGGCGATCGCGTGGCGTTCCTGATCGAGAACCATCCGCGGCTGTTCGAGCTGTGCTGGGGCGCGCAGCGCAGCGGCATTACCTTTATCTGCCTGAGCACACGCCTGAACGCGGCCGATGCCGCCTACATCATCCGCGACAGCGGCGCGCAGATGCTGGTTTCCTCCCGGGCGCAGGGAGAGGTCGCCGAGGCGCTGATGGAACAGGTGCCGGGCCTGAAGGGCTACCTGATGCTGGACGGCGCCTTGCCCGGCTACATGTCGTACGAAACCACGCTTGCACGGTATCCGGCCCAACGCATCGAGGACGAAACCACGGGCGGCGACATGCTGTATTCATCGGGCACCACCGGACGCCCGAAGGGCGTCTACGCGCCGCCGGGCAGCCCGGACATCGACACACCGACTTCGCTGACCGCGCTCACGCAGAGGCTGTATGGCTTCGGTCCTGACATGCGCTATCTGTCGCCAGCGCCGCTGTACCACGCCGCGCCGCTGCGCTACAACATGTCGGTGCAGGCGCTGGGCGGTACCTCGGTGGTGATGGAGCATTTCGATGCGGAGCAGTTCCTGCGGCTCGTGCAGGAGCATGGCATCACGCATACGCAAGTGGTGCCGACTATGTTCTCGCGCATGCTGAAGCTGCCCGCGGAGACGCGCGCCCGCCATGACGTGTCGTCGCTGCGCGTGGCCATCCACGCCGCGGCACCATGTCCGGTGCAGGTCAAGGAGCAGATGATCGAATGGTGGGGGCCGGTCGTGTGGGAGTACTACGCCGGCACCGAGGGCAATGGCGTGACGGTGGTCAGCTCGTCCGAGTGGCTGCAGCGCAAGGGCACGGTCGGGCGCGCCATGATCGGCAAGCTGCGCATCTGCGATGCGGACGGTGCGTTGATGCCGCCCGGGCAGCCGGGCACGATTTATTTTGCCGAGGGGCGCCAGTTCGTGTACCACAACGACCCGGCCAAGACCGAGGAATCGCGCCATCCCGAACATGCGGACTGGAGCACCATCGGCGACATCGGCTACGTGGACGAGGACGGCTACCTCTACCTCACTGACCGCAAGGCCAACATGATCATCTCGGGCGGCGTGAACATTTACCCGCAGGAGGCCGAGAACCTGCTGATGACTCATCCGAAGGTCATGGACGTGGCCGTGATCGGCGTGCCGAACGAAGATTTCGGCGAGGAGGTCAAGGCCGTGGTGCAGCCGGCCAGCATGGCGGAAGCGGGGCCCGAGCTGGCCGCCGAGCTGATCGCGTTCTGCCGCGAGAACCTGTCCGGCATCAAATGCCCGCGCACCGTGGACTTCGCGGCCGAACTGCCGCGCCTGCCGACCGGCAAGCTGCTCAAGCGGGTGCTGCGCGACCGCTACTGGGCCGGCCACGGCAGCAAGCTGGTTTGATATCCAACGGCGCCGCGATTGGCAGTCGCGGCCTTGCTCGCCGACGCCCGGGCCGGTTTACGCCATAATTCCCTGTTCATTCACGGGCACGGCCGCGCTGTCACACCGGCTGGCCTGCAGTACAAAGGGCAAGGCTGAACCCGGATGCGGAGCACAAACTAGCCAATGGCGAGCAATGAGGAGACTGCCCGGCGCCCGGCGCCGGGCGCGGGCACTGGCGCCCTGGCGGCGAAACTGCGGCCGCCCCTGCTGACCCCTTACCAGGTGGAGCGCTCAGCCATCTGCGATACCGTCTGCGCGGCCGGCTTCGTGCGGCTCGTCCTGGTGCGCGCGCCGGCCGGCTTCGGCAAGACCACGGCCATGCTGCAATGCCGGGCGCGGCTGGAAGCGGCTGGCGTGCCGACGGTCTGGCTGACCCTGGACCGCGCCGATAACGACGCCACGCGCTTCCTCGGATCGCTGGAGGTGGCGCTGTCGCAGGTACTGGAGGGCGGCCCGAAGCGTCCCGCCGATCATGCCGGAGCGGATGCCGGCGAGCAGGCGCTCGCGCTGATGGACCGCGTGGCGCGGCATCATGGCGCCTTTACGCTGTTCCTCGACGATTTCGAAGCGCTCCAGAACCCGGCCGTGGTGGGGCTGGTCTGGCAGCTCGTGGAAAGCCTGCCGCCGGGCGCGCGCGTCGTGGTCGGCACGCGCTGGGTACCGGAGACCGGCCTTGGCCGGCTGCGCGCGCGTGGCGAACTGCTCGAGATCGAGCCCGCCCAACTGCGCTTCAGTGCCAGCGAAACAGAATCGTTCCTGCGCCAGGCACGCGGCCTGAAGCTGGAACAGGCCGCCATCAGCGTCCTGCACCGGCGTACCGAGGGGTGGCCCACCGCGCTGTGGCTGGCCTCGGTCTCCATGGAGCGTCGTGCGCAGCCAGAAACCTTTATCGCGGGTTTCTCTGGCTCGAACGCGGCCATTGCCGATTACCTGGTCGAGGACGTCTTTCACCACTTGCCAGAGCCCGTGCGCGACTTCCTGTTGCGCACGTCGATCCTCGACCAGTTGTGCGGACCGCTGTGCGACGCGCTGTACCAGTCAGCCGCGCAGGCCGGCGCGCCTGCCGAAGGCGAAGCGGCAGCCGGCAACAGCGCCGACATCCTGGCCTGGCTCGAGCGTGCCAACCTGTTCCTGCTGCCGCTGGAGAGCGAGCGCTACGGCGAGCGCGGCACCGGAGAGCAGCCGCAGCAGTGGTATCGCTATCACAGCCTCTTTTCCAGCTTCCTGCGCGGACAGCTCGCGCAGACCCTGCCGCAGGCAGTGCCCGCGCTGCACATGGCGGCCTCGCGCTGGTATGAAGGCCAGGGGCGCCCGGTGCCGGCCATCGAGCATGCCTTTGCCGCCGGGGCGGTGGCCCATGCGCTGCAATTGCTGGACAGCGCGGCGGGCGAGCTGCTGGCGCAGGGGCGCATGCGGTTGCTGACGCGCTGGCTCGAAGTGGTACCGCCAGACGAACTGGCGCGCTGGCCCAAGCTGCAAATCGCGCGCGCGTGGGCGGTGTCGTTCACGCGCGGGCCGGCCGAAGCCATTGCACTGCTGCAGGCTGCTTCCACCGAAGGTGCGGCAGGCGAGCTGCTGGCACATGTGCGCGCGCTGCGGCACATGCTGCTCAATATGATGGACCGCTTCGACGATGCCCGCGCCTTTGCCCGCAACGAGTTGCCGCCGCTGCCGATGGGCTATGCCTTTCCCGATGCCATCCTGGCCACGTCGATGGCGCGGCTCGCGGCCGTCAGTGGCGACTACGGCGAGGCGCGCCGCCTGCTGGCCGTGGCGCGGCAGGCCGTGCGCGGTTCGGACAGCAACTTCAACAAGATCTTCTCGGAGTCGGTGGAAGGGCTGATCGACCTGCGCCAGGGACGGCTGCAGCAGGCGCTGGGGCGCTTCCGCATTGCCGCGCGCACCATGTTGCCGAACCGGTTCGGACCGACCAATGGCAATGCCATGGCCTGCATCCTGCTGGCCGAAGGGCTCTATGAGAGCGGCGATTCCGACCGTGCCGGCCGCTTGCTGAATGTGTACCTGCCGCTGTCACGCGACCTGGGCTTGCCGGACCAGATCATTACCGGCCATCTGGTGCTGGCGCGCATTGCCTTCGAGCGTGGCGAAGCCGACCAGGCCCATGAATGGCTGGCCGCGCTGGAGCATCTTGGGCACCATCGCGGCCTGACGCGCCTGGTCATGTCCGCGATGCTCGAGCGCGCGCGCCTGGCCTTGCGCCAGGGCAACCGGCACGCTGCCGAAGAAGCCCTGCTGCGCGCGTCCGAGCCTGCGCTATGGCGTACGCGGCCGGGCGTCAGCTCGTTCGCGAACGATGTCGAAGACATCACGGTAGGCCGCCTGCGCCTGGCTTTGCATGTCGAACCCACCGCGCAGGTGCGCGAGGCACTGGAGCGCGAACTGGCGGCCGCGGTGTCCAACCAGCTCATGCGGCGCGCGCTGAAGCTGCGCATCCTGCTGGCCCAGGCATACCAGCGCACGGGGGATGGCGCACAGGCGCTCGTGGTCATGGGTGAGGCGTTGCGCTTCGGCGCGGCGGAAGGGTTTGTCCGCATCTTTGCCGATGAGGGGGACGAGGTGCGCCGCCTCGTGGCGCAGGCCTGTGCAAGGCAAGGCGGCAACCTGCCGTCGGCGTATGTGGAAAAGCTGCTTGCAGCGTGCGGCATGGGACCGGACGCGGCGCCGGCTAACCAGGCCGCGCCCGCGCCGCTGGTGGAGCCGCTGACCCCGAAGGAGCAGAAGGTGCTGCAACTGCTGGCCGAAGGGTTCTCCAACGTCGCCATGGCCCAGCGGCTGTTCGTGTCGGAAACCACGGTGCGCACGCACTTGCGCAATATCAGCGCCAAGCTTCACGCCAGCAACCGCACGCAGGCCGTGGCCATCGCGAGGCAGCTCGGACTGCTGTGAAAGGCGCGCCCGTCGGGCGCGCCTTCCTCCCGTTCAGATGCCCATGAACTCGGAGAACGCCTCCAGCGCTGCGCGCGGCGCGCGCAACTGGTTGGCGGGCGCCTCGGGATCTTCGTAGCCGATTGCCATGCCCGTGAACAGCATCCGCTCCGGCGGCAGCGACAGGAAGCTGCCGAGCGTCTGCGGATAGATCGCCCAGCATTCCTGCGCGCAACTGTCCAGGCCTTCCTCGCGCAGCAGCAGCATCACCGTCTGCAGGTACATGCCAAGGTCCGACCATTGCGGCGGCCCCATGCGCCGGTCGACGCTGCAGAACAGCGCCAGCGGCGCGCCGAAGAACGCGAAGTTGTTGGCGAACTGCGCCAGGCGGCGCTGCTTGTCTTCGCGCGGGATATCGAGGCAGCGATACAGCGCCTCGCCGACCTCGAAGCGCCGGTCGCGATAGGGGGAGGCGAGCTCGCGCGGATAGATGTCGTACTCGCGGTCTTCGCCACCGGGCGCTTGCGCCACGCGCTGGCGCATGATGCCTTTCAGCCGATCCATCTCATCGCCGCCGACCACGTGAATGTGCCACGGCTGCAGGTTGCCGCCCGAGGGCGCGCGTGCCGCGGCGGCCAGCACGCGGCGGATGGTATCGGGAGCGACGGGCTTCGGCAGAAAACCACGCACGGATTTGCGGCTGTCCACCGCCTGGCTGACTTTCATGTCCACTCCTGCTCAGGCGAACGGCGGCTCGCCGCTCCAGTCGAAGAAGTCCGGCAGGTCCTGCGACACGCGATCCGGGAAGGCGGCGGGGCGCTTTTCGAGGAAGGCGCTGACGCCTTCCTTGACATCGGCCGAACGGCCGCGCGACAGGATCGCCCGGCTGTCGAGCTTGTGCGCCTCCATCGGGTGGCTGGCCCCGGCCATGCGCCAGATCAGCTGGCGCGAGATCGCGACGGACACCGGCGCCGCGTTGTCGGCGATTTCCCGCGCAATGGCGCGCGCGGCCGGCAACAGGTCCTCGGGCGCATGGAGCGAGCGGACCAGGCCGCGCTCGAACGCTTCCTGGGCCGAGAACACGCGGCCGGTGTAGCACCATTCGAGCGCGGTCGAGATACCGACCACGCGCGACAGGAACCACGAAGACGCGGCTTCCGGCGTAATGCCGCGCCGTGCGAACACAAAGCCGAACTTGGCATCGGTGGACGCCAGCCGGATGTCCATGGGCAGCTGCATGGTCACGCCGACGCCGACCGCCGCGCCGTTCACCGCGCCGATGACCGGCTTGAGGCTGCGGAAGATGCGCAGCGACACGCGGCCGCCGCCGTCGCGGTGGGCCGTGTCGGGCTTTGCGCCATAGCGCTTCTCGTAGTCGAAGGTGGAGCTGCCGCCCGACAGGTCCGCGCCCGCGCAGAAGGCGCGGCCGGAACCCGTGACGATGACGGCGCGCACGTTGTCATCGGCATCGGTGGCGTCGAAGGCGGCGATCAGGTCCTGCATCATCTGGCCGGTGAAGGCGTTGAGCTGCTCGGGCCGGTGCAGGGTGATGGTCGCTATGCCGTCTTCCACGGCATAGCGCAGGGTCTCGAAGGTCGGGGTGGGTTGGTTCATGACGGTCCAGGCGGCGTGGGTGGGTCTGGCCCACACTAGTGCAGAATGCGTCTCCTGCAATCGTCGCTTCCGACGAAGCTAAGGCGCGCGCGGGCACCTTAGACTGCCCTGCGTGGCGCAGGCTGCCCGGGACGGCAGGCCGCGCGGCTGAAACCAAGGACAACCATGAAGACACGTATCACCGAAATGCTGGGAATCCGCTACCCGATCATCCAGGGCGGCATGCAATGGGTGGGTTATGCCGAGATGGCGGCTGCTGTTTCCAATGCCGGCGGGCTGGGCATCCTGACCGCGCTGACGCAGCCGACGCCCGAGGCGCTGGCCGAGGAAATCCGCCGCTGCCGTGAAATGACCGATCGTCCCTTCGGTGTCAATCTCACGCTGCTGCCGTCGATCAACCCGCCGCCGTATGCGCGCTATCTCGATGCCATCATCGAAAGCGGCGTCAAGGTGCTGGAAACGGCAGGCAACAATCCCAAGGAACACATCGCGCGCGCCAAGGCCGCCGGCCTGAAGGTGATCCACAAGTGCGTGGCGATCCGACACGCGCTGTCGGCCGAGCGCCTGGGTGTCGACGCGGTGTCGATCGACGGTTTCGAGTGCGCGGGCCATCCCGGCGAAGACGATGTGCCGGGCATGGTGCTGATTCCGCTGGCGGCGCGCCGGCTGAAGATTCCCGTCATCGCGTCGGGTGGCATCGCCGACGGCCGCGGCATGGCAGCGGCCCTGGTGCTGGGCGCCGAGGGCGTGAACATGGGCACGCGCTTCTGCGCCACGCGCGAGGCGCCCATCCACGACAACATCAAGCAAGCGCTGGTTGCCGCCAGCGAGCGCGACACCAACCTGATCTTCCGCACCATGCACAACACCGCGCGCGTGCTGAAGAACGCCGTGTCGGATGAGGTGGTCAGCATCGAACGCCGCCCGGGCGGGGCCGAGTTCGAGGAAGTGCGGCACCTGGTCGCCGGTCAGCGTGGCAAGGCGGCGCTGGTATCGGGCGAGCCCGATGGCGGCATCGTGAGCGCGGGCCAGTGCGTGGGCCTGATCGACGATGTGCCGAGCTGCGAGGAACTGGTCGCGCGCATGGTGGCGGAGTGCCGCGAGCAACTCGGCGTCGCTTCGCGCTATTTCGGCTGAGGCCATGGCGGAAGCGGAGATTGCCGCCATGGCGGCCGGCGACGAGGCCTCGGCCGGGGGCGTGCCCGAGGGCTTCGTGGCCTTGCGCAAGCTGGACGGCTACATGGGCCACTTCGGCCAGCTGTACGTCAATTTGCAGCGCCGGACCCTGGCCGTGCGCGTCGGCGAGCACCATCTGAACAATCTCGGCATTCCGCACGGCGGCATGCTGGCCACGCTGGCCGATACGGCGATCGGGATGATGATGCAGATCGAGACCAAGCGGAAGAACAACGCCGTCACGGTCAACCTGAGCCTGGACTACCTCGATGCCGCGCGCGTCGGCGACTGGCTCGAGGCACGCGTGGAATTCGACAAGCTCGGGGCGCGCCTGCGCTATGGCACATGCCGCGTGATGAGCGGCGAGCGCTGCCTGCTGCGCGCGACCGCCATTTTCGCCGTGCTCGCGCCGCGGACCTGATCGGCGGCGCTCGTTTCGTCGCTTCCGACGACGCGCGCGCCGCACGGCATCCCCAGAATGCGTGCATCTAGGCTATACGGCTGGCCATTGTCGCCGGCATCGTTCAAGGAGATCACATGGCAGAGGCATATATCGTTGGTGCGGTACGTACCGCGGGTGGACGCAAAGGCGGCAGGCTGGCCGGCTGGCATCCGGCCGACCTGGCTGCTGAAGTACTCAACGCGCTGCTCGACCGCACCGGTGCCGATCCCGCGCTGGTCGAAGACGTCATCATGGGTTGCGTGAGCCAGGTCGGCGAACAGGCCGGCAACGTGGCGCGCAACGCCATCCTGGCGTCCCGCCTGCCCGAAAGCGTCCCGGGCACCTCGGTCGACCGCCAGTGCGGTTCGTCGCAACAGGCGCTGCACTTTGCGGCGCAGGCGGTGATGTCGGGTGCGATGGACATCGTCATCGCCGCTGGCGTGGAAAGCATGACGCGCGTGCCGATGGGACTGTCGTCGCAACTGCCGGCCAAGAATGGCTTTGGCGTGCCGAAGAGCCCGAACATCGAGCAGCGTTACCCGGGCGTGCAGTTCAGCCAGTTCACGGGCGCGGAAATGATCGCGCGCAACTACGGCTTTTCGCGCGAGGACCTGGACCGTTACGCATTGCTGAGCCACCAGCGCGCCGCCGCTGCGACCCGCGCGGGCCGCTTCAACGCCGAGATCGTGCCGGTAGAAGTCCGCCTGGCCGATGGCACCCGTAACGGCGAGCTGCATACCGCCGACGAAGGCATTCGCGCGGATGCGACGCTGGAATCGATCGGCAGCGTCAAGCTGATCGCCGAAGGCGGGCGCGTGACCGCAGCCACGGCCAGCCAGATCTGCGACGGCGCGGCAGGCCTGATGGTGGTCAACGAAGCCGGCCTGAAGAAGCTGGGCGTCAAGCCGCTGGCGCGCGTGCACCACATGACCGTGATCGGCCATGATCCGGTGATCATGCTGGAGGCGCCGCTGCCGGCAACGCAGCACGCGCTCAAGAAGGCAGGCATGAGCATCAACGACATCGACCTGTACGAAGTGAACGAGGCCTTTGCGCCTGTGCCGCTCGCATGGCTCAAGGCGACGGGTGCGGATCCGGAACGACTGAATGTCCATGGCGGCGCCATCGCGCTGGGCCATCCGCTGGGCGGCTCGGGCGCCAAGCTGATGACCACGCTGATCCATTCGCTCCATACGCATGGCAAGCGCTACGGCCTGCAGACCATGTGCGAAGGCGGCGGGCTGGCCAACGTCACCATTATCGAGCGCCTGTAAGCGCTGCATTCGCCCGGTACGGCGGTGGGCAAGGTGTAAAGGGGGCAGTACCGGCGGCGCGGGCATGTCAAAGTGCCCGCGCCAGTTGCCGGGGCCACGCTCCATTCCGAGCCCGGATCCCCGGGAATCCATCCGGCAGGACCCATTGGCGGCGCCAGGCGCCGCGGACTCAGGCGAACGTCTGCGCGCTGCGGCGGTCCGGCAGCTCCAGGTGCGGCACGCTGTTGAAACTCAGCAAGCGCCGCGTGCCGCGGCCGACGATGATTTCGCAGAACCCTGTATTGCGGAACTGAAGGTTCAGCTCGATGGCCGTTTGCGCAGGAGCGCCCAGCAGGTCGGCGGCTGCGCGGCCGATGGCGCCACCCGAGCTGACCACCAGGATGGCATCTTCACGCGAGGCACCTTCGCATGCCTGCATCAGCGCCGCGTCGATGCGTGCACCGAACTCGGCCCATGATTCCGGCATATCGGCCAGGGTGTCCTGGGTCCATGCCTGGTAGGCCGCCCTGAACGTACGCCAGTAGTCCTGGTAGTCGCCGTTCTGGTGGGCTCGATGGTCTGCGCCGCCGGTATAGGACCGGTACAGCGCTTCGCCGTCGTATTCGTTCAGGCCCGGATGCGATTCAATCGAGGATCCGCAGGTGCCCATGGCTGAGAGAATCTCGGCGGCCGTGTCCCGCTGGCGCACCAGCGTGCCGGCCACGACGCGCTTCAGGCCGATGCCCCGATCACGGAAATACTCGCCGAGCCAGCGCGCCTGCCGCCGGCCGGTTTCGGAAAGGCAATCGTAATTGGCCGCGCCGAACGAGGCCTGTCCGTGCCGTACGAGGAAGAGGGTTGCCATGAATGATTTCTAGGTTCGATTTGCCACGAATCAGCGGAGCGGTGGCAGGAACGGCCGGATGCACCGAAGGACACATCCAGTGTGTAAGCGGATTCTAGGGGGCTTGCATGCGCCGTCAAAGCAAGGCGCATGCAAATTCATAGCGGCTATCGCCGGCCTGCATTACCTTCGGCCGGCAACAGGCAGGCACCCGTAACGGGAGTCAGGCCGGCGCCACTTCCACGCCCAGGTAGGCGGTCAGCATGCGAGTCATCTCGACTGGCAGCCGTTCGTCGTCCAGATGGAACGGCCCGGAATCGTTGAGCACCGCGTTGACAAGCATGCTGAATACCGCCTGCATGGCAAAGCGCACTCGCTGCTCAGCCTCGGTGGCGGGCAAGGGCAGGCGCGGCACCAGCAGCAGCACCATGCACTCGACCACCGCGTCGCCGTTCTGGCGATGTGGCAGCCATTCCTCAGGGCGAGTCGAAGCATGCCGTAGTGAAGCGCGGATGACGCCACGGTTGGCAATGACGCCGAGCACGAGGAAGCGCATGGTCTTCTCAAGCACCGTGTGCGTTGCGACATCCTCCCACCGCTGCTGGGCCAGGTAGCGTTCGACTGACTCGGCCGTTTCCTGGATCACCAGGGCGCGCAAGGCCTCGAAGTAGGCCATCTTGTCGCGGAAGCGGCCATAGAAGGCCCCCACCGACACCTGGCAGGCCGCAGCGATCTGGGCCACGGATACTGCGGCAAAGTCCCGTTGCGCCAGCAGTTCGCGTCCCGCGCCGAGCAGTGCCTGTTCGGTTTCGCGTGCGCGGCGCTGGCGCGGTGGCTGCAGGATCGAGGGGGTCTCCACGCGCGGAAAGGCGGAAGACGGGAAGGTGCCTCCTGTTGTAGTGTCTCGCATTTTTTATTTAGATAATTCGAATTACGATTCGGTTTTGAACCATACGGGCAGGGTGGTGGGGACGTCAAGCACGTTTTCACATTTCCGTCTGGTACGTCACTTGATATCGCGACGGTCTTACGGGGCGCGGGACGCCCACTCCTCATGTGCCGCGATCTACAGCGAACCAAACAGGGCACCGAGTCCATAGGTGAATGCCGCGGCCATGGCGCCAATCAGGATCTGCCTGGCGGCGGAGAACCAGCCATTGCGGCCATTGAAGGTTGACGTGCCCCACCCGACCAGACCCAGGGCTCCAAGGCAGGCCAGGATGCTCGACAGCTTTGCCGAAGGGCCGCTAGTGACCAGGAAGGGCAGCAGGGGCACCAGCGCGCCGCTGCCATACAAGACGAACGAGATCACTGCCGCCTGCACCGGATTGCCGCCGCGCTCCTTGGGGTTGATGCCAAGGACATCGCGCGCGAAGGTGTCGACCGCTGCCTTCGGGTTGCGCATGATTTCCGCCGCTTCACGCTCGGCGTCTGCGCGCGTGACGCCTTTGGCGGCAAGCACCGATACCAGCCTGTGCATGGCTGTGTCCGGCGCGTGCGCAATTTCGTGGGCCATGTCGCTCAGTCGCTTGGTGTTCATCTCGCGGCTGTTGGTGACCGACAGCCACTCGCCCAGCGCCATCGAGCACGCGCCAGCGATCAGGCCGGCGAGGCCTGCCAGAACCACGGCTTCACGCGTGGCCGCCGCGCCTTCCATGCCCATGACCAGGCAAAAGCTGGAGACCAGGCCATCGTTGACGCCGAGCACCGCGGCGCGCAGGGCGTTGCCGGTGGGGCGGTGGATCAGCCTGCGCACACGGGAGGCGAGACCGGCATGAGGTGGGGCATCGGACAAGGGCATGTCGCGTGGGGGGCACAGGTTGGTTCTCTGTGTAACGAACTTAGCAGCGGCCGGGCTTCAGCGAAAGCGCGGCTCGAGGTCCTCGCGCATCCATGCAAGGAAGGCGCGAGTGCGGGCCGGCAGCAGGCGCGCGTGCGGATAGATCAGCGATAGTGGCCAGGCGGGCAGTTCGAAAGGCTCGAGCACAATGCGCAACTGCCGGTGCCGGACCAGTTCGTCGACCTGGTAGGACAGGAAATGCCCGAAGCCCGCGCCGGCCGCGCACGCGGCCACCGCGGGAGCGGTCTGGTTGAATTCCAGGTTGCCCGTGACCGGTACCTGGAATTCCTTGCCTTGCTGCTGGAAGGTCCACCAGTGTGCGCTGGAGCCTGTCACGCGGATGCACGCAGCATGGGCCAGTTCATCTGGGTGCCCTGGCACGCCATGGCGGCGCAGTAGCGCCGGCGTGGCCACAACGACTCGGCGGATGTGGCCGACAGTCTGCGCGACCAGCGTGGAATCGGCCAGCGGACCGATGCGCACGCCGACATCCAGGTCCTCTTCGAGCAGGTTGACGACACGGTCGGTGAATGACATGCGGCATTGCACCTTCGGGTAGCGCTGTGCGAAGCGTGTCACGGCGGGGGCTACGTACATCTGGCCAAACAGCATCGGTGCGGTCAGGTGGAGCTGGCCGGTTGGCTCGACGTGGCGTTCGGTCAGACCGGCTTCCACTTCGTCGATGGTGGCAAGGATGCGTCTGCAGCTGTCGAGATAACGCCGGCCCTCGTCAGTGAGCGACAGGCGCCGGGTGGTGCGGTTGAGCAGGCGGACCTGCAGCGCCGACTCCAGTGCGGCCAACGAACGTACCACGGCTGGCAGCGAGGAATCGAGCGACGCGGCGGCGGCGGTCAGGCTGCCGTCGTCGACGATGCGCACGAAAGTCTGCATGGCTCTCAGCTTGTCCATGTCGGCACATTACTCCGATTTCCGGAGTAGTCAAATACGATCGGTCATCTTTATTGCGAGCCTGGCCAATCCCACAATGACCTCATTCCATCCCCAGCCAACGGAGTCTGCCATGCCCAATCCGACCGCGCCGTCCGCTCCCCCGACACCGCTGATCCTGTATCGCTTTCCGCTGTCCGGCCACGCGCACCGCGCGGAACTGATGCTTTCCTTGCTGGGCCTGCCATACCGGCTGGTCGACGTCGACCTGCGTGGCGGCGAGCACAAGCGCGAGGCGTTCCTGCGTCTCAATCCGTTCGGGCAGGTGCCGGTGCTCGATGACGCCGGCACGATCGTCAGCGACTCGAATGCCATCCTGGTGTACCTTGCCATGCGCTATGACGACGGCAACTGGCTGCCGCGCGATCCGGCCGGGGCCGCGGCGGTGCAGCGCTGGCTGTCGGTCGCGGCGGGAGAGATCGCGTTCGGTCCCGCCGCGGCGCGCCTTTCCGTGCTGTTCGGTGCCGCGCTGCCGGTTGAGGATGCGCGCGCCCGTGCCAACCGCCTGTTTGCGCTGATGGAGCCGATCCTGGCCGGCCAGCCGTTCCTGGCGGCCAGCCACGCCACGTTGGCCGATGTGGCCGCATACAGCTACATCGCGCGGGCGGAAGAGGGCGGCGTCGACCTGTCGCCATACCCGGCGCTCAATGCCTGGCTTCGGCGCATCGAGACACTGCCCGGATTCGTCCCGATGCCGGTGTCGCACGCAGGGCTCGCCGCTTGAGCGAACGCTCGCGAGCCAGCTGGCCGCGCGCGCTTTGACCATCCAGGAGTTCATCATGGAACTGCCCGAACGACCCGATCGCGATTCCCCCTTTCATGCCGGCGAGCTTGCCGCTCAGGAGCGTGCAGGCGTGCGCGAGCGGATGGATGCCGCTGGCTGGCGAATGATCCGTGCCGAGATGCCCGAGCAGCACCGGACGTTCTTTGGTCAGCTGCCGTTCCTGGTTGCCGGTGCGGTCGACGACAGTGGGCTGCCGTGGGCGACACTGCTGACGGGGGAGCCGGGCTTTGCCTATTCGCCTGACCCGGGCCATCTGCGCGTGGATGCCTTGCCAACGGCCGGCGACCCGCTCCAGCCATGGCTGAAGGAGGGAAGGCGCATTGGTCTGCTCGGCATCGAGCTGCCAACGCGGCGCCGCAATCGCATGAACGGCACGATCGCCATGCGTGATGACGGCGGCATCACCGTGGCGGTCGAACAGAGCTTCGGTAACTGCCCGCGCTATATCCAGTTGCGCCAACTGGACCACGCCCGGTCTTCGGAGCCGTCGGCCGTTGCATGGCAGGGAAGTGAACTGGATACGGCCGCCATGGCCCTGCTGCGCAGTGCGGACACCCTGTTCGTCGCCAGCCACTACAAGGCGAAGCAAGGCGAGGTTAGCGGCGATGGCGAAGGCGTCGATGTGTCTCACCGCGGCGGCAAGCCAGGCTTCATTCGCGTGGACGACGCGCGCACGCTGACCTTTCCAGATTTCAGCGGCAACAATCTCTTCAATACCATTGGCAACCTGCTGGTCAATGCGCGTGCCGGGATCGTCGTGCCGGACTTCTGCAACGGTTCCCTGCTGCATCTCAGTGGCGAAGCCGAAGTGATCTGGGATGGCGCCGAGGTCCGTGCTTTTGCGGGCGCGGAGCGGCTGGTGCGCGTGCATGTGGCTTCCGTTGTGTGCCGCGAACATGCGCTGCCATGGCGTGGGCAACTTCATGAGTACTCCCCGTGGCTGGCAGACACCGGCTCCTGGGCGGAAGGCTGGCGCGGGGCTTGAACGATTAGCACCAGACCTTGTTTGCATGGAAAGCCAATGTGAGGGCTACAAAAATGTCATAAAAACGTCACAATAGCGGCTGGCCGTCGCCGGACGTCTGCCGCTACCGCTGGTATCCGCGGTGGCCCATACAAGGAGAAATAAGACATGAAGACGTCGAAGAACGAGCCGCGGTCCCGTCCGAACCCTTTCCGGCGTGCCCTGCTTGCCTTGGCCGCGGCACCGCTCGCCATCGCGGCGGGTACCGCGCAAGCGGCGTGGCCTGAGAAGCCGATCAGGCTGGTGGTGGCCTTCCCGCCGGGCGGGCCGGTCGATACCCACGCGCGGCTGCTGGCGGAAAAGCTGCAGCCGCTGCTTGGCCAGTCGATCGTGCTGGACTACAAGGCTGGTGCCGCGGGCAATATCGGCTCCGACAACGTCGCCAAGTCGGCCCCGGACGGCTACACCTTGCTACTGGCCAATACCGGACAGATGGCCATCAACAATTCGCTGTATCCGAAGCTGCCATACAGCATGCCGAAGGATTTCGCACCGGTCGCGCGTACCGCGCTCATTCCGCTTGTGATGGTGGTGAACAACAACGTGCCGGCGCGCAACCTCAAGGAGTTCATCGCTTACGCCAAGGCCAACCCCGGGAAGCTGAATTTTGCGTCGGGCGGCAACGGCGGCATCTCCCACCTGATGCCCGAACTGTTCAAGCAGGCATCGGGCACGTTCATCGTGCACATCCCCTACAAGGGCAGCGCACCGGCATTGACCGACGTGATGGGCGGCCAGGCGCAGATGATGGCCGATTCGATCCCGCTGTTCACGCAATACATCAAGGCTGGCAAAGTGCGCGCACTAGGCGTGACATCGAAGCAGCGCTCGCCGGCCTTGCCCGACGTGCCGACCCTGGAAGAGGGCGGCCTGAAGGGATTCGAAGTGGTGGGCTTCTACGGCATGCTCGCGCCGGCGGGCACGCCGAAGGAAATCGTGGCGCGCCTCTCGAACGCTTTGCATACGGTACTGGCCGACCCGGATACCAAGTCCAGGCTGGAGCAGCAGGGCGCCGAGCCTGCCTGGCAGTCGCCGGAGGCTTTTACGGCCACCATCGTGGCAGAGCAGAAGCGCTGGGGGCAGGCTGTAAAAGTGTCGGGCGCCAAGATCGACTGAGTCCGGCAGCGCCGGAAGCTGCGCGTACGCCGGCCCTTATTGGAGGGTGCGGTGTTTGAGTGCGCCGCAATTCCCGACGAGCGTGGTGACGCAGCAAGCGTCGCCGCGCCATTCTCCCCACATGACCGCGTCGTCCGGCCCCGCTACCAGCCGGCGTTCGCAGCGGCCAGGCGGGCGCGATGCATCCGCGCCGGCGTCGTGGGCTTCAGTGCCCGGTGGCCTGGCGGGTGGCGGCACAATATCTTGCCAAACGTAGGCCGTGCCGCCGGGTACCGCCTGCACGGTCTGCGGTGGCCCCCACTGAGCCTTGGCCTCGTCGATGGGTACCCCCTTCCAGGAGTCGAGCAAGTCCTGCATCGTACGGTTTTCCATGCTGGCGCAAGCACTGGTCAGTGTCATTGCGAATGCTGCTGCCGCTGCGGGGGCAGTACAAACGATCGCGGCCCGGCGGGCGCGCCGGGCGAGGAGAAGGAAACATGAGGCCGGCATGGGGCGACTCCGCGGCTGCACATCAGGGAGCCAGGCCCCTCAATGAAGGCTAGCGGAGCCGCTCCGAGCGGTGCAAGCGGGCTATGCGTGCTGGCGCACGGAGGCTCGGAACTTTGACGCGTCAGACGTCGAACAGACCTGGCGATGGTTGATGCCGGGCCCGAGCCTTGCCTGATACCTGCCTGCGTGGTGCTGTCGAAATGGCACCGTCGTTGGAAACGGGGGGCTCGCAAAGGGCAAGCTCGAAGCTGCGCGTAGAGGCAAGGTGCACGACGTGCGGCATCCACTGCGGCAGCCGTGAAACCAGGATCTGGTAGGTATCCAGTTCGAATCGCGCAGGCGCTGCAAGCAGGGCCGCGGCATCATCTTGGGTTGGTGCCGAGCCCAAATAGCACCAGTCCTCCACGACATGCCACCAGTTTTGCGTTCCCGAAGCTTCGGACCAGGCGACCGGGCCACTGAAGGGCCAGGGTTTGAGTTCCGATCCCGCCATGGCCTTGGCGATTCTCGCGCGGTGGCTGCGTGAATCCTCTTCACCGACGCAGGCACCCTCACATCGGTGAAGCTGTCGCGCGAAACAGGGACTACCTGCGCGTGTCGTCTTCTCCAGCAAAAGCGTTGCGTGGCAGAGTTGATGATCATCGGCCAGCCGGCGAAGCCAGGCTTGCGCTGCGCCTCGGCTCGGGAACGTGCCATACAGATGGCCGCGGCGGCTGAAGTCGGTGTCGTCGTCCGAACGCAGGCGCGGCACGGGCAGTTCCGGAGCCAGCTCCCACGTGTACAGCCGGTTGTTCCGGCGCAGCATCTGATTGTGGATGGGCTGCATGGACTTGACCAGGCTTGCTTCGAGCAGCAGGGCGCCGATTTCCCCGCCGGTCTCGCGCCATTCCACGCGCCGGACTAGCCGGGCCAGGCGCATGTCCTTGCCGACGCGGTGGTCGCCGGAGAAATGCGCGCCGATCCGTTGCCGCAGATGCACGCTCTTGCCTATATAGAGTGGCGCATCGTTGTCGCCGTAGAACAGATAGACTCCCGCGGTATCTGGCACGTCGTCCAGCGCCGTTTCTTCAAGGCCGGCGGGCAGGCTGGCGCGGCGGACCAGCGCTTGCGTGGCGGCAGCGATGAGCTCCACGGAATAAAGCGCATGGATCTTCTGCCAGAACTGCCAGAGCAGTTCGGCATCGGCCAGCGCCCGGTGGCGTGCGCGGGGCTCGAGCCCGAAGCGGGCAACAAGCGCGTCAAGCCCGTGCTTTGCCGCCGACGGGAACAGGGAGCGCGACAGCCTGACCGTGCACAGGACATCCGCACGGAAGGTGAGCCCGGCGCGGCGGAATTCGTTCTTCAGGAATCCGTAGTCGAAGCGCGCGTTGTGGGCGACGAAAAGCCGGCCTTGCAGCCGCTCGGCCAATGTCTCGGCGATCGACGCGAACGTGGGCTGACCTCGGACCATCTCATCCGTGATGCCGGTCAGGCGCTGGATGAACGGTGGAATGCTTGCGCCGGGGTCTAGCAGCGTGTCCCACTCCTGGATTCCATCCGGGCCGACCTCCACGACACCGATCTCGGTGATCCGGTCATGCTGGGCATCGGCGCCGGTGGTTTCCAGGTCCACGAACACGATTGGACGCAATAGCGCCGCCGCGAGGGATTGCGCGTCGGCGTAGGTCGCTTTTGCTGGCGGCTGGCCTGCGAGAGAGGGAGGAGTGTCCTGCATGAGCAGATTCTAAGGGGGCTGGGCCGGCGTCAGAGTGTGATTAAAAAACGCTTGCCAAGGCTGCCCTGGTCCCGTAGTATTCGCCCCCTCGCAACACGACGCGGCGCTGCAAAGCAGACGCAGCAAGGGTTGCGGGTCGATCGGGTGGTTCGGCAGCGCGCAGTTGGCGCAGCCAACCGAAGCAAAAAAGATTGCTGACCCTGGTTGACGAAGCGAAGAAAGTTCTGCATAATCTTCCTTCTCTGCTGCTGACAACGCAGCGCGCTGAACGGCAAAGCCGGCGGCGAAGTTCTTTAACAATCAAACAACCGATAAGTGTGGGCGCTGGGTAGCGGACGCACGAGGTCTTCGGACTTCGGAGCTTCAAAAGTTATCAGTGCTCGCACAGCAAAGCGTGACTGGATTTTCGGATCTGGTCAGTCAGTTTTCTGAGAGTGAGCGACCGCTCGAAAGAGCGAGGACCTTCGGGTCCACACAGAGATTGAACTGAAGAGTTTGATCCTGGCTCAGATTGAACGCTGGCGGCATGCCTTACACATGCAAGTCGAACGGCAGCGCGGGCTTCGGCCTGGCGGCGAGTGGCGAACGGGTGAGTAATACATCGGAACGTGCCCTGTCGTGGGGGATAACTAGTCGAAAGATTAGCTAATACCGCATACGACCCGAGGGTGAAAGCGGGGGACCGTAAGGCCTCGCGCGATAGGAGCGGCCGATGTCTGATTAGCTAGTTGGTGGGGTAAAGGCCCACCAAGGCGACGATCAGTAGCTGGTCTGAGAGGACGATCAGCCACACTGGGACTGAGACACGGCCCAGACTCCTACGGGAGGCAGCAGTGGGGAATTTTGGACAATGGGGGCAACCCTGATCCAGCAATGCCGCGTGTGTGAAGAAGGCCTTCGGGTTGTAAAGCACTTTTGTCCGGAAAGAAATCCTCTGGGTTAATACCTCGGGGGGATGACGGTACCGGAAGAATAAGCACCGGCTAACTACGTGCCAGCAGCCGCGGTAATACGTAGGGTGCGAGCGTTAATCGGAATTACTGGGCGTAAAGCGTGCGCAGGCGGTTTGATAAGACAGGCGTGAAATCCCCGGGCTTAACCTGGGAATGGCGCTTGTGACTGTCAGGCTAGAGTGCGTCAGAGGGGGGTAGAATTCCACGTGTAGCAGTGAAATGCGTAGAGATGTGGAGGAATACCGATGGCGAAGGCAGCCCCCTGGGACGTGACTGACGCTCATGCACGAAAGCGTGGGGAGCAAACAGGATTAGATACCCTGGTAGTCCACGCCCTAAACGATGTCAACTAGTTGTTGGGGATTCATTTCTTCAGTAACGTAGCTAACGCGTGAAGTTGACCGCCTGGGGAGTACGGTCGCAAGATTAAAACTCAAAGGAATTGACGGGGACCCGCACAAGCGGTGGATGATGTGGATTAATTCGATGCAACGCGAAAAACCTTACCTACCCTTGACATGCCACTAACGAAGCAGAGATGCATTAGGTGCCCGAAAGGGAAAGTGGACACAGGTGCTGCATGGCTGTCGTCAGCTCGTGTCGTGAGATGTTGGGTTAAGTCCCGCAACGAGCGCAACCCTTGTCTCTAGTTGCTACGAAAGGGCACTCTAGAGAGACTGCCGGTGACAAACCGGAGGAAGGTGGGGATGACGTCAAGTCCTCATGGCCCTTATGGGTAGGGCTTCACACGTCATACAATGGTGCGTACAGAGGGTTGCCAACCCGCGAGGGGGAGCTAATCCCAGAAAACGCATCGTAGTCCGGATCGTAGTCTGCAACTCGACTACGTGAAGCTGGAATCGCTAGTAATCGCGGATCAGCATGCCGCGGTGAATACGTTCCCGGGTCTTGTACACACCGCCCGTCACACCATGGGAGTGGGTTTTGCCAGAAGTAGTTAGCCTAACCGCAAGGAGGGCGATTACCACGGCAGGGTTCATGACTGGGGTGAAGTCGTAACAAGGTAGCCGTATCGGAAGGTGCGGCTGGATCACCTCCTTTCCAGAGGCGCGCGTTCTGCGTGTCCAGTGTCCACACTTATCGGTTTGTTTGCTGTTACAGCCAAGGGTCTGTAGCTCAGGTGGTTAGAGCACCGTCTTGATAAGGCGGGGGTCGTAGGTTCAAGTCCTACCAGACCCACCAAGTTATCCGAGGGGGGATTAGCTCAGCTGGGAGAGCACCTGCTTTGCAAGCAGGGGGTCGTCGGTTCGATCCCGTCATCCTCCACCATCACTCTGCCGAGTGAGCACGGATACCCTGGAATTGGTGGTCAAAGGAAAGCATTCACTGAGTGCTTCCCTTTGGCATTGCCAAGCGATCGCGGGTCTGACCTGCGGATCGGCTGTTCTTTAACAATATGGGATGTAGTAAAGGTGTCGCGCGAGCGTTGATGAGACGCTGCAGTACCAACGCGATACCGGGTTGTGATTGTATCAACCAAAGTATTTAAGTGATCGAAAGATGACTTGGAATACGGCACAAATGCGAGAACTCACCTGTAGCGAAGGGTCTCACTGAGACACACTCGTTATAGGGTCAAGCGAACAAGTGCATGTGGTGGATGCCTTGGCGATCACAGGCGATGAAGGACGCGGTAGCCTGCGAAAAGCTTCGGGGAGCTGGCAAACGAGCTTTGATCCGGAGATGTCCGAATGGGGAAACCCGGCCCGTATGGGTCATCGCTGACTGAATACATAGGTCAGCGAAGCGAACGCGGCGAACTGAAACATCTAAGTAGCTGCAGGAACAGAAATCAATCGAGATTCCCAAAGTAGTGGCGAACGAAATGGGAAGAGCCTTGTACTCTTTAGCAGTGTTGTTAGCAGAACGGGATGGAAAGCCCGGCCATAGCAGGTGATAGCCCTGTATGCGAAAACAGCGTTGTGGAACTAGGTGTACGACAAGTAGGGCGGGACACGTGAAATCCTGTCTGAAGATGGGGGGACCATCCTCCAAGGCTAAATACTCGTGATCGACCGATAGTGAACCAGTACCGTGAGGGAAAGGCGAAAAGAACCCCGGGAGGGGAGTGAAATAGATCCTGAAACCGCATGCATACAAACAGTCGGAGCCTGGAAACGGGTGACGGCGTACCTTTTGTATAATGGGTCAGCGACTTACATTCAGTGGCGAGCTTAACCGATTAGGGCAGGCGTAGCGAAAGCGAGTCCGAACAGGGCGATGAGTCGCTGGGTGTAGACCCGAAACCAGATGATCTATCCATGGCCAGGTTGAAGGTGCGGTAACACGTACTGGAGGACCGAACCCACTAACGTTGAAAAGTTAGGGGATGAGCTGTGGATAGGGGTGAAAGGCTAAACAAATCTGGAAATAGCTGGTTCTCTCCGAAAACTATTTAGGTAGTGCCTCGTGTGTCACCTTCGGGGGTAGAGCACTGTCATGGTTGGGGGGTCTATTGCTGATTACCCCGCCATAGCAAACTCCGAATACCGAAGAGTGCAATCACGGGAGACAGACATCGGGTGCTAACGTCCGGTGTCAAGAGGGAAACAACCCAGACCGCCAGCTAAGGTCCCCAAGATTGGCTAAGTGGGAAACGAAGTGGGAAGGCTAAAACAGTCAGGAGGTTGGCTTAGAAGCAGCCACCCTTTAAAGAAAGCGTAATAGCTCACTGATCGAGTCGTCCTGCGCGGAAGATGTAACGGGGCTAAGCCAGTCACCGAAGCTGCGGACGCACAGCAATGTGCGTGGTAGGAGAGCGTTCCGTAAGCCTGTGAAGGTGTCTTGTAAAGGATGCTGGAGGTATCGGAAGTGCGAATGCTGACATGAGTAGCGATAAAGGGGGTGAAAGGCCCCCTCGCCGTAAGCCCAAGGTTTCCTACGCAACGTTCATCGGCGTAGGGTGAGTCGGCCCCTAAGGCGAGGCAGAGATGCGTAGCTGATGGGAAGCAGGTTAATATTCCTGCACCGTCGTATGATGCGATGGGGGGACGGATCGCGGAAGGTTGTCCGGGTGTTGGAAGTCCCGGTCCCTGTAGTGGAGAAGGCGCTTAGGCAAATCCGGGCGCGCAATTCAAGGCTATGGGGCGAGCGGCTTTATGCTGCGAAGCAATTGGAAGTGGTTCCAAGAAAAGCCTCTAAGCTTCAGTCATACGAGACCGTACCGCAAACCGACACAGGTGGGCGAGATGAGTATTCTAAGGCGCTTGAGAGAACTCGGGAGAAGGAACTCGGCAAATTGGTACCGTAACTTCGGGATAAGGTACGCCCTGGTAGCTTGACTGGCCTGCGCCAGAAGGGTGAAGGGGTTGCAATAAAATGGTGGCTGCGACTGTTTAATAAAAACACAGCACTCTGCAAACACGAAAGTGGACGTATAGGGTGTGACGCCTGCCCGGTGCCGGAAGATTAAATGATGGGGTGCAAGCTCTTGATTGAAGTCCCGGTAAACGGCGGCCGTAACTATAACGGTCCTAAGGTAGCGAAATTCCTTGTCGGGTAAGTTCCGACCTGCACGAATGGCGTAACGATGGCCACACTGTCTCCTCCCGAGACTCAGCGAAGTTGAAGTGTTTGTGATGATGCAATCTCCCCGCGGCTAGACGGAAAGACCCCATGAACCTTTACTGTAGCTTTGCATTGGACTTTGAACCGATCTGTGTAGGATAGGTGGGAGGCTTTGAAGCGTGGACGCTAGTTCACGTGGAGCCGTCCTTGAAATACCACCCTGGTTTGTTTGAGGTTCTAACCTTGGCCCGTGAATCCGGGTCGGGGACAGTGCATGGTAGGCAGTTTGACTGGGGCGGTCTCCTCCCAAAGTGTAACGGAGGAGTTCGAAGGTACGCTTGGTACGGTCGGACATCGTACCTAAAGTGCAATGGCAAAAGCGTGCTTAACTGCGAGACCGACAAGTCGAGCAGGTGCGAAAGCAGGACATAGTGATCCGGTGGTTCTGAATGGAAGGGCCATCGCTCAACGGATAAAAGGTACTCTGGGGATAACAGGCTGATACCGCCCAAGAGTTCATATCGACGGCGGTGTTTGGCACCTCGATGTCGGCTCATCTCATCCTGGGGCTGTAGCCGGTCCCAAGGGTATGGCTGTTCGCCATTTAAAGAGGTACGTGAGCTGGGTTTAAAACGTCGTGAGACAGTTTGGTCCCTATCTGCCGTGGGCGTTGGAATCTTGACGGGGGCTGCTCCTAGTACGAGAGGACCGGAGTGGACGTACCGCTGGTGTACCTGTTGTCTCGCCAGAGGCATCGCAGGGTAGCTATGTACGGAAGAGATAACCGCTGAAAGCATCTAAGCGGGAAACTCGCCTGAAGATGAGGATTCCCTGGCGGCTTGACCGCCTTGAAGGGTCGTTCGAGACCAGGACGTTGATAGGCTGGGTGTGGAAGCGCAGTAATGCGTTAAGCTAACCAGTACTAATTGCCCGTAAGGCTTGATCCTATAACCAGTGTGTTTTAGCCTGGTGAGTGGAAAATCGCCTTGTGCCGATACAGCACAACCCGAAGACTACAAAGACTACATCCCGAATTGGTGACGCTGACCCACCTGTCAGCGCCACAACCCCTTATGCCTGGTGACCATAGCGAGTTGGAACCACCCCTTCCCATCCCGAACAGGTCCGTGAAACGACTCCGCGCCGATGATAGTGCGGATTACCCGTGTGAAAGTAGGTCATCGCCAGGCTCTTACAATGCAAAACCCCTCGACAGCGTGTGCTGCGAGGGGTTTTTGCTTTGGGGCGGCGGCGAGCGAAGAGATCGTATCGATGGCGTTTTGTTATCGGCTGACGGCAAGCCCCCTAAACTCTCTCTGACCTGGGTCAATCTGCCTTATCGATAAGGCGTTACGTTGCCGGTAACTTGCGGGGATGGATGTACCTGGAAACCCCTCGGGGTGGTTCTGGTGCGATCCGACGCTTACCCAGGATTCCGATGACGCATGTCCGCACGGCTCGCTACGGTGTCATTCGCGCGATGGCATTTGCCGCGCTCGTCGCAGCGTTGCTTGTCGGAGGCGGCGTGTACCTGACGGCGGAGTTCGACAAGCAGGTCCTCAACGGCATCATCTACATTCAGACGGCCGTCATATCCGGTATGGGACTGATCGTCTTCCTTGGAACGTCGGTCTATCTCATTCGCAAGCACGATGACGCATTGCGGAAGTCACGAACCAGCCAATGGCTTGTGGAACAGGCGTTTGAGCTGACGCAGGACGGCCTGATGATCACGGACGCAAGCGGAGTCATCGAGAAGGTCAATCCTGCCTTCTCCAGGTTGACCGGTTTCGGCGTGAACGAACTGGTGGGAAGCACCCCGCGCTTGTTCAGTTCCGGACGCCAGCCCCCGGAGTTCTATCGCGACATGTGGCGAGCGCTCAAGGAAGACGGCCAGTGGCGCGGGGAGTTGTGGAACCGGCGCAAGGATGGCGCGATTTATCGGGAATCCTTGTCCATCAGCGGCATTCGCGGTGTGGGCGGTTCGTATTCCAATTTTGTCGCGGTATGTTCGGACATCACGCAACGCCAGCAGGAGGAGGAACGTCTCGGTTTCCTTGCCACGCACGATACGTTGACTGGCTTGCCAAATCGCATGCTGTTGGGCGAGCGCCTGGCGCGAACCATTGCTCGTGCCCGGCGTGCATCGAGCCTTGCTGCAGTGATGTTTCTCGATCTCGACGGATTCAAGGCGATCAACGATACGCTGGGGCACGGCGTTGGCGATGAAACGCTGATTGCCGTCGCGCAGCGCTTGAGGGAAGCGGTGCGTGAGTCCGATACTGTCGCGCGTCTGGGTGGCGACGAATTTGCGATTGTGCTCGAGGATATTGCCGATCGGCACTGGGTGGCCGCATTTGCGGAATTGCTGCTGCACGTAGTCGCTGATCTGAAGCAGGTGCAAGGCCAAACGGTGTCCGTGACCCCGAGTATTGGCATCAGCGTGTTTCCCGACGATGCAACGGAGCCGGCGGAGCTGCTGGCATGTGCGGACCACGGCATGTACGCGGCCAAGCATGCGGGCAAGAATGCGTTCCGCTTCTATTGTGGAAACCGGGTCTGAGTGATTGGCGCATGTGAGCGCCGGGCCCTACCAAGAGGATGCTTCATGTACATGGTCTACTGGTCCGAAGCGCATGAGACCGGACTCACGCCGCACGCACAGTCGTTCCCGGGCGATGCAATGCGCGAAGCGCTGCGCCTGACTGAAACGCTGCGCCAGCGCCAGCACGCGGGCGAGCCGGTGAGCTTTGTGACACTGTGCTCGGAAAACCCGAACTCGGTTGGACGAGCGGGGGTTGCGGATCCGCCGGCCGATTATGAGTGGAGAAAGCGGCGGCCGTGAGAAACGGCGAATTCGTTGTATGGCAGCCGTAATCCTTTTCTAAGGCTGCGTGTTGCGGAACCCACTGGCTGTGTGATCCTTCCCCACAAAATTCGCCAACTCATCCTATAATAATTGACATTACAACGATTGACTGGGCAATAAAATGACGTCAAGTGCACAACCAGGACATGGTGGCGGGCAGGTTCTCCCGTTTCGCGAGTCGCTGCTCGCGATGCTGGGAGTCGCTTTCGTGTCGATGCTGGTGGCACTGGACCAGACGGTGGTCGGGACGGCCTTGCCGACGGTCGTCGCCGAGCTGCAGGGATTCGAGTACTACGCCTGGGTCGCGACGTCGTATCTGCTGTTGTCCGTCATCACCGTGCCGATCTTCGGGCGCCTTGGCGACTACTACGGCCGCAAGCCCTTCGTGCTGGCGTCCATCGTCGTGTTCTCGGTGGCCTCCGCCTTGTGCGGCATGGCGACGAGCATGCCGTTCCTGGTGGCGGCGCGCGGCTTGCAGGGCATCGGCGGCGGCATGCTGGTGGGCACCGCCTTCGCGTGCATTCCGGATCTGTTCCCGGACTCGCATGTCAGGCTGCGCTGGCAGGTGCTGATGAGCGCGGCGTTTGGCGTGGCCAATGCGATCGGGCCGTCTTTGGGCGGCGTGCTCACCGAGTTGTACGGCTGGCGCAGCGTGTTCTACGTGAATCTGCCGGTGGGGGCGCTGAGCCTCTGGTTCGTCTGGCGCTACTTGCCGCATCTGCGCCAGCAGTCGCACAGCGAGCCGATCCGGGTCGACTGGCTCGGTGCCGTGCTGATCGGCGTGGGGCTGGGGTGCATGCAGATGAGTGTTGAACTGTTGCCGCAACGCGGCGTCGACTGGCTGACCGCAGGGCTGCTGGTCGCAGCCGTCGCGGCGCTGATCGGGTTGTGGCAATGGGAGCGCCGCTGCGCCAATCCCATCCTGCCGCTGGACATGTTCCGGCACCCGGGCGTGGCGCCGCTATTCCAGCTTGCAGTGCTGGTGGGCTTTACTATGTTCGCGCTGCTGATCTACGCGCCGCTGCTGCTGCAGGGCGGGTTCGGATACTCGCCCCGCGACGCCGGTCTGCTGGTGACGCCGCTGGTGGTTTGCATCATGGCTGGCAGCATCGTAAACGGCCGCATCATTACGCGTATCCGCCATCCGAACGCCATGCTGTTCGCCGGCTTCGGCATGCTGGCCGCCGGCTGCCTAGCGCTGTCACAGGCCACGCGCAGCATGTCGCATCCGGTGCTGCTGGCGATCATGCTGATGGCGGGGTTCGGGCTGGGTTTCATCATGCCGAACCTGACGGTGTTCGCGCAGCAGACGGTCGGCCGGGAGCACCTCGGCATCGCCACGGCGATGCTGCAGTCGTTGCGCATGGTCGGTGGCATGATCGGTACTGCGATCGTCGGCACGATAGTGACGCGCTCCTATACCGCTGGCGTGGAACAGTCGCTGGCATCGGCCAATGCCCTGGGCTGGCTCAGCCGAATGTCGGATCCGCAGATACTGATCGACAAGGCTGCGCAGGCAGGCTTGCTGACCGAACTGCAGCAGGCAGGGCACAATGGCGCCTTGCTGCTGGAGCAGTCGCGTGTTTCCCTCGTGACGGCGATCCACCTGGGGCTTGTCATTGCCGCGGTTGCCGCGCTGGTGGGCCTGTGGCGTGCGCGACGCGTGCCGCCGGTCAGGCTGGCGCGTGCCGGCCAGCAACCGGCCATGGCGGCTGACTGAGACTACCGTGGCGCGGCATGAATGACCTGCCGCGGCCTTGAATTCGGGAGAATGGATGGAACTGGAGCGACAAAGCCTGGCGGTACTGCAGCAGTTCGGGCGGACCTACCGCGCCTATGCGTCTGCTTTCGAGCAGCGCATCGGGCTGCCGTTGCCGCGCTGGCGCATCCTGTTTGCGCTGCACACGCAGGAAGATGCCATCGCGCAGAAGGCCCTGGCTGAGCGCGTGAGCATGGACCCGGGCGCACTGACACGGCAACTCAAGGCGATGGAGGAGTTGGGCTGGGTCTTGCGCAATACCTCGGAGCGCGACAACCGCGTCACGCATGTCACGCTGTCCGCGTCAGGAAGGACCATGGTGGAAGGCAAGCTTCCCCTGCGCTCGGCTTTTCTCCAGGATGTTCTGGAGAACGTCCCCGAGTCGACCATGATCGAACTTTCGAGAGGCCTGGCCCAGCTGGAGGCAGGCATTGCCGATGCCGTGGCCCGCGCCGCGGAGCTGGCCGACGCCCAGTGAGGGGCCGGCGCAATACGCTTTGCTAGCTCGGCAGCAGGATGCCCTGGCGTGCCGCGCATTCGAAGAGCTCGCGATCATTGCTGGCCCCCAGCTTCTGCATGGCGCAGTTCTTCTGGCGGCTGATGGTCTTGACGCTGCGGCACAGGATGGCGGCAATCTCGCTGACCGAGCGCCCGCTCAGATAGAGCCGGATGACTTCCGTTTCACGCACCGACAGGCGCTGCGCAACCTGCTGTCCGGGTTCGAGCAGGCTGTCCGGATTGGTTTGCGCCAGGATCTCGAGCGCCGATTTGCCAATGTAGTTGAAGCCCCGCTGGATGCGTGCGACGACGGTGACCAGTTCGCACAGCGGCGCGTCCTTCAGCATCAGCCCATGGACGCGCGCATTGAGAATCGAACGCAGGATCATGGGATTGGTGATCATGGTGAGCACAATCACGCCAACCGTCGGATGGCGCCGCCGCAGCGTGGAGATCAGCCGGATGCCATCCGAGTCCCTGGGGCCGGGCATGTGATAGTCGGTGATCACGATGTCCGGGTGTAGTGCCTCGACGCTACTCAGCAACTCGGTGGCGCTGGTGGCCACGCCGCACACCACCCAGCCGGGCTGCGTCTGCAATTGGTCCCGGACAGCAGCGCAGACGACCGGATGGTCGTCGGCCAGCAGGATTTTCAGTGTCATGGCGCGGGCTCCTTGTCGTGGGAATGGCAGACTGCATTGCGCCCAAAAAATCGCCGCACGTCATGACGGCGTGCGGCGTGAAGGACGCATCAACATCTGCGCACGTGCCGGAGTCTCGAGCCAAACGGGAGGCGGCCGCGACACGGCAGTGCGGGCCCAGAATACTGGCCCCACCGCTACGGCGGACTAGGAAATTTCGCAAATACTGGCACCGAAAAGTCGCGGTGCTGACGAGGGAGCTGCCGCCCGCAATGCCGGTGTGGCGTGCGGCAGCGGGCAGCCGGTACTGCGCAAGGCTGGCTGCGCGACGCAGGGGGCTTGCGCTACCGCAAACGGCTGGAAGCGCAGCGGATCCCGGAACGTCCGTCCGGCCGCTGTTCAGGCCGCGGCAGCGTGCCGAGGCGAGTCTTGCCGGCCTTTGCGCCGGCTGTCGATGGCTTTGAGCGGGTCGCGCAGGACTGCACTGCCCACATCCATGATGTCGCGCAGGGCGCTCTTGTCGTGCGCGCGTTCGGGGGCCCAGAAATGCAGCGCGGCCCATTCCGGGAAGCTGCTCGGCGGTGCCAGCAGGCGCGTCTTGCGATCACGCGTGACCAGTGGCACGTTGAAATCCAGCACGGGGCAGATACCGCCGGCCGAATGCAGCAGCGTGATCTGCGTGTGCCAGGAGGGCACAACCGTTTCACGGTGGCCGGGTGTGCTGGCCTGGCGCGCGAGGAAGCTGCGCAGCGGGCTGCCCGCTTCGCAGTCTTCCTGCAGCAGGATCCAGTCGCTTTCGCTGTCGTCGGCGCTGCCGGAGCGCATCGCGCTGACCAGCCTGCGCGGCGTGGCCAGAATGTTGTGCGGCAACACCTTTTCCGGGTTGTGTCCGCCGTCGACCACGAAAGCGCAGTCGAGCGCTCCATTGTCCAGGCTCTCGGCGAGCGTGGCATCGGCAATGACTGGTCTCGTTACGAAACTGTCATGCGGAAACTGCTCGCACAGCGTGGTCAGGATCTCGGTGATCACCGGGTCCCCAATGGACGAGGAAAAGCCGATCGACAGGCGCCGGCCATGGCGGCTCTTTTCCGTGGCCACTTCGTTTGGCCGTACCAGCTGGCTCCATTTGGCCAGGATCTGCCTGGCGGTCTGTTCCAGGCGCAGCGCGTGCGGCGTTGGCTCCAGCGTGCCGTTGCGCTTGACGAAGAGCGGGTCGCCGGTGATCTCGCGCAGCCGTGCCAGGCTGTAAGCGACGGTTGGTACGCGGCCTTGCGTGCAGGCCGCCACTGCGCTCAGGTCACGGTACTCCATGACAAGAACAAAGACGTGCAACAACTTCGTGCTGACATGACGCATGCTGACTTCTCCCGATCCATGGATTTTTTCTTTTATTTTTTTGCTCGGCAATGTGACAGCCGTGCGCGGCGCAGGCATGCCGCGCCCGCGAACCTCAGCGGTCGGGTTCGCGGGCGGAAACAGGGCTTACCGTGGCTGCGGGAACGGGAACCGGCGAGCGCTGGCTGCGGCGGATCTGGCTTCCAAGAAGCATGACACAACTCCTAAATGTGCGACTGACGTCGACAAATGGCGCAGTGACTCCTCAATCCTTCAGGCCCATGCTTGCCGGCAGTTCTGCAGTGTCACCGGGCGTGTACATGCCGGTGGAGAACTGGCGGGCCGCCCATCTTTGCGTGCTCCATGGAGCGCCGTCTGCGGGCGTACGAAATTTAGTTGATGCCGAGGAATCTTAATACAACATTCGGAAAGTTCCTAGAAAGCGATGGACATTCCGTTATGCAGTGCACGCTTCCTCAGGAGCGCTTGTTCGAACATGAACACATGGCTGAAACCTGCTGGGCACAAGGGAAGATAGCCGGGAGATAGCCTGTGCACCTTCGCGTCTGGCTCCCGCCCGGCGGGTTGCACGCCATTAGAAAACCGTACTGAAATTCCAGCGCCGTCCTTTGCGGAATATTTGGATTCCAAATTGGACAAGACAGACCGGCATGGCTGATGGCGCGCGTGCTTCCGATCGCTGCAATCATCCGGTGCATCACACCGCCGGCTTTGCCCGATGCTCCTGGCTTGACGATGCCGCGCTCATACGAGCGCCGGCTCGCACAATTTGCTTAACTCGCCCAGCAAAGACGTTGAATTGCCTTTTGACTCGACGGTGGGCTAACGTACGGGCAGGGTCGGGCACAGTTACCGGCGCGCGTGGGATGTTGCGTAGCGGAGAGAATCGGTGAACAGACGGTATTCGGAAGAGCAGATCCGCACCTATCTGGCCGAGGCCGCCAGCGGCGTGCCGGTGCGCGAATTGTGCGCGCGGTACGGCTTCAGCGATGCTTCCTTTTATGGCTGGCGCGCACGCTATGGCCAACCTGGTCAGGGGGATGCGCGCGAGGGGCGCAAACTGCGCGAGTTGCAGGAGGAGAACGCCCGGCTCAAGAGCATGCTGGCGGATGCGCTGCTCAAGCTCGAGCTGCTGCGCAACCGTACTGGCCGCAGCGGCAGCGGGAAGGACCGCTGACCGTCCATCCATCTCGGATCCGATACGGATCCGGCACGCGTCCGCGCGTCGCCCCACGCAAGCGGTACGCTTGTCCCGGAGTCTCAAATTGAACAAGGTGATTTGTCGCAAGGTATGCATGATGGCCTGCACAGGACTGCTTGCCGCGCGGGCCTGGGCTGCGCCGGATGCGCCACCTCCGGCGCCAATGGTCGCGCCGCCACCGCCCCGCATGGTCGACAGCGCTACAGCACCGGCGGCATCCACTGACGGCACCTTGTCGGTATCGCAGCGCCAGCGCTGCCAGTCCCTGCTTGATCAGATCAACGCGCTGCCCGCGGGGCAGCAGTGGTCGACCGGCAAGTCGTCGGTCACCACGGCTGACGGGCGCACGTATCCGACGCTGGAGCGCCAGGCGGACCGCAAGCGCCTGGAAGAGGCATACCGCCAGGAATGCGCACAGCAGCCCCGATGATGCTGGGACGGGCTGCGCAAGCCGGTACAAGGGCAGGGCTGCCAAGGCGGCCATGGCTGCGCGCGGTCGGTGGACTGCATTCTTGTGGCAAGCGAACAAGCACCGCTTATGTTGCGGCGGCCGCGCAATGGTCGAATTCCAACCCGAGTCTGCGTGTGGCCGATCGCTGAGGCGCGGTGGCCGGCGCCACGCAGTGAACTAGAACCGATGGGGCTCGTCGCCTACGGCCTGCGCGGCCATGGCGACCGGCCCGTGCCGCGGCATCGGATCGAGCTCCGCATAGACCGCGGCCAGGCCATCGCGGTCGATCAGCCGCAGGCGTCGTTGCCGTACCGAGATCAGGCCCACCGAGGCAAAGCGCGACAGCAGGCGCGACACCGTTTCCAGCGTCAGGCCGAGCAGGCTGGCAATGTCGGTTCGTGACATCGTCAGCGTAAGCGGGCTGTCGGCGCCGCCGCGGCGCCGATGTTCGGCGTCCAGGTCCAGCAGCAGCATGGCCAGCCGCTGTGCGGCCTTCATCGAGCCCACCGCGACGAGCAGGATGCGCTCGCGTTCGGCCTGATGGCGCATCACGTCCAGCACGGCATTGCGGAAGGCAGGGTCGGCCATATGCGAGCGCAGCGCTTCGATCGATACGACGCAGCACAAGGTGTCCTGCAAGGCGATGCTGCTGACGCTGTAGGCCGGCGCCTCGTTCGGCTCGAGGCCCAGGACATCTCCGGACAGGGAAAATCCCGTGACCTGGCGCCAGCCCAGCGGTGATTCATAGACCTGCTTGGCGCTGCCTTCCCGCAGCGGATATACCGCCGCTATCGGGCGGCCCTGGCGGAAGAATGCGTCGCCCGCGGTCACGGTTGCATGTGCTGGCTGCAGGGGCTTCTGCGCATTTGGCGACAGATCCGCCGCGGGTGCGTCACGGCAGACATGGCGAAAGAGGCAAAGCGAGCAGGTAGGCGAGCCGGACATGGGAAGGGGCGGCTGTGGAGGCGATACGAGACCTAGTATAAATGCACCACAACAGCTGCTATCTACCCGCGATCTGTATTCTTTCGTTGTGCCGCTTGAATCTTTTCGATCTGGTGAGATGCCGTTTGCCGCACTTCGCCACTTTTCAAGGAGTGCGAAAAAGCCACGCTCGGGGCCGACCTGGCGGTCCGTGTGCTATGCTGCGTCGCAACAATATGCAGAACACCGGGGGAGATTACGTCTCACGCGACCAGGAGTTCTCATGGCCAAAAGCCTCGCCATGGACTGGCAGGCGCAATTCCGGCGATTCAGCCGGGCGCAGGCCCAGACCGAAGCACAAGTGAAATCGTGGCTGGAACGTATTGAATCGTTGAGCCCGCTGGCGCCCCGGCGCCGTATCCGGACGCCGCATGGTGCGCCGCTTTCTCCGCGGCATCCCGTGCCGCAACTGCCAGGCAGCTGGGAATCACACCGTCTGCGCCTGGCGCCGCTGCCCGGTGAGCTGGTGCCGCAGCTTTCCTATCACCTCTATGTGCCGGCCAGCGCGAAGCGACGCTTTCGCGGTCCACTGCCGGTGGTGGTGATGCTGCATGGCTGCCGGCAGACCCCGGACGACCTCGCCGCCGGCACGCGCATGAACGCGCTGGCCGAGCATGAAGGCTTTATCGTGGCGTATCCCCAGCAGCCGTTGCGGCGCCAGCTCCAGCGCTGCTGGCAATGGTTCGACCTTGCCGCCGGCGAGGGCGGCCGGGAAGCGCAGGCGGTAGCGACACTGATCGAAACGCTGGCGCGACGCCACGACGTGTGCGACGACCAGGTCTACGTTGCCGGGATGTCGGCTGGCGCGGCCATGGCGGCGGTGGTGGCCCTGCGCTACCCGGAGCGCGTGGCGGCGGTAGGCCTGCATTCCGGAGTCGTGGTGGGCGCGGCCGATAACCCGCGCGCGGGCCTCAAGGCCATGCTGCACGGGTCGGCAACCGATCCGGCGATCCTGCTCGACGCAGTCGGTGCCACGCCAGGTGGCCCCGAGTTGCCGGCGATGGTGATACACGGCCTCGACGACGATGCTGTCCATCCGGTCAACGGCCGTCTGCTGGCGCGCCAGTTCCTGGCCTACAACCGCCTGGAAGACCGTCTGGGCGGCATTCCCGAGGCGCAGGTGCGCATGCCGGCCGGGCATTTCCATGAAGCGCGCGTCGGGCGCTGGAGCCACGACCTGGTCACGCTGGTGGAAGTGGAAGGGCTGGGCCACGCCTGGAGCGGTGGCGACGGCGACTACCACTACCACAGCGCCATTGGCCCGGATGCCAGCGCGATGATGTGGGAGTTCTTTCGCGAGCACCGGCGCTAGCGGAACGCCCATGAAAGAAGGAGGGCGCCAGGCCCTCCTTCATTGCAGCCACGCAAGGGCCGGCGTCAGCTTCGCGCGGGGTCCTTGACGAACAGTGCAGTGACCATGCCCAGCGCGCACACCGCGACCACGTAGTGGGCGGGAGCCAGCGGATCGCTCTTGAGCATCAGCGTAACGACCATCGGCGTCAGGCCGCCGAAGATCGCATACGACAGGTTGTACGAGAACGACAAGCCCGAAAAGCGCACCTGCGCCGGGAAGGCGTTGACCAGCACGAACGGCACCGCGCCGATGGTGCCCACCAGGAAGCCCGCCAGCGCATAAAGCGGCACCAGCAAGTCCGGCCGCGTGTGGATGGTGGTGTAGAGCGCGTAGGCGCTTGCGGCCAGCAGCAGGCCACCGAAGAACAGCGTCCGGCGCGCGCCGATGCGGTCGGCCAGCGCGCCCGAGATCACGCAGCCGAAGGTCAGGCACAGCGTGGCCACGCTGTTGGCCACCAGGGCCGTGCGCGCGTCGAAGCCGTACAGCTTCTGCAGGAATGTCGGGGTCATCAGGATCACCACGACGATGCCAGCGGACAACATCCACGTCAGCAGCATCGACACGGCTACTGCGCCGCGGTGGTCGCGTACCACCGACTTCAGGGGCATTTCCGCCGCCAGTGCCTTGCGCTTCTGGAGTTCGGCGAAGACCGGCGTTTCATGCAGCCAGCGGCGCAGGTACATCGAGGCAATGCCGAACACGCCGCCAATCAGGAACGGCACGCGCCAGCCCCAGTCAGCCAGCTCGGCCGGCGTGAATACCGAATTGATGCCGGTGGCCACCAGCGAACCCAGCAGGATGCCCGCGGTCAGCCCGCACGTCAGCGTGCCGCACGCGTAACCCACGTGGCGCGCGGGCACGTGTTCCGACACGAACACCCATGCGCCGGGCACTTCGCCGCCCACGGCCGCGCCCTGCAGGATGCGCAGCACCAGCAGCAGCACCGGGGCCAGCAGGCCGATGGTGTGGTAGGTCGGCATCAGGCCCATCAGCAGCGTGGGCACCGACATCAGCAGGATCGACAGCGTGAACATCTTCTTGCGGCCCAGCAGGTCGCCGAAGTGCGCCATGATGATGCCGCCCAGCGGGCGGGCCAGGTAGCCCGCGGCGAAGATGCCGAAGGTCTGCAGCTGCCGCAGCCAGTCGGGCACCGACGGCGGGAAGAACAACTGTCCGATCACCGTCGCGAAGAACACGAAGATGATGAAGTCATAGAATTCGAGGGCGCCGCCCAGTGCGGCGAGGGAGAGGGTCTTGTAATCCTGCCCCGTCAGGGGTCGCGCGGGCCGGGCTTGCGCGCCTGCGATCGGAGCGGTACTGCTGGTGGTAGACATGAATGGACTCGCATGAAAGGCATCTCATGCGAAGCGCACAACACGGGTTGCGTGGAGGGTGTGGCCGGGGGTTACAGCGCGGGAGAAGCAGGCACTACGTGGCGGGTAAGCCGCAGGCTTGCGACGAGACGCTTCGCAAAGGCGTAAAGATATCAGATCGGCGCTTGTCTTGTTGATAAGACAAAAGTTGATAGCTTTGCTTTGCGTGGAAGCATTGCGATAATGTCAAAAAAATGTGAAATCCGGGGCACAAAAGTGCGGTGCGTCACCGGAGCGGGGTCAGATTCATCGGGAATGACATGGAAATCAAGAGTTCCATCCAGTTCGCCACGGCTACGCCGCGGCGAAAGCTGGCCGCGCGCGTGGCCGGCGGCGTGGTGGCCGCGTTGGCGGTGTTTGGGCTTGCGGGCTACTTCGGCGGTCCGCCACTGATCAAGTCGCTGATCGAGAAGAACGCCACCGAGGCGCTCGGCCGCAAAGTGACGCTGGGCAGAGCGCACGTGCGTCCGTTCGAACTGGGCGCGACGCTGAACGACCTCACCATCTACGAACGCGACGGGAAGACCGCCGCGGTGACGCTGGGCGAGCTGGAGGCGAACACGTCGCTGGCCTCGGTCTGGCACCTCGCTCCGGTGGTGGATTCGCTGCATATCGACCGGCTGGCCGTGCATGTGATGCGCGAGGCCAACGGCAGCATGAGCTTTGCCGATATCCAGGACAAGCTGGCCGCCCGGCCGCCGAAGCCGCCCGATGCCAAGCCGGCCCGCTTCTCGGTCAACAACATTGCGCTGACCGGCAGCACGCTGGCCTATGAGGACAAGGTGGCCGGCTCGGCCGTGCGCGTCGACAACCTGACGCTGACGCTGCCGTTCCTGTCGAACCTGCCGCACGATGTGGAGATCGTCACGCGGCCCACGCTCAGCGCGCACATCAACGGCACGCCGCTGGCGTTGGATGGCACGGTCCTGCCGTTTGCCGATTCGCGCGAGACGCATCTGAACGTCAATCTCGACGGGCTCGATGTCGCACGCTTCATGCCGTTCGTGCCGAAACTCAAGGATGCGGAGGTCAGGCACGGCCTGCTCGACACGCGCCTGACACTGGGCTTCCGCCAGCAAAAGGACAAGCAGGACATCTTCGTGTCGGGCACCGCGGCGCTGCGCGAGCTGGACGTGCGCACGCTGGCGGGCGCGCCGCTGCTCAGCAATGGCAAGCTGGCGCTGGACATCGACCGCGTGGAACCACTGGCGCGGCGCGCGCATCTGCGCAGTGTCGATGTCGAAGGGCTGAACGTGGCCGCGGCGCGCCGCACGGACGGTTCGCTGAACCTGGCGACGGCCTTCCTGCCACAGGCTGCTCCCGCCGCCGAGGCCACGCCCCAGCCGGCGGCGCCCGCATCGGCGCCGGCCGCGGCAAAGCCGCAAGCGGAGGCCTGGCGCTACGCGGTCGACCGCGTCAGGCTCAAGCAGGCTCGCATCGGCTTCGAAGACGACCTGGCGCCGTCCGGGCCGGGCAAGCTGGCGCTGGGTCCCATCGATGCCGAAGTGAATGGCCTGGCCAGTGCCGAGGCCGACCAGGCGACCAGGCTGCAGGCCACGATCATCGTAGCCGACGGCCAGACGCTTACGCATAGGGGCGAACTGTCAATGCGGCAGGGCACGCTGGCCGGCACGCTGGAAACCACGGGGCTGCAGCCGCAGGGGTTTGCGTCCTGGTGGCCGCGCGAGTTGCGCGCCCAGTTCGGCAACACCGCGGTCAACGCGGAGCTTCATTACCGGATGTCGTGGGCGCAGCCCGTGTTCCAGTTCGTGCTCGAGAAGTCGCGGCTGGAACTGGCGCCGCTGCATGTCGCGACGCGCGAGCCGGTAGCCATGCCGGCGGCCGCCGCTTCGTCCAGCGAGCCGGCGGCGCGCCAGGCGCGTGCTGAACGGGCCGAGCGCGCCAGCCGCGCCCGTCGTGCGCGCGAGACCGACAGCGAAGGTGCGAACCTGCCCTTGCTGCAGGCCGACAAGGTGGTGCTGGACGACATCGGCCTGGACCTGGCCAAACAGACTTTCGAGGCGGGCCAGCTCGCGCTCACCAAGCCGCAGATCGCGGCGACGCGCGACTACCAGGGGCAGCTGCTGGAAATGGCGCGTATCTGGGCGAGCGAATCGGCGCGCCAGACCCGGGCCGAACGCAGGCAGCCGCCCGTTTCGTCCACCACGGCGAACGGCGCGGCACCGCCCGCCGGCGGTGGCTGGAAGGTGCGGCTCGGCAAGGTGGGGCTCGACGGCGGCGCGGCCCGGCTAGCTGACTACGCGCCGGCCGAGATCAACCGGGGCCGGCCAGTCATCCTCGAGTACCGCAATATCGGCCTGACCACTGGTGCCATCGCGTGGCCGCTGGCGGCCGCGGCGGTGCCCGTCAAGTTGCATGCCGAAACGGGCAAGCGCGGCATGATCAGCATGGAAGGCAATGTGCTGCCGGCCGCCCCGGCCAGCCAGTTGCAGCTTGACCTGCGCGAGATCGACCTGGCGCCGGTGCAGCCCTACGTGGGCGATCGCCTGAACGCGGCGCTGCGCAGCGGCACGCTGACTGTCAAGGGCAGGCTGGCTCTCAGCACGCCACCAGGCAAGCCGATTGCCGCGCGCTTTGCCGGCAACGCGCAGGTGGCCAACGTGCGCACCGTGGACCGCGTGACCGGCGATGACTTCCTGCGCTGGCGCTCGCTGGCCGTGTCGGGCATCGACTTCAACATGGACGACGGCAAGGGCCCGATGCGCGTGACGCTGAACAATATCGCGCTGTCGGATTTTTATGCGCGCGTGATCCTGAACGCCAACGGCCGCCTGAACCTGCAGGACGTGATGGCGGGCGGCGCGGCCAAGGGCGAGGCGCAGCCGGCCACGAGCCTGACGCAGGCGAACCCGGCCTCGGCGCCAGCGGCCTCCGCGCCGGCAGCGACGCCGCCCGCACAGGCTGCCGCGGGTCCGAAGCCGCAGGTGCTGATCGGCGGTGTGTCGGTGGACAAGGGCAACATCAATTTCTCGGACTTCTTCGTCAAGCCGAACTACAGCGCCAACCTGACGGGCATGAAGGGCTCGGTGTCGAAGGTGTCGTCGGGCGACCCGACGCCGGCCGACCTCGTGCTCAATGGCCGGCTCGATGACGATGCGCCGGTCAGCATCAGCGGCAAGATCAACCCGCTCGGCGAGCAGCTCTTCCTGGACATCGCCGCCAAGGCGTCCGGCGTGGAACTCACGCGCCTGACGCCGTATGCGGCCAAGTACGCCGGCTACCCGATCACCAAGGGCAAGCTGACCGTGGACGTGGCCTACAAGATCGACCAGGGCAAGCTCGACGCGAGCAACCACCTGTACCTCGACCAGCTCACCTTCGGCGACAAGGTCGACAGCCCGGACGCGACCAAGCTGCCTGTGCTGCTGGCGGTGTCGCTGCTAAAGGACCGCCACGGGGTGATCGACGTCAACCTGCCCGTCTCCGGTTCGCTGTCGGACCCGCAGTTCAGCATCGGCGGCGTGATCGTGCGCGTGATCGTGAACCTGCTGGCCAAGGCGATTACGTCGCCGTTCGCGCTGATCGGGTCGGCGTTCGGTGGCGGCAGTGGCGAGGAGCTTGGCTATGTGGAATTCGCCCCCGGCACGGCAACGCTTACGCCTGCGGCGAAGGACAAGGTGGCCACGGTTGCCAAGGCGCTCAATGACCGGCCGTCGCTGAAGCTGGAAATCAGCGGCCGCATCGACCCGGCCACCGACGAAGCCGGTGCCCGCCGCGCATGGCTCGACGCCCGCGTGGCCGAGCAGAAGCGGCGCGACCTGCGCAAGAGCGCGCAGGACGGCGAAGAAGCCGGCGACAACGAAGCGGGCGAGCAGGGCGCCGACGTGAAGGTGTCGAAGCAGGAGTATCCGAAGTATCTCGAAGAGGTCTACAAGCGCACCTCGATGAAGAAGCCGCGCAATTTCGTGGGCTTTGCCAAGTCGCTGCCGCCCGAGGAAATGGAGAAGCTGCTGATGGCGAATGCCACGGTGTCGGATACCGACCTGAGGCACCTTGCCGACCAGCGCGCGCTGGTCGTCAAGCAGGCGCTGGAGCGTGACGGCAAGGTGCCGGAAGACCGGCTGTTCCTGACCGCGCCGCACCTGAGCGCGGAGGGGATCAAGGACAAGGGCACGCCGAACCGGGTGGATTTCTCGGTCCGCCAGTAAGCGCACCCGTGGCCGGCGTCGTGCGGCGCCGGCCCCCACCGCGCGCTCGTGCATCGCAAAAACCGCGTATGATTCGGCCCGGAAAATGTATCAGGCCGCCAGTGGGCGGCTGCTCTGGGAGAAAGTTTTGCAGCAGGATCAGCTGGAAGCGGCAGTCGCCTACAAGACCTGGGTTTGCGTGATCTGCGGTTGGGTGTACGACGAGGAACTGGGCTGCCCGGAAGACGGCATTGCCGCGGGCACGCGCTGGGAGGATATTCCCGATGACTGGCGCTGCCCCGAATGTGACGTCGGCAAGGGCGAATTCGCCATGATCGAACTGTGACGTTGCGGGCATGTGCCGGCAACGCGCCTGGCGGCAGCGATGCCTAGTGCCTGGCAGCGTGCCGGCAGATGCCGGCGCGTTGCCGCGCGCAGCGGCGATAGTGCATGCGATAAGGGTGGCTGCACCGCCACACTGCGATCGCGACGGTCATGCAGAGCAGTACCGCCATGACGGCGGCAAGCAGGCCGATGGACATGGCCGCCCCTCTCTCCAGAAAAGTGCCCGAGCCTTGCGGCTCAGATCAGCAGCGGTAGTGCCTCCAGTACCAGCACAGCGACTAGTGCTCCGATGAGCGCACCCATGGTGCGGCAGCTGATACGCAGGAATTTGGCGGTCACCGGGATCGAGCCCATGGCGATCACGCCCACCAGTGCCATCGGGATCAGGAATACAAGATCGTGCGCCTGAAAATGCCACATCATGGCGGTCTCCTGTCTCTCTGTCTTGTGGCTCCAGTATAGACAGTGTGTGGCGAAAGAACGGCCGCAGGCATTGGTACTGACCCGGACGCCGGGTCGTGCTGCATCGCACTGCAGCGTCATATGCGCGTACCGTCCATGCCACCTGGCGGGGTGATCGGTGTGGCGCCGCGCGGACTCCCGCATCTTTTTCGCCTCATCGGGTCTAACTGTGCAGCCCGCGTGTCCTATCCTGAGCGAATACACGGGCTTGTCCCGTGACTCAGAGAGGCGGAGGTGGCTATGGAACTTCACATGCATTCGCACCATTACGTGCGGCGTTCGCCGGACTGGACCGCGGCGGCGGTGTCCGGGCTGGCCGCCGGCGCGTTGCTGCTGGTGCTGGAGCTGTTCTGGTCCACGATGGTGTCGGGCGTGAATCCGTGGGGCACCACGCGCATGATCGCGGCGATCCTGATGGGCCGGGACGTATTGCAGACCTCGCTGTTCAGCGTGGGCACCGTGGCGGCCGCCCTGGTCATCCACTTCGTGCTGGGCGCCGTGCTGGGGATGGTGCTGGCCGTGATCATCGCGCCGTTCCAGCTGGATTCGAGCATCCGCATGATCCTGCTCGCGGGCGCCGTGTTCGGCCTTGCGGTCTATCTCTTCGACTTCCATGTCATGACCCGCTTCTTCACGTGGTTTGCCGATGCCCGCGGCTGGCACACGCTGGTGGGTCACATGATCTTCGGCATGGTGGCGGCTGTGACCTACTGGAAGCTCGAAAGCAAGGATGTATCGCATTGAGCGCTGTATGCGCTGACGCATAAAGAGCGGCGCCTGATGTGCGCCGCACCGCAAGATCGCTGATTTTGCCGCGCGCATTTGCTACTACACGGGCGGCGCGACGACGACGGCGGATGGGCGACGATTTCCCATCCGCCGTTTTTTCCTTGCCTGCCGCGCACGCGCCAGGCCGGGCGGCCCTTGTGCAATGCGGCAAGCGTACGCGCCCGTGTCGCCTTGCAGTGACCTGACGGCATGCACTAGTCTTATCTCAACCCTGCGTGACTTCCGCATCCCTCGCCATGCGCGAGGAGGAGGTTGGATATGGCGATGGCCATCGCAATCGTAGTCATCGTCGTCGCTTCGGTGCTCTTTCATTTCCTGAGCCCGTGGTGGGCGACCCCGCTGGCGTCCAACTGGAGGCAGATGGACGACACGCTCACCATTACCCTGGTCATTACGGGGATCTTTTTCATCGGCATCAACCTGTTCATTGGTTACAGCGTCTGGCGCTTTCGTCATGATGCGCCGCGGCACGACGGACAGCGCGGGCACCGTGCCGACTACCATCCCGAGAACAAGAAGCTCGAAATCTGGCTGACGGTGGGTACGGCGCTTGGCGTCATGGCGCTGCTCGCACCGGGTCTGTTCGTCTACGCCGACTACGTCCGGCCACCGCGAGAGGCCATGGTGATGGAAGTGGTCGGCCAGCAGTGGCAATGGGCGTTCCGCTTCCCGGGCAAGAGCGGCCAGCTTGGCACGTCCGACCCGCGCTTCATCAGCGGCACCAACCCGCTTGGCCTCAACCCGGAGGATCCGCGCGGCCAGGACAACGTCGTCATCAGCGGGCCGGAAGTGCACCTGCCGCTGAACCGGCCGGTCAAGGTGCTGCTGCGTTCGCGCGACGTACTGCACGACTTCTACGTGCCGCCGTTCCGCGCGCGCATGAATATGGTGCCGGGCATGGTGACGTCGTTCTGGTTCACGCCGACGCAGGCCGGCCGCTTCGAGATCCTGTGCGCGCAGCTCTGCGGCGTGGGGCACTACAACATGCGCGGCATGGTGGTGGTGGAAGAGCAGGCCGCCTTCGACGCCTGGCTGGCAAAGCAGCCGACCTTTGCGATGACGCTTGCCAGGGCAGCGGCACCTCCGCCGCCCGCGCCCGCCGGGGCAGCCAGTGGCGTAGACGCCGTGCTGATCGAAAAGGGCCACGCGCTGGCGCAGAGCAAGGGATGCGCGGGATGCCACAGCGTTGACGGCAACCCGGGCGTAGGACCGACATGGAAGGGCCTGTTCGGCAGGACCGAGACCTTTGCCGACGGCAGCAGCGCGCCGGTCGACGACGCCTTCCTGAAAGAGGAGATCACCGATCCGCAGGCCCGCCTGGTGAAGGGGTTCGGCCCGGTCATGCCCAAGATACCGCTGACCGACGATGAAATCGGTGCCCTGATGGCGTATATCCGCGCCCAGGGCAGCGGCGAGGGCGCGGGCGTTGCGCCGCCGGAGCCGGCGTCGGCAGGGGCGCCGGCTGGGGCCACCACCGCGGCCGAGGTCAGTTCCCAGGCGGCGTCAGCGGCTTCCGGCACCTACACGACATCCAATGCCGCCGTAGTGCCGCCGACCGCCTCGCCCAAGGCGGCGACGAAGTGAGGAGAGACGCATGGCTTACGCCGACGATGCAGACCACCACGCACCGTACAGTTTCTGGACCCGCTATGTCTGGAGCCAGGACCACAAGGTGATCGCCGTGCAGTACACCATCACTGCCATCGTGGTGGGGCTGGTGGGCGTGGCGCTGTCGAACCTGATGCGCATGCAGCTTGGGTTCCCCGGCAAGTTCGATTTCATCGACGCCAACCGCTACTACCAGTTCGTCACCATGCACGGCATGATCATGGTGATCTACCTGCTGACTGCACTATTCCTCGGCGGCTTTGGCAACTACCTGATTCCGCTGATGGTGGGCGCGCGCGACATGGTGTTCCCGTTCCTCAACATGCTCAGCTACTGGGTCTACCTATTGTCGGTGATCGTGCTGCTGGCCAGCTTCTTCGTGCCGGGCGGCCCGACCGGCGCAGGCTGGACGCTGTATCCGCCGCAGGCCATCCTGCCCGGCACGCCAGGCTATGAGTGGGGCATCATCCTGATGCTGGTGTCGCTGGCGATCTTTATCGTCGCGGCCACCATGGGCGGCCTGAACTACGTCACCACGGTGCTGCAGGCACGGACAGAGGGCATGACGCTGCTGCGCATGCCGTTGTCGGTATGGGGCATCTTCATGGCGACCATCCTGGCGTTGCTGGCGTTCCCGGCGCTGTTCGTCTCGGCCGTGATGATGCTGCTCGACCGCACGCTCGGTACCAGCTTCTTCATGCCGGCGATGGTGTCGATGGGCCAGCAGCTCAACTACAAGGGCGGCAGCCCGCTACTGTTCCAGCACCTGTTCTGGTTTTTCGGACACCCGGAGGTGTACATCGTCGCGCTGCCGGCCTTCGGCATTGTCTCGGACCTGGTCAGCGTGCATTCGCGCAAGAGCATTTTTGGCTACCGCACCATGGTGTGGGCCATCCTGGCCATCGGCGTGCTGTCGGTGGTGGTGTGGGCGCACCACATGTTCGTGAGCGGCATGAACCCGTACTTCGGTTTCTTCTTCGCCACCACCACGCTGATCATCGCCATACCGACGGCCATCAAGGTCTACAACTGGGTCATCACGCTGTGGCGCGGCGATATCCACTTCACGGTGCCGATGCTGTTCGCCATCGCGTTCATCAGCACCTTCGTCATCGGCGGGTTGACGGGGCTGTTCCTTGGCAACGTGAGTGTGGACATCCCGCTGTCGAACACGTACTTCGTGGTCGCGCATTTCCACATGGTGATGGGCGTATCGCCGATCCTGGTGGTGTTCGGCGGCATCTACCACTGGTATCCCAAGGTGACGGGCCGCATGCTGGACGACCACCTGGGCCGCGTGCATTTCTGGGTCACCTTCATCGGCACCTACGCCATCTTCTTCCCGATGCACTACCTGGGTGTGCTGGGCATGCCGCGGCGCTACTACGCGTACGAGAACTACGCGTTCATTCCGGAATCCGCGCACGTGATGAACATGTACATCTCGATCGCGGCCTTCATCGTCGCAGCGGCCCAACTGCTGTTCGTCTTCAACCTGGCCTGGAGCGTCAGGCACGGACGCAAGGCCGACAGCAACCCGTGGCGCGCGGCGTCACTGGAATGGCAGACACCGCAGACGCCGCCCGCGCACGGCAACTGGGGCCCGCACCTGCCGGTGGCCTACCGCTGGGCCTATGCCTACAGCGTGCCCGGCGCGAAGGAGGACTTCATCGCGCAGAACGCGCCGCCCGAGGCCGGCGGCGCCGAGCCCGAACCTCACCCCAGCCGTGGAGCCGTGGCATGAACGCCGAAGCTCTCTACAAGGTCAGCCGCGACGAGTTCGGCGGCAGTCCGTCGGGCGGTGGCCAGACCCGCAATGAGAACGCCGGCGGCGCGCCCGCCTCCATCGGGCTGTGGGTCTTCATGGGCGTGGTCACGGTGCTGTTCGCGCTGTTCCTGACGGCGTATGCCATGCGCATGGACAGCCCCGACTGGCAGCGCATTGCGCTGCCGTGGCAGGTATGGCTGTCCACCGCGCTGCTGGCGGCAGGCAGCGTGGCCATGCAGGCGGCGGTGCGCCTGGCACGTGCGGGCCGCATGGCCGGGGCGCGGCGGGCGCTGCGCCTGGGCGGGCTGGGCGCGGCGGCCTTTGTCGCGTCGCAGCTATGGGCCTGGCTGGCGCTGCAAGCCGCTCATGTCGGTCCGGCGAGCAACCCGGCCGGCAGCTTCTTCTACCTGCTGACTGCCACGCACGGGTTGCACGTGCTCGGCGGCCTCGCGGGCTGGGCCTTCGCGGCGGGATTCCGGGGCAGCGGTGAAGGCGCCGTGCTGCGCATGGTGCTGTGCGCCCGGTACTGGCATTTCCTGCTCGCGGTGTGGGTGGTGCTGCTGGCCGCGCTGGGCTGGCTCACGCCCGAGATCGTGCGCTACATCTGCGGCACTGCGTAGCGCTGAGGAGAGAGCCCATGTCTTCGAACGTCTCGTCGCAGCCCGCCGCGCCGGGGGCCATCGCCACGGGCCTGCGCGGCCTGGTGGCGGACTGGTCTTCCGACCAGCGCGCCTTCAAGGTGTCGTGGGGCAAGGCGATGATGTGGATCTTCCTGCTGTCCGACACCTTCGTGTTCAGCTGCTTCCTGACGGGCTACATGACGGTGCGTATGGCCACCACGGTGCCCTGGCCCAACCCGAGCGAGGTCTTCGCCCTCAATATCGGCGGCCGCGACGTGCCGCTGATCCTGATCGCCATCATGACCTTTGTGCTCATCACCAGCAGCGGCACCATGGCGATGGCCGTCAACTTCGCCTACCGGCGCGCGCGGAAGCAGTGCGCTCTGCTGATGATGGTGACCGCGCTGTTCGGTGCGACCTTTGTCGGCATGCAAGCCTTCGAGTGGACCAAGCTGATTGTCGAGGAAGGTGTGCGTCCCTGGGGCAACCCGATGGGCGCGGCCCAGTTCGGCTCGACCTTCTTCATGATCACGGGCTTTCACGGCTTTCACGTGACCTGCGGCGTGATCTACCTGCTGGTCGTGGCGACCAAGGTCCTGCGAGGCCGGTACGAGGCGAGCGGCAACTACCAGATCGTGGAGATCGCGGGCCTGTACTGGCACTTCGTGGACCTGGTCTGGGTCTTCATCTTTGCATTGTTCTACCTCTGGTGAGGCTTGCCATGGCTTCGACTCCGACTCCCGCCTCGCCCGGCGCTGCGCACGGCCAGGACGACACCGCGCACACTGGCCAGCAGCATCCGATCAGCCTCTACCTGAAGATCTGGCTGCTGCTGTTCGTGCTGTCCACGCTGTCATACATGGTGGACTACGTCGGCTTCACCGGCTACCTGCGCTGGACGCTGATCCTGCTGCTGATGGTGATGAAGGCCGGCCTGATCGTCGCTGTCTTCATGCACATGGCCTGGGAGCGCATGGCGCTGATCTGCGCGATCCTGGTGCCGCCACTGTGCCTGCTGGTGCTTGTCGGGCTGATGGCGGAAGAGGCAAACTACACGTTCCTGACGCGCGGCATCTTCTTCCACTGAACCGACCCCCGCACGCATGCATCCTGCCACCGAAGCCATCCTGCGTTTCAACCAGGGCCGCGACCCCGAGCGCTTCACGCGCAAGCTCGCTGCCATCGCCGCCGACCCGTTCGCCTTCTTTCGTGGCACCAATCACCTGTACGTGGCATCGCTCAGCCATGCAGACGCGCTGCTGGACGCGCCGTCCACCTATGTCTGCGGCGACCTGCACCTGGAGAATTTCGGCAGCTTCAAGGGCGACAACGGCCTGGTCTACTTCGACCTGAACGACTTCGACGACGCGCTGGTCGCGCCGCTGACGGTGGATGTGGTCCGCGTGCTGTCCAGCGTGCTGGTGGCGGCGGGCCAGATCGGCCTGTCCGACGAGGACGCGGATCGCGCCAGCGAGGCGATGCTGGCCGAATATGCGGGGGTACTGGAGGGCGGCAAGCCGCGCTGGCTCGAGCGCGCCACCGCCACCGGCATGGTGGCCATGCTGCTGAGGCGGGTCAAGCGGCGCCGGCGCGGCGAACTGGTCGCGGAACGCACCCAGACGCGCAAGGGGCGGCAGCGGCTGGTTTGCGATGGCAGTCACGCCTTACCCGCCGACGCCGACGCCCGCAAGCGGGCCGTGGAGATCCTGAACGCCTATTCGGGCCAGCCGCACGGCCATCGCTTCCGCGCCGAGGATGTTGCGCGGCGCGTGGCCGGCATCGGCAGCCTGGGACTGGAGCGCTACGTAGTGCTGGCGCGCGACGAGCGCGCGGGCGGCATGCCGCGCCTGGTCGACATCAAGCGCGCGGCGCCTTCCGCCTGGCAGGACCTGCCGAACCGCTCGCAGCCGCGCTGGGGCAGCGATGGCAGGCGCGTGGCGACCATACAGAAAATCATGCAGGCGGCATCGCCCGCGCTGCTCTCGTCCGTGGACAAGGGCCGTGCGTCATACCTGGTGAAAAGCCTGCAGCCCACCGCGGACCGGGTCAACCTGGCGCACTGCGACAGCGCCGCGTCGCTGCGCGAAGTGCTCGCGACCATGGCCCATGCCGCGGCCTGGGCGCACCTGCGCGGCTGCGGGCACCATGCCGCGGACCGTATCGAGCAACTGCAGGAATTTGCCGCCGGCACGCGCTGGCGCAAGGCAGTGCTGCGCCTGGCACGGCATGGCCATGCGGTGTCGCTGGCGCAGTGGAAGGTCTATGCGGAGGACTACCGCAAGGCCAGGGGCAGAGCCGTCAGCCTGCCTGCCGACGGCGCCCGGTAGTGCAACGCAGGCGGCAGGACGTCAGACCTGCGTGATGAACTTGGTCACCAGGTAGCCATCGAAGGTTTCCATGCCGCCTTCGCTGCCGATGCCGGAGTCCTTGATGCCGCCGAACGGCGTTTCGGACAGTGCCATGCCGAAATGGTTGATGTTGACCATGCCGGCTTCCAGGCCGTTGGACACCTCGTGCGCGGTCTTCAGCGAATTGGTGAAGACATACGAGGCCAGCCCGTAGGGCAGGCTGTTGGCGCGGCGCAGCACCTCGGCCGTGTCCTTGAAGCGCGTGACGGGGGCCACCGGGCCGAACGGCTCGTCGACCATCAGTTTGGCGTCGTCGGGCAGGTCGGTCACCACGGTCGGGGCGAAGAAGTAGCCCTTGTCGCCGATGCGCGAACCGCCGGCCACGACCTTGCCGCCACGCTGGCTGGCATCGTCCAGGAATTGCTCCATCGAGAACACGCGGCGCTCATGGGCCAGCGGGCCCATCTGCGTGCCTTCTTCGAGCCCGTTGCCGACCTTGATCGAGCCGATCACCTCGGTGAAGCGGGCCAGGAACTTGTCATAGGCCTTTTCCTGCACGTAGAAGCGCGTTGGGGAGACGCACACCTGGCCCGCGTTGCGCAGCTTGAAGCGCGCCAGCATCTCGGCGGCGGGCTCGATATCGGCGTCGTCGAACACCAGCACCGGCGAATGCCCGCCGAGTTCCATGGTCACGCGCTTCATGTGCGCGCCGGCCAGCGCGGCCAGCTGCTTGCCCACCGGCACCGAGCCCGTGAAAGAGATCTTGCGCACAATCGGCGATTCGATCAGGTAGGTAGAGACCTCGCCCGGCACGCCCCAGACGATGTTGAGCACGCCCGGGGGCAGGCCGGCATCATGGAACAGCTGCGCCAGCGCGACCACGGCGCTGGGCGAGTCTTCCGGTCCCTTCAGGATCAGCGTGCAGCCCGCGCCCACGGCCGCCACGATCTTGCGGATGGCCTGGTTGAACGGGAAATTCCACGGCGTGAAGGCCGCGCAGACGCCGATCGGCTCGCGCACCACGATCTGGCGCACATTGGGCTGGCGCGGCGGGATCACACGGCCGTAGATGCGGCGGCATTCCTCGGCGTGCCAGTCGGCATGCTCGGCGCAGACCAGGACTTCGCCGACCGCCTCGGCCAGCGGCTTGCCCTGGTCCAGCGTGATATTGCGGCCGATGTCCTTGGCGCGTTCGCGAGCCAGTTCGCCCACGCGGCGCAGGATCCGGGAGCGCTCGAGCGGCGAAGTTTTCTTCCAGCTTTCAAAGGCACGCTGGGCGGCGGCCAGGGCGCGGTCCAGGTCGGCGCGGCTGGCGTGCGGCAGCTTGCCCAGGACTTCCTGGGTGGCGGGGTTGAGCACATCCTGCTCGCGCCGGTCGCCGCCCTTGATGAATTCCCCGTCGATATAGAGGGCAAGATCCTGGTACATGCGTGTTCTCCTGGTGGTCGTGTCGGGTCAGACGTGTCGGCGGCGCGACGGTGCGCGCTGCCAGGTCCGCTAGCTTAACGCCTCGGCGCGGATCGTGCTGGCGATGCGGCCGGCGCAGATGGGGGGCAGGAGACCGATAAAGCCGCACGTGCGCAAAGCGGCCGCGACGACGCCGCATCTTCACTACACTCTACGAAAAAGGGTCGCAACGGGTCGCGTCCCCGGCGCCCCGCCGGAACGCGGGGCAGGTCAGGGATGCAGAACCTCCGCGCTCACGCCCCAGTGCCCGGGCCGCATACCAGGAGCCACGCCATGGATGGAAATTCGGGCAATCGTGCCGGCGGCGAACGCAAGCCCATCGCGCTGGCGCTGCAGGGCGGCGGCATGCACGGAGCCTTCACGTGGGGCGTCATCGACCGGCTGCTCGAGGACGGCAGGCTCGACATCGAAGGCATCAGCGCCACCAGCGCCGGCGCCATGAATGCCGCCGTGCTGGCTTACGGGATGCTCAAGGGCGGCCCCGATGGCGGGCGCCAGGCGCTGCATGACTTCTGGCTGGCGATTGCGCGCTCGGCCGAGCGCTACAGCCCGTTCCGCTGGATGCCGTGGATGAAGGGCGGCCACAGCTTCGGCCTGGACAACTCGCCTCTGTATGCGATGGCCGACATGGTGCTGCGCATCCTGTCGCCGTACCAGTTCAATCCGCACAACATGAACCCGCTGCGGGACGTGCTGGCCAGCCAGGTGGATTTCGAGGCCTTGCGCCGCGAGTGCCCGTGCCATCTGTTCCTGTGCGCCACCAACGTGGAAACCGGGAAGATACGCATCTTTTCGGGAGCGGACATGTCGATCGAGGCCGTGCTGGCCTCCGCCTGCCTGCCGACGCTGTTCCAGGCCGTGGCCGTCGATGGCCAGCACTACTGGGACGGCGGCTACGTCGGCAATCCGGCCATCTTCCCGCTGATCTACCAGTGCAAGACGCACGATGTCGTGATCGTCCACATCAACCCGATCGTGCGCCCGGGCGTGCCAAGGACTGCTGCCGAAATCCTCAACAGGGTGAACGAGGTCAGCTTCAACTCGTCGCTGATGCGCGAGATGCGCGCCATTGCCTTCGTGACCTCGCTGATCCAGCAGGGCAAGGTCGACAAGAAGGAGATGAAGGAGATGCGCATCCATTCGATCCGCAACGACGAGACCATGGCCGCGCTCGGCGTATCGAGCAAGTACAACGCGGACTGGAAGTTCCTGTGCTTCCTGCGCGACAAGGGCCGCGACCATGCCGGTACCTGGCTGGAGCGCAATTATGACCACGTCGGGCAGCGCTCCAGCGTGGATATCAGCGGCGAATTCCTGTGAGCCCGGCCCTGCCCGGCACCGTCAGCCACGCACCGGCTCGGCGAGCCGCAGCGCGAGGTTGCGTCTGGCCAGCGCCTCGTAGCGGTCGTGGAACAGGTCGGTCAGGTAGAGGCGCTGGCGCGCCAGCAGCCGGCCCAGGTACTTGCGCTCGGCCGCATCATAGGCAGCATCGTCCAGGTCCGGACGCTCGGCGCGCAGCAGCATTCCATTGCGGCGGAACCGCACGCCGGGGCTGCCGAGCGTCGCCAGGTCGATATCGACCGCATAGCAGGCGGCCAACCCGTCGGGTACGCCGGTGTGCGTGGTGTCCAGGATCATGGCGGCAATGTCGTCGGCGCGGGCAATGCGTCCGTCGGCCCGGCGCAGGAACCAGTCCGCGCTGCGTGCCTCGTTGTCGCGCGCGCCCGGCACGTAGATGACGTCGTGGCACCAGAGTGCGAGCTCCACGGCGTCGGCGTCGGGAACCTGGGCGTGGGCCCAGTCCAGGTCGCGCAGGCAGCGGCGCACGTGGAACAGCGTGTGGTAGTAGCGGCCCGGCCCCGAGTAGTGCCCGGACAGTTCGGCATAGGTGTCCTGCGCGCGCTGGCCGCCGCAGCGCGACCACAGGGACTCGAAGCGGGCCTGGAACCGGTTCATGGGCCTCCTTCGCGGCTGCGCCGGTTCAGCCGACCTCGTCGAGCAGGGCCCGCGCCTGTTGCAGGTCGGCCGTGTCGAAGCCTTCGCGGAAGGCGCCATAGATGCCGGCCAGTACCTCGCGTGCGGCATCGGGCTTGCCTTTGCGGCAAAACAGCCGCGCCAGGCTCAGCGCCGCGCGCAGCTCCAGCGACCTCGCTCCCTGCTCGCGTGCAATGGCAACGGCCTTGCGGAAGCAGGCTTCCGCTTCGTCCCGGGCCAGCCGGCCGTCCTCGGACCCGGCGAGGATAAGTTCTCCCTTCAGGCGGAGCAGCGTTGACGCGTCCAGCCGTTCGCCGGTCTTCTCGGCAAGCGGCATGGCCTCGTCGAGCAGCGCCAGGCCGGCGCGGTACTCGCCGGCCTGGCCGTGCGCATCGGCCAGCAGGCCCAGCAGGCTCGGCCTCGCCAGTGACGCGCCGGTCGCAGCGTAGGCGTCGAGGCCTTGCTGTATCTGCGCGATGCCCGCCTGATGGTCGCCGCGCTCGGCCACCGTCCAGCCCTGCAGCACCACGCCCCATGCCAGGTAGATCGGAAAGCCCTGTTCGCCGGATATGGCGATGGCTGCCTCGGCAAACTCGCGTACCTGCTGCACTTCGCGCCGGCACAGGTGCACTTCCGCGGCGAAGATCAGGCACAGGGCGAGATTGAATGCGTCGGGACGCTGCCTGGCCAGCGCCAGCGCTTCAAGCGAGCGCGCACGCGCGAGGTCCGGCAAGCCCTGGTACCACAGGATCCAGCCCAGCGTGGCCATGGCATGCACGGCCGGGTCGCGCCCGTAGCCAAGCAGGAATTCGTAGGAGGACTGGTCCGGCCGCTGCACGGCCAGCACCTGCTCCATGTGGTCGCGTGCGACGCTGATCTGGCCCAGGCGGAACGTGGTGGAGCCCAGCACGCGATGTCCTTCGGCGAGCTGGTCGGGCTTGTGCGAGCGCAGGGCCATGCCAAGCAGCCGCTTGCCGAGCGGCAGCGCCACGTTGTACTGCGCGCGCAGCTGGTAGAACGCCCACAGCCCGAGCTGCGCGGAAAACACCTGCGGCGTAGGCTCGCCCTGTTCGCACAGCGCGAGCGCGCGCCGGTAGTTGGCTTCCACCTCGGTGGCGGCCTGGCCGCGCGTGGCGATCAGGGCGGGTCCCAGCGTCAACAACAGCGACAGCTCCTGACGCACGCGTTCCGGTGTGTCCGGCAACTGCTTGAGCAGCGCAATGGCCTTGCTCAGGTGGCCGATCGCCTCGGGCAGGGCAGAGCGTTGCACGGCTTGCTGGCCCGCGGAGTGCAGGTATTCGATCGCCTTCGGCACATTGCCGCTGAGGCTGTAGTGGTGGGCGAGTTCGCCGCAGTAGTCTTTCAGCCGCCCAGGGAACAGCGACTCGATCGCCAGCGCGGCACGTTCATGCAGCGCGCTGCGCCGCTCGGTCAGCAGGCCGTGGCCCGCGACTTCCTGGGTCAGCGCGTGCTTGAATACGTACTCCCCGTCGGGAAAGGCGGGCTGCTCGTAGATGAAGTCCGCAGCCTGCAGCGCGGCGAGCAGCGGGCGCAAGGTGTCGTCATCCTGCCTGGTGACGTGGCGGATAAGGCTCAGCGAAAACTCCTTGCCGATCACCGCCAGCGTTTGCAGCAATTCCTTCTGTGCCACGGGCAGCCGGTCGATACGCGCGGCCAGCACGCCCTGCACCGTCGTCGGGATGTGCAGCAGGGCCGGTGCCCGTTCGATGCGGAAGTTGCCCGGCGGCCCGAGCAGTACGCCTTCCTCGGTCAGCGTCTGGACCACTTCTTCCATGAAGAACGGGTTGCCCTCGGTCTTGTCGAGGATCAGCCGCTTCAGCGGCACCAGGCTGCGATCGTCGCCCAGCAGCGCGGTGAGCAGGCCCTGGGCCTCGGCAGGGCCCAGCGGTTCGAGCTGGAGTTGCGTGTAGGCGCCGCGGGCATGCCAGTCGTGCGAATACTCGGGGCGGTAGTTGACCAGCAACAGGATGCTGGCGTCCGGCACATGGTCGACGAGGATGCCGAGAAAGCCCTCGGTCTCGCTGTCCAGCCACTGCAGGTCCTCGAAGATCAGCGCGAGTGGCTGGTTCTGGCTTTCGCGCACCAGCAACTGGGCAATGGCCTCGAAGGTCCGCTGGCGCCGGATCGTGGCATCCATGGCCGGCAAGGTCGATCCTGGCTCGCTGTTGCCGAGCAGATAGAGCAGGTAGGGCAGGTGCACCTCCAGCGAGCGGTCGAGCGTCAGCAGCTTGCCGGTCACCTTCTCGCGGCAGGTCCGGTCGTTGTCCTGCGCGGCCACCTGGAAGTAGTTTTTCAGCAGTTCGATCAGCGGCAGGTAGGCAAAGGCCTTGCCGTGCGATACGGAAAAGGTTTCCAGCACCAGGCAGCCTTGCCGCGACCTGGCCTTGAACTCGTGAAACAGGCGGGACTTGCCGACGCCGGCCTCGCCGACCACGCCGACGATCTGGCCCTTGCCGGCCCGGGCCAGTTCCAGTGCCGCGTGCAGCCGCTCCAGTTCGGCCTGGCGGCCGACGAAGCGAGCCAGCCCGCGGTGCGCCGCAACCTGCAGGCGCGTGCGCAGCGCGCCGAGGCCCAGCACCTCGTAGACGGCCAGTGGATCGCGCACGCCTTTGACATGCGTGGTGCCGAGCGCCTTGAACTCGAAATAGCCTTCGGTGAGCTTGTGGGTCGACTCGCTGATCAGGATCGAGGCCGGCGTCGCCACGCCTTCCATGCGCGAGGCGATGTGGATCGTGTGTCCCACGGGATCGTAGTCCGTGTGCAGGTCGTCCTTGCGGATCGAGCGCACCACGACCTCGCCGGTATGGATGCCGACGCGGATCTGCAGCGGGATGCCCAGCTCCAGGCGGACCCTGTCGCTGTGGCGGCGCATCGCGTCCTGCATGCGCAGCGCCGCGTACAGCGCGCGCAGGGCGTGGTCCTCGTGCGCGATGGGCGCGCCGAACAGGGCCAGGATGCCGTCGCCGAGGAACTTGGCGACGTAGCCTTCGTAGTGGTGCACGGCCTCCATCATCAGCGTGGCGACCGGGTCGATCAGGCGGCGGGCCTCCTCGGGGTCCAGGTCCTGCGTCAGCGCGGTCGAGCCGGCCATGTCGGCGAACAGCGCGGTAATGGTCTTGCGTTCGCCCGCGGCTTCGCCGCGCGCTTCCATGGCCGCGCGTTCGGCCAGGATGCGCTCGGCCAGGTGCGGCGGGGTGTACTGGACGGGGGGCGTGGCCGATGCCGGGGCGGACGCCTGAGCGGCTGCCAGGCCGGCGAGAGGGGCGCCGCATCCACGGCAGAACTTGGCCGTGGGGCCAGCCGGCTCGCCGCACTGCGGGCAGGCCCGTGGCAGTCCGGCACCGCACTCCTCGCAGAAGTTGGCCTTTGCGAGGTTCTCGAACCCGCAATTTGTGCAGCGCATATCGCCTCCCGCCCACCCTGGCCCGCGTAATTCCGGCTTCAGTCCATTAGACGCGCGATCGGGGCGGTTGGCAAGGCGCGCCAACGGCCGCCGGCGGGATCGCGTATTCTGGCAGGCCGACCGCCTCGCGCAGGGACCATGCAGGGCCCATGCAGGGGCGAAACAAGGACGACATGAAGCCTGACGCCAGACTCACCACCGGCCCCATCGGCCGCACGCTGCTGACGTTCTCGCTGCCGGTGCTCGGCAGCAACATCCTGCAGTCCCTCAATGCCTCGATCAACTCGGTCTGGGTCGGGCGCTTCCTGGGCGAAGCGGCGCTGACCGCGACCTCGAACGCCAACATCATCCTGTTCTTCCTGCTGGGCGTGGTGTTCGGCATCAGCATGGCCAACACCATCATGATCGGGCAGGCCGTCGGCGCGCGCGACCTGGACGAGGCGCGCAAGGTCGTCGGCACCAGCACCACGTTCTTCGTGCTGCTGTCCGTGGCCGCGTCGGTCTTCGGCTACATCTTCACGCCAGACATCCTTGCGGCCATGCAGACCCCGCAAGACGCTGCGCCGCTGGCGGTGACCTATCTGCGCATCATCTTCGTTGCGCTGCCGTTCATGTACTTCTACAACTTCGTGATGATGACGCTGCGCGGCGCCGGCGATTCGCGCACGCCGTTCTACTTCATGCTGTTGTCGGCGGTGCTCGACGTGGTGCTCAATCCGGTGCTGATCTTTGGCGTGGGCCCGCTGCCGGCGCTGGGCATCGCCGGCTCGGCGCTGGCCACGCTGATCGCGCAGCTCACCAGCCTTGCCGCCATGATCGCGCTGCTCTATCGCCGCCGCCATTTCCTGCTGCTGCACCGCGAGCAACTGGCGCTGCTGTGGCCGGACCCGGCCATCATCCGCGCGCTGGTGGCCAAGGGGTTGCCGATGGGCCTGCAGATGGTGGTGATCTCGTCGTCGGCGATCGTGATGATGTCGCTGGTCAATGCCTACGGCTCGCAGACCACTGCCGCCTACGGCGTGGCCTCGCAGCTCTGGACCTATGTGCAGATGCCGGCGCTGGCGGTTGGCGCGAGCGTGTCGTCGATGGTGGCGCAGAACGTCGGGGCCGGGCTCTGGCACCGCGTCACGCGCATCACCCGCGTGGGCATGCTGTTCAACGTGGCGATGACCGGCGCGCTGGTCGCGCTGGTCTACCTGTTCGACCGCCATTCGCTCGGCCTCTTCCTCGGCACCGACGGCGTGGCCATCGGCATCGCACAGCATATCAACCTCGTGGTGCTGTGGTCGTTCATCCTGTTCGGCTTCACCATCGTGATCTTCGGCACGGTGCGTGCTACGGGCGCGGTGATGGCGCCGCTGGTCATCCTGTTCCTGTCGATGTGGGTGATCCGGCTGCCGTTTGCATGGGGCCTGGGCAAGAGCTGGGGCGCGGAAGCAATCTGGTGGAGTTTCCCGCTGGGATCGGTGGTGTCGGTTGCGCTGGCCGCGGGCTACTACCGTTTCGGCAACTGGCGTGCGAGCCATATCCTGCCGGTACCGCCGCATGCGCCAGAAGCGCTGGGCCAGGCACCCGACACGAGCATGGGCACGCCGTGCGAAGACGCCGGCCCGGTTGCCGAAGCGGATGAGACGGGCGAGGCGCCGTCCCGTACGGTGGAAACCGTACGTTGAAAGCCAATCGAAAGATCCGCGTGGCATTGTTGCGTCCGCTGCTGGTTTTCGCGGCAGCGGATGCGTTCGCCCGCGTGCGAGCGGACGACGTCCGCGCATGCCACAGTTCCTCTCCCATACCGCGTCGTTGCCGCATGGCAACGGCGCGTCCGGCCTTCCTAGTCCCACCTTCCCGCTCGCTCCGGCATCGCATCAATACATCATGTGGTGATGTATTGGCGCGGATGCGCAGCTGCGGGTCTGTCGCGCGCGCAGCGCATTGGTGAATACCCGTAAGCGAAGACAAATGAAAGGCGGCTGAAAGATCGCGTCTCTAACGTTCCGATCTACCGTCGGGGCATGCGCATGCATGCAGCAGTTCGCGCGACAGAGCCAGCGCACGAAACCGGCACGGCATTAGTGAAAGTGAACTTTGAGGAGAATCGTTTTGCGCATACGTAGCCAAAAGGACTTTGCCTCCGGCCTGATGTTTGTTCTGGTCGGTCTGGGCTTTTCCTGGGTCGCACGCGGCTATTCCATGGGAACCGCCGCGAAGATGGGCCCCGGATATTTTCCGTTCCTGCTCGGGCTGGTGCTTGCCGTGCTGGGCGGCCTGGTGCTGATCTCGTCGTTGTCCAGCAAGGGCGAGCAAGACCATCTCGCACGCTGGGACCTGAAGACGCTGCTGTGGATCCTCGGTTCGGTGGTGCTGTTCGGCCTCCTGCTCAAGCCGCTGGGCATGGTGCTTTCCGTGTTCGTACTGGTGCTGGTGTCGTCGATGGCCAGCCACGAGTTCAGCTGGAAGGGCGCATTGCTCAACAGCGTGGTGCTGGTGCTGATCAGCCTGGGCGCCTTCGTGTACGGCATCAACCTGCAGATGCCGGTGTGGCCTGCATTCATCACCGGTTAAGGGAGCGCCGAGATGGAATTGATTGAACACCTTTCACTGGGATTCTCGACGGCAATGTCGCTGCAGAATCTCGCGTACGCGTTCCTGGGCTGCGTGCTCGGTACGCTGATCGGCGTGCTGCCGGGGCTGGGGCCGCTGGCCACCATCGCCATGCTGCTGCCGGTGACCTACACGCTGCCGCCGGTGGCCGCGCTGATCATGCTGGCCGGCATCTACTACGGTGCGCAGTACGGCGGCTCGACCACCGCGATCCTGGTGAACCTGCCGGGTGAATCGTCGTCGGTGGTGACGACCATTGACGGCTACCAGATGGCACGGCGCGGACGCGCCGGCGTGGCGCTTGCCACGTCTGGCCTGGGCTCGTTCTTCGCGGGTTGCGTGGCCACGCTGATCCTGGCCGCGTTTGCCACGCCGCTGTCGGAACTGGCGTTCAAGTTCGGCCCTGCCGAGTACTTCTCGCTGATGGTGCTGGGCCTGATCGGTGCCGTGGTGCTGGCCTCGGGCTCGCTGCCCAAGGCGGTCGCCATGATCGTGCTGGGCCTGCTGATGGGCCTGATCGGCACCGACGTGAACTCGGGCGCCGCGCGCTTCTCCTTCGACGTGCCAGAACTGACCGACGGTATCGACTTCGTCGCGCTGGCGATGGGCATGTTCGGCTTCGCGGAAATCATCGCGAACCTCGAACAGAAGGAATCCCGCGAAACCTTCACCGACGCGGTCACCAATCTCTGGCCGACCAGGGACGACTTCAAGCGCATGGCGCCTGCCGTGCTGCGCGGCACGGTGCTGGGCTCGGCCCTGGGCATCCTGCCGGGCGGTGGTGCGGCGCTGGCCTCGTTCGCGGCCTACTCGCTGGAGAAGAAGACCTCGAAGTACTCGCACGAGTTCGGCAAGGGCGCGATCGAAGGCGTGGCCGGTCCGGAATCGGCCAACAACGCCGCGGCACAGACCTCGTTCATCCCGCTGCTGACGCTGGGCATTCCGCCCAACGCGGTGATGGCGCTGATGGTGGGTGCGATGACCATCCACAACATCCAGCCCGGCCCGCAGGTCATGACCAGCAACCCGGCGCTGTTCTGGGGCCTGATCGCGTCGATGTGGATCGGCAACCTGATGCTCATCATCCTGAACCTGCCGATGATCGGCATCTGGGTGAAGCTGCTGACCGTGCCGTACCGCTTCCTGTACCCGGCCATCCTGGTGTTCTGCGGCATTGGCGTGTACTCGGTCAACAACCAGACCTTCGACGTCTTCATGGCGGCTGGCTTCGGCGTGATCGGCTATCTGTTCCTGAAGCTCAAGTGCGAACCGGCTCCGCTGCTGCTGGGCTTCGTGCTGGGGCCGATGATGGAAGAAAACTTCCGCCGCTCGCTGCTGCTGTCGCGTGGTGACTTCAGCGTGTTCGTGACCCGTCCGCTGTCGATGGGCCTGCTGATCGCGGCTGCGGCGCTGGTGGCGGTGGTGGCCCTGCCGTCGATCAAGGCCAAGCGCGAGGAAGCGTTCCAGGAGGAGTAGCCCCCGGCGCTCCGGAACCGCGCCGCCCCAGGGCGGCGTGTGCAACGCAAGCATTCGGGGTGCCTTCGCGCACCCCGTATTTTCTTGCGGCGGGGCATGGCCGCGCGACGATCGTTGAAGCAGAGCCTGCCCGGCTGCGGCAGCAGTCATGGGCCGCGAAAAGATGAACAGGAACTCCGCTCCGGCCCTTCACCGGATCCCAGCATTCCGGTGTCGTGGGGCGGGAGCTTCGCCGGCGCCGATGAAACCGCCTTCCCTTGATCGGGTCTTTTCCCGGATCTTCATCCTCAAGCTCGTGCGCGCGAGCCCGTCGACCGTGATGAATCTGGTCGACCAGCTGCGCGAGTACGGCATCGAACTGAACATTCGCTCGTTGCGCCCGATCCTGCGCAGCCTGATGATCGCGCGTGCGATCACGGCCGAGCTGGTCGAAGGCAGCGGCCGGGTGTACTGCATCACCGATAGCGGCCGCGACGAACTCGAGCGCTATCTGTCCCATCTCGATATCCTCAAGCGAGGTGGCAATGCCGATGGCTGACGCTGTCGCACGCAGAAACAGAAATGGGCCCGCTTGCGCGGGCCCATTGCATTCCGGGATGGCGTTGCCGGATTACTGGCTCTACTGGGTCACGAGTTCCAGGCCAGCCTGCGATTCATCATTGCCGCGCGCGACCAGCACCTTGATGCGGTTCGGCAACGTAGCCTTGATGCCGTCCACGGGAATCGTGGTGATCAGCCAGTCGGCATTGTTGTCCAGCGTCAGCGGGCCGGAATCGAAGATCACGGTCTTGCTGCCGGCGGTCGTGATGCGCAGCCGGTAGGTGCCACCATTCAGGTTGATCGAATCCTTGCCCGAGGCAGGCACCGCGGACTTGAACGTCACGGCCGAGAATGTCGGTGTGACGGAGTTCAGGTCAACGGCCGGCACGGTCACGTAGATGTCCACGTTCTGCGCGTTGAACGATGCGTTCAGTGCCCTGACGCGTGCCTTGTCGGAGAACAGGCCGACTTCGAACGGATCATCGATCTGGATCACATCCGCGGCGGTGTCGCTGCCCGGCATGGCCACCACCGTGTACTTGTGGCCCGTGTGGGTGTTCACGGTCGTGTGGCCGAGCTCCGTGGTCGTGCCGGCCACGTCAAAGGCGAAGAGCTGGTTCCCCTCGTCGACGTCGCGGTAGGTCGACACGAACTTGTAGGGCTCGTTCAACAGATTGGTCTTCGCTCCGTTCTGCAATATGTCGACGTTCGGCCCACCTGGTATGGCATGGATCAAGCGTACGGTCGGCTTGCTGAGGCCGACGCGTGCGGCAATGCTGTCGTCACCGCCTCCGCCGCAAGCGGAAAGGACTGCTGCGGCTGCAATGGCGAGGCCGAGGATAAGACTGGTCTTCTTTGAGCGGATCATAGTGCCACCTTTCTCCGATGCGTTGGTTTTGGGGCGAGCGCCGGCACGGCCGCGGCTGGGGCGGCTGCATGGGCGAGGCGTGTCATCAGGCCGGTGACGTCGTTTCTGGAGTCGGGTGGCCTTATTGCAACGATAGGAAGGAACTTTGGGGGGAGGCAGGCGCGGGTATCCGATATCGGTGTCGGAGGATTCCCACAGGGGGATTGTTGGCGGACGGGGAGGGTAGTTATGTGGGGCGCCGTTTTTCTTGGCATGCCAAGCACGTCAGCGCATCATCATCAATCAACCCAAGCCATTTGGGCATCAACGTCGCAGGCGCGAGCGCTTCCCTTCTTCGTTTTTTTTGCTCGGCCGCTCGCAGCGGGGGCCACTATGGATGTAGCGATTTCGAAGGAGGTGGGCCCGGCGAGCTTGGGCTTGTGCACGCAGGAAGGCGCGCTTTCCGGTTCTTCTGCCGCTCGGACAGAAAGTGATTCGCGGGCTATGACGCCACCACCACCCGATTCCTCCCATTGCGCTTCGCCTCATACAATCCTGCATCAGCAACCTCGACCAGCCGGCTGCTCGCTTGCCCCTCTTCAGGCACGATCACAGCCGCACCGATGCTGACGGTAACGCAGCCGCCCGTGCCCGCCTCGCTGTGGGCGATGCCGAGCGCTTCAATGTCGCGCCGGGCCTTTTCCGCGAGGAGCCGGGCGCCACCGGGCGAAGTCGAGGGAAGAATCATCGAGAACTCTTCACCGCCAAAGCGCGCGGGCAGGTCGGCCGGGCGCGAGCAGTTGTCGCGCAGTACCGCGGCCACGCGCCGCAATACCTCGTCGCCGGCCACGTGCCCATACGTGTCGTTGTAGGCCTTGAACGCATCGACATCGATCATCAGCAGAGCGAGCTGGCTCTTGTCACGCTGCGCGCGCTTCCACTCTGCGTTCAGGTATTCGTCAAAGTAGCGGCGGTTGGACAGCCCCGTGAGCCCGTCCGAATTGGTGAGCCGCTGCAATTCAAGATTGGTCTCCAGGAGCTGCTGTTGGCTTTGGCGCAGCGCGCGATAGGCTTCGTCGCGCTGCAGCAGGTTGAGGTACGAGCGCGAGTGGTAGCGGATGCGCGCGATCAGCTCGATGCTGTCCGGCAGCTTCACAAGATAGTCGTTGGCGCCTGCAGCGAAGGCCGCGCTTTTCATCGCCGCCTCTTCCTTGGTGGACAGCACGATGATCGGGATATCGCGCGTGGCGGCGTGGTCGCGGTAGCGGCGCACCAGCGTCAGGCCATCGACGCCAGGCATGACCAGGTCCTGCAGGATCACCGTAGGGCGGGTGCGCTCCGCCACCACCACGGCGTCGTCCGGTGTCGCGCAGTAGTGGAAATCGATGTCGGGCTCGGTGGCCAGGGCGCGGCGTACGGCTTCGCCGATCATGGCCTGGTCGTCCACCAGCAGCACCATGGCGGGATAGCTGTTCGCTGCGGCAGTGGCGGTAAGAGCGTGGTTCTCGGGTTGTTGCATGCTGGCTTCCTGGATGGCTCGACCCCAAATCGTTCCTGGTTGAGGCATCGGCGATCTTTTGTCGTTCTGGTATGTTCTGTTGGCTGCAGCGGTCAGCCCGGTGCGGGCCGCAAGCCGCTGCAGGCCTGCACCAGACGCGGTGCAATGGCCGCGAGCGGCAGGATCTCGGTGGCGGCGCCAATCGCCGCGGCCGCCTTGGGCATGCCATAGACCGCGCTGGTGGTCTGGTCCTGGGCAATGGTCAGGCAACCATGGCCGCGCATGGCTTTCAGCCCGCTGGCGCCGTCGCGGCCCATGCCGGTCAGCAGCACGCCAATGGCACGTCCGCGCCAGTGCTCCACCACGCTTTCAAAGAACACGTCGATGGAGGGCCGATAAAGATAATCGCTGGGCTGCTCGGTATAGGCCATGCGGCTCGACCCTAGCAGGCGCAGATGGTTGTTGGTACCGGCGATCAGCACCGTGCCGGCCTGCGGCGCTTCGCCGGTGGCGGCCACGCGCACGGGCAGCGCGCACTGGCCATCGAGCCATTCCGCCATGCCGGGCGCAAAGGCTTCGTCGACGTGCTGCACGGCCACGACCGCCGCGCTGAAATCCGCGGGCAGGGCGCCCAGCAGCGTGGCCAGCGCCGCCGGCCCGCCGGCCGAGGCGCCGATCGCCACCAGCCGCGAGGCGGCCGGCTTGCCCTGCACCTCGGCCACGATGGGCCGTGGTGCCGCCCGTCCCGCCACCAGCCGGCCGACATTGCGCATCTTGCGCAGCAGCGGGCCCGCGGTCAGCTTGGCGTCGGATTCGGTCAGCGTGGGCGTGTCCACGGCGTCGATGGCGCCATGTCCCATGGCGTCGAACACCTGGCTGGCATTGCGGCCGAGATCGATGGTGACCACCACGATCGGGCACGGCGTGGCCGCCATGATGCGGCGCGTGGCCTCCACGCCGTCCATGACCGGCATCAGCAGGTCCATCAGGATCAGGTCGGGCGTGTGCGAGGCCGCGAGCTGTACCGCCTGTTCACCGTCGCCGGCGACCCATGCGATTTCAAACGCAGGGTCCAGCGCGATGGCACGGCGCAGTGCGGCCACGGCCAGCGCCGAATCATTGACGATGCCGACTTTCATGGTCTTGCCTCACCGATCAGGTCGTGCACCGCATCGAGCAGCGCAGCGTCATGGAAACTGCCTTTCGCAAGATAGTAATCCGCGCCGGCCTCCAGGCCGCGCTGGCGATCCTGCTCGCGGTCCTTGTACGACACCACCATGACCGGCAACTGCTGCATTCGCGGCTCTTTGCGGATCAGCGTGACAAGCTCGATCCCATCCATGCGCGGCATGTCGATATCGGTGATGACCAGGTCGAAGGGCTCCGCGCGCAGCACGTTCCAGCCGTCCATGCCATCGACCGCGACCGTGACGTCGTAGCCGCGCCCGGCCAGCAGCTTGCGCTCCAGCTCGCGCACGGTGAGGGAATCGTCCACCACAAGCACGCGCTTGCGCCGCACCTGCGCGGCGGCCGTAGCGGCCTGGCGTACGTGCTCGATGCGCCCATCGGTCACGAGCTTCTCGACCGAACGCAGGAGGTCGTCCACGTCGAAGATCAGGACCGGCGTGCCATCGTCGGTCAGCGCGCCCGCGGCGATGTCCTTGATCTTGCCAAGCGCCGGCGCCAGCGGCTGCACCACCAGCAGGCGCTCGCCCAGCATGCGGTCCACGGCAATGCCGTAGACGCGCTCCTGTTCGCCGATGATCACGACCGGAATCTCGTCCCCGTCCAGCGGGCGTTCCGGGCGCTGCAGCACCTGCGCGGCACTGACCAGGCCTACCGCGCGCCCGGCGTGGTGGAAATGCTGGTGGCTCTCGGTCTGCGCCACGTCCTGCCGGCCCACCGTGGCGGCGCGCAGCACATGGCCGAGCGGGAATGCGTAGGCTTCGCCGGCGATCTCCACCAGCAAGGCGCGCACCACCGACAGCGTCAGCGGCAGCTCCAGGCGGAACTGCAGCCCGCCACCGGGCGGCTGCGCCAGGCGCAGGTTGCCGCGCACGCGGCGCACCATTTCCTGCACCGCATCCAGGCCGACACCGCGGCCCGAGACCTCTGAAACGGTTTCGCGCATGCTGAAGCCCGGCAGCAGCAGGAACTCCAGCAGCTCGGCCTGCGACAGCCGCGCGGCAGTGTCCTCGCTGGCCAGGTGCCGCCGCACGATCGCCCGGCGCAGCGCGTCAAGATCCACGCCGGCGCCGTCGTCGCCGATCTCGATCACGAGCCGGCCGGCATTGTGCCGCGCCTGCAGCAGGATGCGCCCTTCGGCAGGCTTGCCACAGGCCAGGCGTACATCGGGCGGCTCGATACCATGATCCACGGCATTGCGCAGCAAGTGCGCCAGTGGCGCGTCCAATGCCTCGAGGATGTCGCGGTCCACCTGCGTGCCGGCGCCGACCAGTTCCAGGTGCACGGCCTTGCCGAGCGAGCGCGCAAGGTCGCGCACCATGCGTGCGTAGCCCGCAAGGCCATCGGATAGCGGCCGCATGCGGCAAGCCAGCGCGGTGTCATAGAGGCGGCGGGCCAGCCGGGCGGTGCGGTGCTCATACTGGTCCAGCTCTTCCTGCCGCTGTGACAGGTCTTGCGCGCCGTCTTCGAGCAACTGCCGGGCATCGGACAAGGCGGCCATGGCGCCGGCATCGGCGCCGCTCCCGGCGAGCGCGTCGCGCAGCGTGTCCAGCGCCTGCAGCGCACGCGCCTGTTGCCGGCGCGCCTGCAGCATGGCCTTGGCGAACGGGCGCAGCCAGTGCGATTCCACCATGGCCTCGCCCGACATGGCCAGCAACTGGTCAAGCGACTCGGCGCCGACGCGCAGCATGCGCTCATGCGAAGCCGGGGCAGGGCCCTGGGGCTGCGATTGCTCCGGCGGCGCGGGCGTGCCGGGGTCGGCCGTGCTGGCCACGGCGGGAGGTTCCGGGTGGTCCAGCGCAACTGCCGCGGCCGCGCCTTCTCCACCAGGCAGCGCCTGCAGGCGCTGCACCACGGCGATGATCTCCGCGCGACCCTGGCGGTCCGCCCAGGCGGGGTCGCCATCAGGCGGGTGGCCGATCCGCTGCAGCAGGTCGGTGCCTTGCAGCAGCGCGTCGATATGCGCGGCGCTCAGTGCCATGCCGCTTTGCGCGGCCACCAGGCAATCTTCCATGGCATGCGCCAGGTGCACGCCGCCGTCCAGCCCGACAATGCGCGCCGCGCCCTTGATGGAATGCGCCGCGCGCATGCAGGCGTCGAGCTGGCTGGCGGCAGCAGGGTCGCGTTCCAGCGCGAGCAGGCCTGCATTGAGCACCTCGGCCTGGGACTCGGCCTCGAGCGCGAACAGTTCGAGCAGCGAAGCATCGCGCAACTGGTCGGGGTTCATGCCAGGCTCCGGGTCAGCGCCTGGCGCACCAGCGCGGCGTCAAGCAGGCCGACACTGCGGCCCTGGTCGTCAAACAGCGCCTGGCTGTAACGCGTGGACGCCCGCGCCAGCGTGGCCGGCAGCGGCTGCAGCGCATTGCCGTGCAGGCGGCGCACGCCGCTCACTTCGGCGACCGGCAGGGCGATGGCGCCGCGGCCCTGGCCGAGCACCAGGAAGCGCTGCCCCTGCCGCGGGCCCGCCTTGGCATCGGGCTCCGCTTCCATGCCGAACAGCCTTGCCAGCGACAGGCAGGCCAGCAGGCTGCCGCGCACGCTTGCCAGGCCCAGCACCGCGGCGTCGCGGCGATGCGGGAGCGAATGCACGGGACAGGGCGCGGTGACCTCGCCAACGGCTTCGGTAGGAAGGGCCAGCCATTCCTCGCCGACGCGAAACACCAGGCAGGACAGGCCGGTGCCGGACGGCTCCGCATCCGGCTCGCGGTCTGCTGGCGCATCGGGCAGCCCGGTCATGGCCTGCGCATCGAGCAGGGCCTTGGCGGCCTGGGAATAGGTGGGGCAGTTGCGGCAATGGATGTGCGTGTCCAGCAGCGGGCAGCTGCCGTCGCCCCGCACGCCGATGCGGCGCCAGCAGTCGTCGACAGTTGCGTTGACAGGCGCGTTGACGGAAAGAGTCGGATGGTGAGCCATGGCTAGCCGGTACGGGTATGGCGCTGTGCGCGCTGGCGCAGGCGCGCGGCGCCGGCGTGGTCGCCCTCGGATTCGAGCAGCGCGGCCAGATGGTAGAGGGCCTCCTGGTGGCCCGGGTCCAGGTAGATCGCGCGGCGATAGGCGTCGCGCGCGCTCGCCGCGCGGCCGCTGGCGTCATGGAGCACGCCAAGCATGCAGCAGGCATCGGCGCTCGGGCCCTGGCTGGCAATCAGCGCTTCGCAGGCCGCGGTAGCCGCTTCCAGCTCGCCGCGATCGGCCAGCGTTGAAATCCTGGCGAGCGCGTCAGCCGGTTCACCGGCTGACGGCTGCGGGCGGTGGTGGCTTGGCCGTGGCGTGCGCATCGCTGGCGCAGCGGTTGCATGAAGCGCGGCCGGCCGGGGCGGCACACTGGCAGTCACCCTTGCGGGCGTGGCACTGCCCTGCATTGGCCATACAGTGCGCGCTTCACCCGGCAGCGGCTTGTGAAACGCAAAGGCCAGCGGTACCCCGGCGGACTGCAAGCCTTGCGCGCTGAGCAGGCTCGCTTCGGCAGGGCCGACGAAGATCATGCCATCGCTCGCAGCCAGCCGCACCAGGGTTTGCACGGCGCGCCGCTGCACGTCGGCATCGAAGTAGATCAGCAGGTTGCGGCAGAAGACGAAGTCATACGGCGCCTCGCCGGACAGCAGGTCGGGGTCGAGGAGGTTGCCCAGCTGCGTCTGCACCAGTTCGCGCACGCGCGCGTCAAGCGCGAAACCGCCCGCGCAGGGCTTGAAATAGCGGTCGCGGAAATCCAGCGGCGCGCCGCGGAAGGCATTGCTGCCATAGATCGCGGCGCGCGCGCGTGCCAGGGCGCGTGCGCTGATATCCAGGGCATCGATGCGCAGGCGCGCGGGCGGGATGCCTGCGTCGAGCAGTGCCATGGCGATCGAATAGGGCTCTTCGCCGCTGGCGCAGGGCAGGCTCAGCACACGGAGTTGCCGGGGGGGGTTGCCGGACACGCGCCCGGCCGCAAAGCGCCCAAGTGCGAGCAGCGCCTCGCGGTGCCGGAAGAACCATGTCTCGGGGACGACCACGGCTTCGATCAGCGCCTGGAACTCGTCCGGGTGGCTGTGCAGCAGGTTCCAGTAAGCCGCTACATCGTGCGCTTGCAAGGCGGCCTGGCGCTCGCGCAGCGCGCGTTCGAGCGCGCCGGGGCCAATCGATCTCGCATCCAGCCCGATGCGCGCCTTCAGCAATGCCTCGATATGGGTTGCCGTGCTCATGGCAAATACGCCGGGCAAGCGTCACGCGCGGCGTCGAACAGCATGGCGTGGACGTCGTCGGGCAGCAGCGCGTGGACCCGCACCCATTGCACCAGGCCACGCTGCTCGTCATGGCGCACAGGGCCCAGGTAGCGGGCGGTGCCGGCATGGATGCCAGCATCGACGAACGACTCCGGCGCACAGCGCAGGGTCTCGGTGGCATGCTCCAGACGCAGCCCGAGCAGGCGCGGCGCATCGCCTTCGCGGCGCCGGTAATCGACCAGCACGGTGCGCGTGCTGGTGCGCTGCGCCGAGGCGGCGCCCGTGGCAAGCGCGCACAGGTCGATCACCGGCACCGGCTGCCCGCGCCGCGACAGCACGCCGGCCACCCATGCGGGGGTGCCGGGAATCTGCTTGAGCGCGGTCAGCGGCAGGACCTCGGCCACTTCGGTGGCATCGAGCGCATAGTGGTCATTGCCGAGCCGGAACAGCAGGAACAGCTTCATCGGCGCACGGCCTCCCGCCCCACGACGCTATACCTTGAAGCGCGAGACGCCGCTGCGCAGCTCATTGGCCACCAGCGTCAGCTCGTCGATGGCCAGGCTCGACTGGCGCAGCGACTCGACGGTCTGCTGCGCGGCTTCGGACAGCTGCATCAGCGCCTGGTTGATCTGCTCGGCGCCGCCGGCCTGCGCCTGCATGCCTTCGTTGACCATCTGCACGCGCGGCGCGAGCGACTGCACCTGCCCGATGATCTGCGACAGCTGGTCGCCCACCTGGGTCACGTCGGACATGCCGCGGCGCACCTCTTCCGAGAACTTGTCCATGCCCATCACGCCGGCGGCCACTGCGGACTGGATCTCGCGCACCATCTGTTCGATGTCGTAGGTGGCGACCGCGGTCTGGTCGGCCAGGCGGCGGATCTCGGTGGCCACCACCGAGAAGCCGCGGCCGTATTCGCCGGCCTTCTCGGCCTCGATCGCGGCATTGAGCGACAGCAGGTTGGTCTGGTCCGCCACCTTGGCGATGGTCGTGACCACCTGGTTGATATTGCCGGCCCGTTCGTTGAGCGTGGCGAGCTTGGCATTGACCGAGCCGGCCGCGTCCATCACGTGCTGCATGGTGGCTTCCATGCGCGACAGCCCGACCTGGCCCGTGCCCGCGAGCCCGGCGGCCTGCTCGGCCGCGTTCGAGACTTCGTTGATGGTGCGGACCAGGTCGCGCGCGGTGGCGGAAATCTCGCGCGACGTGGCGCCGATCTGCGTCGTGGTGGCGGCGGTCTCGGTGGCGGTGGCCTGCTGCTGCCGCGCGGTCGCGGCAATCTCGTTGACCGAGGTGGTGACCTGGATCGCGGAGCGCTGCGCCTGGCCGACCAGCGAGGTCAGCTCGCCCGTCATCTGGTTGAAGCCTTCCTCGACGTCCTGGAACTCGTCGCCGCGCTTCAGCGCCATGCGCAGGCGCAGGTCGCCGCCGCGGATGCCGGCCAGGAGGCCGACAATGGAGCGCATCGGCACGGTAATCGCGCGCAAGAGCAGATAGCCGCAGATGGCCGCTACCGCGACCGCCACGAGCAGGGCCACCTCGATGCCTACCTTGGCCGAGCCGACCGCGTCGTTGATGCCGCGCGCCGCGCGCTCGTTGACAGCATTGTTGTCGTCCACCATGCTCTGCGCGAGCTTGCGCACCTCCGCCCATGCGTGGTTGGCGTCGCCGCGCAGCAGCGCTTCCGCAGCCTCGTTGCCCTTCCAGCTTGCCGGCTCCAGCAGCGGCAGCGCCACCTGCTCAAACCTGGCCTTGGCCGCCTTGTACTGGCCGAAGTTGGCGCGGTCATTGTCGCGGGTGATGGTGGTCTCGTACTGCTGCTCGAACCGGTCCAGCCGCTGGCGGACATCGGCGACTTGCTTCTGGTAGGCCTGGCGCTGGGAGTCGCTGGTGGCCTTGACGGTTTCCCAGGCCAGCACATAGATCTCGCCCCAGGCGCCGCGGATGCTGGTGCTGTGGTCGAGGCCCGGCAGGGCGTCCTTGAGCATCAGGGTGGTTTCCCGCTCGATCGACGACAGCCGGTTGTAGGCCACAACCCCCATCAGTGCCATGACCAGCAGGATGAAGGTAAAGCTTGCCAGGATGCGATTGCGGATGGTCCAGTGGTTCAAGGCTCGGTTCCCGTTTTCGTTCTTCTTCAGCGGCAGCCGCCGCGCCCGGCGCCGGGCCGGCTGTGCGGCGATGCGCGGTAGGGTACTGTAACGCCGGGGCGGTTTCAACGTTGCGCGCCGCTCAGGGGGCGGGCGTTGCTACGCCGCATTGGCGCGCGGGCTGGAATGCCTGAAGCGCTTGCTTTTTTCATGGTTTTCGTCACACTTCCAGAATCGCAGATCTGGTAACAATGTCGATAATTGCAAAAGAGGCAGGGATGGTGGCCAAGTCGGGGGCGAAAGCGGCTGGCGCTTCGCCAGACGGGGAGACCGATCCGCTGACCGGGGTCGGGAATCGCGGGGGATTCCTAAAGCGGCTGGAGGCGCGCCTTCATAGCGAGGCCGTGCCCCGTTGCGCGCTGCTGCTGATCGGCATCGACGATTTCCGCGCCTTCAATGATATGCATGGCCATGCCGAGGGCGATCTGATCCTGCAGGGCGTGGCACGCCGGCTGCGCGACGCATCGCCGCGCGATGCCGTGATCGGCCGCATCGGCAGCGACGAGTTCTCGGTGCTGCTGCCTTCCATTTCGGACCCGACCCTGGTGCGGCACGTCGGCGCCGCCATTCTTTCCATGCTGTCCGCCCCGCACGAGTACAGCGGGCGCCGCCACCACGTGCTCGCCAGCATCGGCGCCTGCGTGCTGCCGGCTGCCGGCGATCTCGCGTCGGACGCGCTCGCGGCGGCCAGCCTGGCGCTGGCCCGCGCCAAGCACGATGGCGGGCGCACCATCCGGTTTTTCAAGCCGCAGATGCGGCAGGACGTGACCACGCGGCTGTCGCTGGTCCAGGCGCTGCACGAGGCGTACGCGCAGCGCCAGTTCGAACTGCATTACCAGCCCCAGGTCGACCTGCGCGATGGCCGCATCCTGGGGGCCGAGGCGCTGCTGCGCTGGCGCCATCCGACGCGCGGCCTGCTCGCGCCGGCCAGCTTCATCGATGCGCTGGCGTCCAGCAGCGTGGCCAGCGACGTAGGCATGTGGCTGCTGCAGACCGCCTGCGCGCAAGCGCGGGCGTGGGCGCTGACATTGCCGCAGGCACCGCGCGTGGCCATCAACCTGTTCGCGGCGCAGCTGGCCGAAAGCCGCCTGGTGACCGAGGTGCGCCACGTATTGCGCGCCCTGGAGCTGCCGCCGACCAGCCTGGAGATCGAGATCACCGAGACCATCGCCCTGCAGCAGGGCGACGAGGTGTCCGACCAGCTCCAGGCGCTGCGGCGCGACGGCGTGACCCTGACCTGCGACGATTTCGGCACGGGCTACGCCTCGCTGAGCTTCCTCAAGTCGTTCCCGGTGGACCGGCTGAAGATCGACCAGTCCTTCGTGCGTAACGTGACTCAGGACCCGGTGGATGCCGCCATCGTCCGCTCCGTCATCAACGTCGGGCAAAGCCTGCAGATCGACGTCGTGGCCGAAGGCGTCGAAACGGTGGAGCAGCGCGACTTCCTGCTGGCCAACGGCTGCTGGGAGGCGCAGGGATACCTTTACGGCCGCCCGATGCCTGCGGAGCGCCTTTCCGAGCACTTGCGCAATCAGGAAACCCGCTGATCCATTTCCTTTCGCCTGCGGCGCGTCCCCGGGGACAGGCCACGGAGTTGTATCCAGCTTTCACCGCCTCTGGCCGGCTCCCGGCAGGATGCGCGCGCGCCATCCGCGCCAGTGGCGCCTGTTGAGGCGGTGCGGGGCCGATTGCGCTGCGGCGCGGCGAAATACCCGCTTACAAAGTCCTGTGCGCTACCGGTGCCGGTGCGCGTTGGTTGGGATATCTACACTGATAACAGGATGGTCCCGCGTGACTGGGGCCCTTCAACCATCATTTCCAGCCATGCCTCCTTTCCCTAGATTCGATGGCGCCGACCGCGGCACTCCCCGTGTGCCGGCAACCGGCCGGCTGCGCCTGCTTGCGGTGGCGGCCGGACTCGCCCTGGCGCTCGTGCAATGGCCCGCGCAGGCCCAGCCATCGCCGCTGGGCGATCCCACCGCGCAAGTCGGGCAGACGGATCCTTCGTCGCGCATCGCGACCCTGACAGACGTTCAAGGCAACCTCAGCTTCGCGCCTGCCGGATCCGACGACTGGGCCGCGGCCAGGCTGAACCGTCCAATCACAACAGGCGACCGCCTGTGGGTGGACAACGGCGGACGGGCTGAACTGCACGCCGGTTCCACGGCCATCCGCCTGGGCGGTGCGACCGCCGCCAGCGTACTGAACCTCGATGACAACGCCACCCAGGTCAAGCTGACGCAAGGCACGCTGCAGCTGCGGGTGCGGGCGCTGCCGCCCGACCAGTCGGTCGAGGTCGATACGCCCAACCTGGCCTTCGTGCCGCGCGAGCCGGGTGATTACAGGCTGGACGTAGCGCCCGACGGCAGCACCACCACCGTGACGATGCGGCATGGCCGCGCCGTCATCTATGGCGACAACCGCTCGCTGGAAATGCGGCGCGGCGAGCAGATGAGCTTTGCCGGCACCGACCTGGCCGATGCGGGTTCGGGCGGTATTCCGCCGGGCGATGCCTTTGACCGCTGGACCGCCGCGCGCGATGCGCGCGAGGACGCCTCGCGCTCGGCGCGTTATGTGCCGCGAGAGATGACTGGCTACGCCGCGCTGGATGACTACGGCGACTGGCAGGAAGACCCCGGCTATGGGGCGATCTGGTTCCCGCGCGTGGTGGACACCGGCTGGGCGCCGTACAGCACGGGCCACTGGGCCTGGATCGCGCCGTGGGGCTGGACCTGGGTTGACGACGAGCCGTGGGGGTTCGCGCCGTTCCACTATGGCCGCTGGGCGCATATCGGCAACCGCTGGGGCTGGGTGCCGGGCCCGTATGTGCCGCGGCCGTGCTATGCGCCGGCCTTGGTCGCCTTCGTCGGCGCAAGCGGCCCCAACTGGAGCGTGAGCATTGGCGGCGGGCCCGGTGTCGCCTGGTACCCGCTTGGTCCGCGCGATGTGTACCGCCCGGTCTACCGGGCCAGCCCGGCGTACATTACGCAGATCAACCAGGTGACGGTCAACAACGTCACGATCAATGAACGGCTCCGCGGCGAGCCGCGCTTTAACCGCGATGTGCCGGGCGCCATCACGGGAATGCCGGCGCGCAATTTTGTCGAGGGCCGGCCCGTGCCGCGCGACATGCATCGCGCGGAATGGCGCAATCTGCCGGCTGGCGAAGCCAGGGGGGCGCCGCCCGTGGCGCCGGTCAAGAGCAGCCTGCTTGGTGCCGCCCCGGTCCATCAGCTGCCGCCGCAGGCGCGGCAGGGGTTTGAACGGGAGGCAATCGCTGCGCGCGCGCCTGGCCGCCCGGCGCAGGATGAACTCGCCCGGCGTTTTGCCCGCGAGGGCGGCGTTGTGCCCGGAGCCGGCCCGGCATGGCGCGGCGGCGACATGCGGTCAAGGCACCCCAACGCGCCGGCCGTACCCGAGGTGCGCATGAGCCAGGCGGCAATGGCAGCTCCTGGACGCGTGCCGCAGGGCCCCGAAGGCCGCGGGCCGGGCACGCGGCCGGACCAGGCACGAGGCATGGCGCAGGCGCCGGATGCGCAGCGGCAGGGGCAGGAGATGCAACGCCAGCAACAGGCGATGCAGCGCCAGCAGATGGATCAGCAGCGGCAGATGCTGGAACAACAACGCCAGCAACAGCCGGGTCACGCCGACGGCCGGGGCCTGAGCACGCGACCAGACCAGGCGCATGGCATGGCGCAGGCGCCGGATGCGCAGCGGCAGGGGCAGGAGATGCAACGCGAGCAACAGGCAATGCAGCGCCAGCAGATGGATCAGCAGCGGCAGATGCAGGAACAACAACGACTGCAACAGGCCGGTCACGCCGATGGCCGGGGCCTGAGCACGCGACCTGACCAGGCGCGTGGCATGGCGCAGGCGCCGGATGCGCAGCGGCAGGGGCAGGAGATACAACGCCAGCAGATGGATCAGCAGCGCGCCATGCAGGAGCAGCAGCACCAGCAGCAGTCCGCGCAACGCCAGCAGATGGAACAGCAGCGTGCCGCGCAGGATCAGCAGCGCGCCATGCAGGAGCAGCAGCGCCAGCAGCAGTCCGCGCAACGCCAGCAGATGGAACAGCAGCGTGCCGCGCAGGATCAGCAGCGCGCCATGCAGGAGCAGCAGCACCAGCAGCAGTCCGCGCAACGCCAGCAGATGGAACAGCAGCGTGCCGCGCAGGATCAGCAGCGCGCCATGCAGGAGCAGCAGCGCCAGCAGCAGTCCGCGCAACGCCAGCAGATGGAGCAGCAGCGTGCCGCGCAGGATCAGCAGCGCGCCATGCAGGAGCAGCAGCGCCAGCAGCAGTCCGCACAGCGCCAGCAGATGGAGCAGCAGCGTGCCGCGCAGGAACAGCAGCGCGCCATGCAGGAGCAGCAGCGCCAGCAGCAGGCCGCGCAACGCCAGCAGATGGAGCAGCAGCGTGCCGCGCAGGAACAGCAGCGCGCGATGCAGGAGCAGCAGCGCCAGCAGCAGGCCGCACAGCGCCAGCAGATGGAGCAGCAGCGTGCCGCGCAGGAACAGCAGCGCGCGATGCAGGAGCAGCAGCGCCAGCAGCAGGCCGCACAGCGCCAGCAGATGGAGCAGCAGCGTGCCGCGCAGGAACAGCAGCGCGCGATGCAGGAACAGCAGCGTGCCATGCAGGAGCAGCAGCGCCATCAGCAGGACCAGCAGCGGCAGATGCAGGAACGCCAGCGGCAACAGCAGCAACAGCAACAGCAGCAGATGGACCAGCAGCGCCAGCAGCAGCGCGCGCAACAGGATCGCGGGCACATGGAGGCCCGCAACGGCCAGCGGGACGGCGACGGCCGCTAGCCGGTCCGCAACCGGGCAAAGCAACACGGGCCGTCAGGGTGTCCCCTGACGGCCCGTGTTGCTATGTCCGCCGGCTTACTTGGCCAGTTCCGACAGGCGGACCGGCGAGATCTTGCCGTTCTGCACCCAGCCTACCACGGTGTCGGCGACCGAACCGCCCTTGGCATCGATGCCTTCCACCTCGTTCGGGTTGGCGTCCTTCGGCAGCGCCTTGACGGCATCCGGCATCTTCGCGCGGATCGCCGCGGCATCGCTGGTGGTGCCGGCCAGCTTCATCGCACCGGCCAACGCATACACCATGGTGTAGTTCAGCGACATCTCGGTCGTGGCATCGCGCCCGTCGTGCAGCTTCTTGTACCTGGCATTGAAGCTCTGCGCGGCCGGGCGGCCGTCGTTGACCAGCGGCAGCACGCCGATCGAGCCTTCCAGCATGGCCAGGCCGTTGGTGACCTTGGCCATCTCGTCCATCTTGGCCTGGTCCATGATGATGAAGCCGCCCTTGAAGCCGAGCTCGCGCGCCTGCTTGACTACCAGCGCGGTCGGCTCGGACGGGCCGCCGATGAACATCACGTCGGGCTTGTCGGTGATGGCGCGCGACACGCCGCTGTAGAAGTCGGTGGCCTTGGTATAGGACATCGGGTTGTTGCCGACGACCTTGCCGCCCGCGCCTTCCCAGGCCGGGACGAAGGCCTGCACCCAGGCCTTGGCGTAGTCGTGGTCGGCCGGCGTCAGCGCCACGTTCTTGCCGTAGCGCTTCATCTGCGCCTTGACGAAGGGCTCGATGTAGCCGGTGTAGGCGGGCGGGATGCGGATGGTCAGCTTGTTGCCGGCATCGGTGATGCGCGGCACGCTCGAATAGGCCATGACCAGGAACTTCTCCTGCTCGTTGAAGGCCTGCAGCGCGAAGATGCCGCCCGAGTGCGGCACGAACACGGCGGTGGTCTTGTGCTGCTGCACCAGGCGGCGCGCGTTGATCGCGGCCTCGGCGGGCGAGTACTTGTCATCGAGCGCCACGACTTCGAGCTTCACCTTCTTGCCCTTGACCTCGAGGCCGGCGGCGTTGATCTCGTCCACGGCCATCTGCACGCCCGACAACACGTTCTTGCCATACAGCGCGGCGCCGCCCGACAGCGGGCCGGTGTAGCCGATCTTGACGACCTCCTGGGCCAGTGCCGCGCCCGAGGCCAGCATGGCGGCGACGGCGGTGGCCGCGAGCGGGAAGAGTCGGCGGAAGGTGTTGCTCTGCATGTCTGTCTCCTTTATGGATGCTTACTGCGCTGGTCCAGCTTGATAGAAGCGCGGCTTCCTAGCCGCCGATATATGCCTTGCGAATGCCCTCGTCCTTCAACAGCGAATCGCGGTCCCCCTCCATCACGATGCGCCCGCTTTCGATCACATAGGCCCGATGCGCGATGCCCAGCGCCGCATAGGCATTCTGTTCCGCCAGCAGCACCGTGGTGCCGGCGCGGTTGATGCGCTGGATGATTTCGAACATCTGCTTGACCACCAGCGGTGCCAGGCCCAGCGAAGGCTCGTCGAGCAGCAGCGCTCGCGGACGGCTCATCAGCGCGCGGCCGAGCGCGACCATCTGCTGCTGACCGCCGGACAGCGAACCCGCGGGGTCGTCCTGCTTCTGGCGCAGGATCGGGAACATCTCGTACACCTCTTCGAGCGTCTTGCGCATGCCGGCGGCATCGCGGCGATGCACGTAGGCGCCGAGCGTCAGGTTCTTCTCCACGCTCATGGCCGGGAACAGCTTGCGGCCTTCCGGGCAATGCACGAGCCCCGCCTGCACGATCTGCGACGGCTTCATGCCCGACAGCTCGCGGCCGTCGAAGCGCATGCTGCCGCTGCTGATGCGGTGGATCGCGCTCAGCGCCAGGAAGATCGAGCTCTTGCCGGCACCGTTGGCGCCGAGCAGCACCACCAGCTCGCCGGCGCCTGCATGCAGGGTGATGTTGTCCAGGGCACGGAAGCTGCCATACGACAGCGAGACGCGTTCAAGCTGCAACATGGTCGGCTCCCAGGTAGGCTTCGATGACATGCGGATCCTGCTGGATCTGCGCGGGCGTGCCCTCGGCAATCTTCTCGCCGTAGTTCAGCACCATGATCTTGTCGGCCAGGCGCATGATCATGTCCATCTTGTGTTCGATCAGGCAGACCGTCTTGCCGTGGCGGACCATCTTGCGGATCAGTTCGGCCAGGCCCACGGTTTCCTCCGGGTTGACGCCGCCGGCCGGTTCGTCGAGCAGCAGCAGTTCGGGGTCGGTGGCCAGCGCCAGTGCAAAGGCCACGCGCTTGCGCGCTTCCTGCGTGATGTCGGCGGCGATCTCGTGGGCCAGGTGCGTGAGGCCTACGAAGTCGAGCGCCGCTTCCGCCTTCTCTCGGCACAGCCGCTCCTCCTCGCGCAGGCGGCGCGTGTTGAACAGGACGTCGCCAAGGCCTGAGCGCGTGCGCAGGCGGTGGCCGACGATCAGGTTGTCCAGCACTGTGGCGCGGTCGAACAGCGCGGTCGCCTGGAACGTGCGCGCCACGCCGAGCCGCGCGATCTGGTCGGCGCGCAGGCCGGCCACGTCCTGCCCCTTGAACAGGACCTGGCCCGAACTCGGCGCATGCGTGCCGGCGATCAGGTTGAAGAAGGTGGTCTTGCCGGCCCCGTTGGGGCCGATGATGGCGTTGATATGTCCCTGCTCGAAGGTCACGGACACATCGTTGACCGCGGTCAGGCCGCCGAATTTCTTGGTCAGGTTGCGGATCTCAAGCACGGTCGGCTCCAGCGGGGGTGGCTACGGGGGAGGCAGCGGGGGAGGCAGGCTGGCGGTTGCCGCGGCGCGCGGCCGCGGCCTTGCGCGCCTGCTTCTTCAGCCAGGAGCCGACGATGCCGTCCGGGAAGAAGATGATCAGCAGGATCAGCACCGGGCCGAACACCAGCATGCGGTAGTCCTGCAGGAACTGCAGCGTCTGCGTGACCCACGGCACCAGCACCGCGCCCAGCAGCGGCCCGAACAGCGTGCCGGTGCCGCCGACCAGCATTGCCATCACCATGTCGAAGGTCAGGTCGGTGCGCGCGATATCGGGGCCGAGGAAGCGCACCTGGCCCGCGTAGAGCGCGCCCGCGAAGCCGGCGTAGCCGACCGACAGCACGAACGACAGCACCTTGGTGCGCATCAGGTTGATGCCGAGCGCCTCGGCCAGCGCGTCGCTGTTGCGCACGGCCATGAAGCTGCGGCCCAGCAGCGAGGTGACGATGCGGTGCATCAGGAAGGTGCCGGTCACCAGGAAGGCCAGCACCAGGTAGTACTGCGCCGGCACGCTGTCGAACGTGACGGGGCCGATCGCCGCCGGCACCGGGATGCCGATCAGGCCCACCGTGCCGTGCGTCAGGCTTTCCCACTTCTCGATCAGCAGATAGATGATGTAGCCGATGCACATCGTGAAGATAGAGAAGTAGTGTCCCTTCAGTCGCAGCGATACCAGGCCCACCACATAGCCGACCGCCATGCTGACCACGCCCGACAGCGCGAAAGCCAGCCAGAACGGCATCTGGTGGTCGACCGTCAGGATGCCCAGCGTGTAGGCGCCGATGGCCATGAAGCCGCCATGCGCGAGATTGAGCTGGCCGGTGTAGCCGGTGATCAGGTTCAGCCCGAGTGTGGCGATGGCGTAGATGAAGGCCAGCGTCATCACGGTCAGGTAGTAGCTGTTGGGCGCGATCAGGGGGAACGCAATCGCCAGCGCCAGCAGCAGGGTCCAGCCGGTCTTTCCTTGCAGTGCTTTCATGGTCGTATTCCTCAGGCCGCCTTGCCGGCGAACAGGCCTTGCGGCCGGATCGACAGGATCACCACCAGCAGCACGAAGGCGATGATGTCCTTGTAGTCGGTCGATACATAGAAGCCGCCGAAGCTTTCGGCCATGCCGATGATCAGCCCGCCGGCAATGGCCCCGGGAATGCTGCCCATGCCGCCCAGGATGATGATGACGAAGGCCTTGGTGATGACCAGGTTGCCCATGCTCGGGTAGACCAGGTTGATCGGCGCGTAGAGCGTGGCGGCGATGGCGGCGAGCGCGCCGGAGATGGCGAACACCAGCAGCGTCACGCGCGTCGCGTCGATGCCGACCAGCGCGGCGCCTTCGCGGTTCTGCGCCATGGCCATGATGGTAGCGCCGGTCATGGTGCGCGTGAGGAACAGGTGCAGCAGCACCATCAGCGCGAACGCGGCGGCAATGATCAGCAGGCGCTGCAGCGGCGCGGTCAGGCCGAACAGGTCCACGACCTGCCCGTAAGGCGTCGGCATGCGGTGGAAATCCGCGCCCCACAGTGCCTGCGCGCCGGCTTCCAGGAACAGCAGGATGCCGATGGCCGCGATCATGTCGTGCAGCTCGGGCGCGTTGCGCAGCGGATGGAACACCAGCCGGTCGGCCAGCATCGACAGCATCGCGACCACCACCGCCGCGCCGAGCATCGCCAGCCAGTAGTTCATGCCGAGCGACGTCATCAGGTAGTACGAGACGTAGGCGCCGGCCATGTAGAACGCGCCGTGCGCAAAGTTCGGCACGTGCAGGATGCCGTAGACCAGCGTCAGGCCAAGCGCCACCAGGCTGTACACGCCGCCCAGCGTCAGGCCGTTCAGGATCTGTTGAAGGAACAATGCCACAGGCTCACCTCGTGCGGTTCACGAAACAGGGCACGCGCCGGCCGCAAGCGGGCGCGCGGATTCATGGCGGCAGCCTTGGGCCGACGCGCATGCGGAAGTGGGGATCAGTCGAGGGCTCGGGCCGCCGCAAGCGATGCCGGGTCCGGATTGGCGCGGTGCGCCGATCGAGTGCCGTGCTCGCGGACAGGTGCGTACTGCTGATGCTGCATGGTTTGTCTCCTATGCGATGCGGTCTGCGCTGTTGCGCCGCGGTGCCGGTCGTGGCCGGCGACGCCGTTGCGTGGAAGCGATAATTCCCGCACGGTCGTTCGTTTTCAACGACTTTTGCATAGGGCCAAAGGGCCAGTCAAGGAAACCGGCCTAGTATTCCGCAGGGCGAAATAGCGGGCTGCTGCGGGGCCTGCGGGCAGCATTTGACATAGAGGAAATCCCTGACTGGGGTGCGGGATGCAGGGGCCGCATTGGTCAGGTCACGGGGCAGGGCACGCATCGTCCATGGCGGACCGCTGGCTCCTGCTTCAGACCAGCACGTGACGTGTCTCTGCAAAGAAGCGCTGAATCTCTTGTTCGATGTCCGGGTCGATCATTTTGTCCGGCCTGTTTCCGTTCGGACAGGCAAGCCTTGGGGTGGTGCCAAACAAGCGACAAATCAGCGGACGCTCCGCATACACGCTGCAACCCCTGGCATCAAGATGAGGGCAGCTCAGGTTTGCTAGCGCAGCCTCGTGCTCGGCCTCACTCTTGACGGGAAGCCTTGACATCTCTTCCGACGACGTTGTCACGGGACCACAACAGTCATGACATCCAGGGGTGCACTCGAATGTGGGAATTCGCGAGCGAAGAAATCTGATTTTTTGACTATTCATTGGCGCAGGTTCAGGCAGCCGGTCATCAGAAGCGGGGGCCGATCTCTTGCAGGTACATCAACGGCCGGGCAGATGCCGCACGAGCCAGATCGACGCCGACATTGCGGCAATAATCCAGAGCGCTACGATCAACATCGCCGCAGCGTAGCTGACGGGGCGATTTGCGGCCTCTGCCGCGGCTGCACGATGCTGGCGCATCACGTCAACCGGAATCCATCGTATTGCCAGCAGCAAGGCGAGAGGCACCAACACCATGTCGTCCAGATGGCCAAGCACCGGAATGTAATCAGGAATCAGGTCAATGGGTGACAAGGCATAGGCGGAGACCGGCAAGGCAATCGCCTTCGCATACCATGGTGTGCGGGGATCCTGGGCGGCCAGCCATACCGCATGCACATCCTGCCTGACTGCATGCGCCCAGCGCCGGGACCGTGCGAGCAGATGAGGCAGAAGATCACGGCGCCACAAGTGCAGACGCACATCGTCCAGGACCGGGACGGCAGCGAGCGCGACCAGCAGGGCTGCCAGCGCAAGCGTGGCGCTGAACCCGACGTGCTTGAACCCCAGCGCGCCAATCACGCCACCGGCAAAGAACAATGCGACCAGTGTGATGAGTACCCGCAGCTTGTGCCGATTGGCGAGCACCAGTGGCTTGCCAGGATCGGCTCTGGACAGGTTGCAATAGAACAGCTTGCCGAGCTCGATGCCGATGTCGGTGACCATGCCGGTCACGTGCGTGGTGCGGATCTCGGCGTTCGACAGCTTGGTGACCATGGCATTTTGCAAGCCCATGATGAAACAGAGCACCATGACCGTTGCTGGTACAAACAACCATTCGTGGTGCTCGAGATTGCCGCCGAGCAGGCCAAAACACACCAGCAGCGCGGCCTCCAGCATGAGCGGCAATGCATATTCGCTATGCAGCCTCTCGCGCCGGGCCCAGTTGATCAGCACCGCCGAGCAGGCCGCGCCCGCCAGGAACGACAGCAGGGCCCCCAGGCCATCCAGCATCAGCCAGAAACTGCCAAGCGCCAGGTTGTCGGCCATGGCGGACACGATGCCCGACATGTGCGAGGTGTACTGCTGCACAGCCAGGAACCCGCCCGCGTTGGTCGCCCCGGCGACAAAGGCCAGGTAGCAGGCCAGTTGCCGATTGATTCCGGGATTGCGCTCCTTCCCGGTGAGCCTGCGCAAGTACAGGATTGGCATGGTCGCGTTGATCAGGGGGCTGTGCGCGAGAGGGGGAGGTCAGGACAGAATCTGCGGCCTTGCCAGCTTATGCCAGGCGGCGCGATCCGACGCAAGCTGCTCGCCGCGCTTCAGGCGGCGGGCAGCCGTAGTGAGTTTCAGTGAATGCGCCGTTTCCAGGATGCGCGCCCGCGCCATCAGCGTGTCCAGGGAGGGCAGCCTGTGCGCGCCCTTCCAGGCAAACAGCGTGTAGTTGGCGCTGTCCTCCGAAAGGGAAATTGACATCGAATTGCCGAACGCGGTGCTGACTTCCTCCAGATAGAGCGGGATATCGGGATCGCTTTCGAGGAAATTGGCGACCAGCACGCCCGTATCGCTCAAGCGTGCATGACAGGCCGCATAGAAGTCAGCCGTGCCCAACTGCACTGGCATGCCGTCGGCCAGGAACCCGTCCACCAGGATCACGTCCGGCCGCGCATTCTGGTTCGCGACATATTCGGCGCCATCCGCGCAGACCACCTCGAGTCGTTCGTCGTCCGGCGGGATCTGGAACTGCTCGCGCAGGGCAATGACCGCCGGGTTGATTTCGATCGCCACAATCGTGGTGTTGGGCAGATGCCGGTAGCAATATTTGGCAAGAGAACCGCCACCCAGGCCGATCATCGAGATTCTGGCTGGAGTCGGGTGCAACAGCAGGAATCCCATCATCGTCCGGGTATATCCCAGCACGAGCTTGTCGGGGTCCTTGCGCGACATGAAGCTTTGGGTAGCCAGCGCGTCGAAATGCAGCGACAGGGCGTGCTGGGTTTCCAGCACCTGCGGCGTGCCGTCGTTGGTCGCCTCGGCAAGAAATTTCAGATAAGCCTCAAACGAGGAGCGGTCGGCGAGCATCTGTCGGTTTCCATTAGCGCGGTCTGGGGAGCGCTTCCCCCCTGAGCAAGGCGGCGATGGTGACGATCGCGGCGGCCTCGTCCACGCCGTCCGCCTGGATGCACAGGTGTGTTCCCACGCGGGCGGACAGGCGCATGACCTCAAGCACGTTCTTGGCGTTCGCGATCCAGGGGCCGTTGGTGAGTCGGATCTCGCACTCGAACTGATTGGCCGTGAAAGCCAGTCGCGCCGAATTGCGTCCTTGAAATCCGTCCCTGGCAGTTGCCTCTAACGTCACCTCTACCACTGTGTCCTCATTGAAGAATAGTGAACTCCAGGACGCCTACGTGCTGGCTTCGCCTGTGTATTACTCGGCACGCGTCTAATGATTGGACTCTCAGAGGCATGGCGGTATGGCATCGGGTGAGCGTGGCGGGCGTCGTAGTTGTATGTAATGATAATGCAGTTATCACACAATGACACTCCAGCACGTATGGAATCCAAGACTGCCCGCCTGACCGTACTAATCGATCCGGTGAAGAAACAGGCCCTTGAGACGCTGTGTGCCGCCCAGGACCAGACACCGTCTCAAGTTGTTCGCCAGCTGATTCGCGACTATTTGCAGGAGCACGAGGTGGACTACGCCACCAGGCCGAGGGTCGGCACGCCCAGGATGGCGAAGGAAGGCGGCTGACACTGATACGTAGTAGAACGGGCAATCGCGCTAGCGCCGTGCGGAACCGGTCTGCCGCCGTCGCACGGCGTTCAGAATTCCGCGCAGGATCTCGATGGGGGGCGGTGGACAGCCTGGCACGGCTAAGTCGACCGGGATGACGTTGGCGACGCGGCCGCAGCTCGCATAGCTTTCCCCGTAGATCCCGCCGGTACAGGCGCAATCGCCTGTCGCCACCACCAGTCTTGGTTCGGGCGTCGCCGCGTAGGTGCGCCGCAGGGCCTCTTCCATATGACGCGAGACGGGTCCGGTCACCAGCAGCATGTCGGCATGGCGCGGGCTGGCGACGAACTTGATGCCCAGGCCTTCGATGTTGTAGTAGGGGTTGCCGAGTGCATGGATCTCCAGCTCGCAGCCATTGCACGAGCCGGCGTCGACCTGGCGGATCGTCAATGCCCGGCCGAGAATGTCGAGCAGTTCCTGGTGGATGTGTTGAACAGAGGCAGCCTCACCCTCCGCGCAAGGCGGCGCAGGCTCGGTGACGATGCCGGTGCGGACGATCTGCTTGAGGATTTGCCACATCAGAGGTCGTGCCCCGAATAGCTGAGGTTGAATGATTTGTTGATGAGCGGGAAGTCCGGCACGATATTGCCGATGATGGCGTGCTCGAGCACCGGCCAGTTCTGCCACGACGGGTCGTGGCAATGGCAGCGCAGGATACGGCCGTCATCGGCAAGTTCGAGCGAGACGAAGACCTCCCCACGCCAGCCCTCCACCCATCCCGCCCCGATCGTGGCGGTGCCGGGCGCCTGCGGCACGATTCGCGCGGCGCCCTCCGGCATGTCTGTACAGATGGCCCGGATCAGGCGCAGCGACTCCAACACTTCGTCGAATCGCACCGCCACGCGGGCGGCGACATCGCCGGCACTGTGGGTGGCCATTTTCACTGCCAACGCGTCGTAGGGCAGCCAGGCGTAGTCGCAGCGCAGGTCCGCCGCGCGGCCGCTGGCACGCCCTGCCAGGCCGGTAAGCCCAAGCTCGGCAGCAAGCTGCGGCGACACGCGGCCCGCCCCAAGAAAACGGTCCTGCAGTCCGGCATGCTCGTCGTACACCGCGCGCAGGGTACGGACTTCCTGCTCGATACGGTCGCACTGCTGCCGCAGGCGCTCAAGCATGGCGGGCGTCAAGTCCTGCGCAACGCCGCCTGGTACCACGGCATCCATCATCAGCCGATGGCCGAAAGCCTCTGCGGACAGCCGCTGCCAGTCTTCGCGCAGGCGCGAGAATTGCGCCAGGCCGAAGGCCAGCCCCGCGTCGTTGCCCAGCGCCCCCAGGTCGCCCAGGTGATTGGCCACCCGCTCGCGCTCTAGCATCAGGGCGCGCAGCCAGCTTGCCCGCGGCGCGGGCGCGCAGTCCCAGGCGGACTCCAGCGCCATGCAGTAGGCCCAGGCATAAGCCACGGTGGAATCGCCCGAGACCCTTCCGGCCAGCCGGCAGCCCTCGAGCGGTGCCAGTTCGGTGAAACGCCGCTCGATGCCCTTGTGCGTGTAGCCCAGGTGTTCTTCCAGCCGCAGCACCTTCTCGCCGACCACGGAAAAGCGGAAGTGACCGGGTTCGATGATGCCGGCATGTACCGGGCCGACCGCAATCTCGTGCACCCCATCTCCCTCCACACGCACGAAAGGATAGTCGGCAGGCAGTTTGCCGGCCGTGGCCACACCCGCCTGCGCGCCGCTTTGCAGCGGCCGCGGCCCAGGCGGCCACAGGCCGTGGTCCAGCCAGGGCCGGACATCACGGCTGCCCTGCACGGCGATACCCACCAGGTCGGTCATGGCACGCTGCATCCGGTCCGCGCTTGGGAATACGCCGCTGAGATCCGGCACTACGGGCGCGGCACCATCAAGGCGTAATTCGAGCCATATCAGTCCTCGCGGCACGGCGTACGCTGCACATGCCGCCAAGGTACCGCCGATGGCAAGCCGGTCGACGCCCCATAGCGCGACCAGGCGCCCGCCAGCGTCAGCCACCGCGCGGGCCGTTGCGGACCAGTCATCCTGCCCGACCAGGCCATGCCAGAGCGGCAGCGGCGCGGGCAACTGCTCCAGATCGAGGCTGAGATCTGCTGGTGTCATCGGCTCAGCTCCCCAGCATTGCGGCGGCCTGCCGGTACCAGGTGTTGAGATACGGCGGGACATAGAGACCCAGCATCAGCCCCAGGGCGAGGTGTGTGAACACCGGGACCAGGGCTGGCGGATGCGCCAGCGGCTTGAGCGTGGTGTCGCCGAAGACCATTGGCTGCACCCGGCTGAACACCGCCGCGAACGCCAACCCGAGTGCGATCAGCAGGAAGGGCGTAGCCCACGGCTGCTCGCGCATGGCGGTGGTGACGATCAGGAACTCGCTGGCGAAGACGCCAAACGGCGGCATGCCCAGGATGGCGAGCGCCCCCAGCATCAGGCCCCAACCCACCGTGGGGCTGACGCGGATCAGTCCGCGGATGTCGTCCATGACTTGCGTGCCCGCTTTCTGCGCGGCGTGGCCGACGGCGAAGAAGATCGCAGACTTGACCAGCGAATGCACCGTCATGTGCAGCAGGCCGGCATAGCTGGCGATCGGTCCGCCCATGCCGAAGGCGAAGGTCATCATCCCCATGTGCTCGATGGATGAATACGCAAACATGCGCTTGATGTCGCGCTGCCGGATCAGGAAGAAGACGGCTGCCACCACCGATACCAGGCCGAATCCCATCATCAGGCGGCCGGTGAGATGGTTGCCCAGTGCCGCATCGGTCAGCACCTTGCAGCGCAGCACGGCATAGAGCGCCACATTGAGCAGCAGGCCGGAGAGCACGGCCGACACGGGGGTAGGGCCTTCCGCGTGCGCGTCCGGCAGCCAGTTGTGCAGCGGGACCAGCCCGACCTTGGTGCCATAGCCGATAAACAGGAAGGCGAACGCCAGCGTGATGATGTTGGGATCGAGCTGGTGCTTGACCGCGTCCAGATTGGTCCACAGCAACGCGCCACCCTCCGCGCCGATGACTTTCTCGGCGGCCATGTAGAGCAGCACCGTGCCGAACAGCGCCTGGGCAATGCCCACCCCGCACAGGATGAAGTACTTCCATGCCGCCTCCAGGCTGGCCGCAGTGCGGTAGACGCTTACCAGCAGCACCGTCGTCAGCGTGGCAGCTTCCATCGCGACCCAGATGATGCCCATATTGTTGGTCGTCAGCGCCAGCAGCATGGTGAAGGTGAAGAGCTGGTACATGCTGTGGTACAGGCGCAGCCGCGGCGGCGTCATCTTGCCGTGGTCGTGCTCCACCCGCATGTACGGCCGCGAAAAGATCGAGGTGGTCAGGCCCACGAATGCGGTCAGCGCTACGAGGAATACGTTCAGCGGGTCAATGTAGAACTCCCGGCTCCAGACCAGCATCGGGCCGTCGGCGACGATTTGCGCCGTCAGGACACAGGAGGCGAGGAACGTCCCCAGGCTGAAGGCGACATTGATGTCGCGTGCGCGCTCGCGATGCCCCACCAGAGCCAGTACCAGCCCGCCGGCGAGCGGACATGCGAGCAACAGGGCAAGCGCAATCAACTCAATCCTCCTTCAGTTTTTCAAGATGGCGGATATCCAGGCTGTCGAACTGCTCACGGATCTGGAACATGAACACACCTAGGATCAGCACGCCGATCAGCACATCCAGCGCGATGCCCAGCTCGACCACCATCGGCATGCCGTAGGTCGCGGCGGTGGCCGCGAAGAAGAGGCCATTCTCCATTGCCAGGAAGCCGATGACCTGCGGCACCGCCTTGGAGCGCGTGATCATCATCAGGAAGGACAACAGCACGCAGGCCAGCGCAATGCCCAGCGTGCCGCTGGCGAGCTTCAGCGACAGCCGCGCGATTGGCATGGTGAGATTGAAGGCGAAGATCACCACCAGGATGCCGATCAGCATCGTGGTGGGAATGTTGATCAGCGTCTCGACATCGCGGCGGATCTGGAGACGATCGATAACGCGGTGCAGCAGGTAGGGGATGAGCAGCACCTTGAGCATGGCGGTCAGGCCGGCCGACAGGTAAAGGTGCGGCTGGCCCGTCACGTAGCCGACGACGGCGGTGGCCACTGCCAGCGTCGCGCCCTGTAGCGTGAACAGGTTGATCAGCGACAGGATTCGTCGCTGCGAGATCATGGCGAAGGCGAGGATCAGGAGCACCGCACCAAGGAGGTTGACGAACTGGGTGAGGAGCGCAGTCATTGCCGGGTGCTCAGTGAGCCAGCAGCAGGTGGACCAGCATGCCGATCACCGCCAGCAGAAAAGCGGTGGCCAGAAATTCCGGCACGCGGAAGATGCGCATCTTGGCGCTCACCGTTTCCAGCGCCGCCAGCAGGATTCCACCCACGATGAGCTTGAACAGCAGCGCGGGCAGCGCCAGCAGCATGGCCAGGGGAGCCTGCGCTTCCGCGACTCCCCACGGAAAGAACAGCGCCAGGCCGATGCAGGAATAGGCAAACAGCTTCAGGCTTGCCGCCCACTCCAGAAGCGCCAGGTGCCGGCCCGAGTATTCCAGGATCAGCGCCTCGTGGATCATCGTGAGCTCGAGGTGGGTGGCGGGGTTGTCGACCGGCACGCGGGCGTTCTCGGCCAGCGATACCATGGTGAACGCCACGCCGGCAAACGCCAGTCCCGGATAGATGGCCAGGTCCCGGTGCGCAATCGTCTCGACAATGGTGGTGAGCGAGGTTGACTTGGAGACCAGCGAGGCGGAGAACAGCACCATCAGCAGCGCCGGTTCCGCCAGGAAGCCGACCAGCATTTCGCGCCGCGCACCGAGGGTTCCGAAAGCGGTGCCGACGTCCATTGCCGCCAGCGAGATGAAGACCCGCGCCAGCGCGAACAGGCCGACCAGGGCGATCGCGTCCGCGGCCGGAGCCAGCGGCAGGTCCGTGGACACTGTAGGGACGATCGAGCAGGCCAGCGCCATGCAGCCGAACACCACATAAGGCGTGGCGCGAAACAATGGCGACGCGTTATCTGCAATCACCGATTCCTTGTTAAACAGCTTGTGCAGCATTCGGTACGGCTGCCAGATGCTGGGCGCCGACTTGTTCTGCAGCCAGGCCCGCCACTGATTGACCCAGCCGGTCAGCAGGGGCGCAAGCGTAATCGAGATCACGATCTCGATCAGCTGTGACAGAATCCCCGTCAGGCTCATGTAGCCCTCATCACATCACGGCCAGCAGCGTGGCGGCCAGGGTCAGGAAGCTGTACAGCAGGTACGCCGAGATGCGTCCCTGCTGCATCAGGCCAATCAGCCGGGCCAGATACGACGCCAGATCGATCACCGGGACGTACAGCCAGCGCCAGAAATGGTCCGCCACCGTGACCCGGTAGCGCGGCTGTTCATCGAATGGCGTCGGCAAGTCACGGCGCATCAGGAAAAACGGTTCAAAGATCTGGCGGATCGGCTGACCGAAACCCTCGGCCGTGTCCTGCATGCGCGCGGTGCCCCATGGGAAGCCGCAAGCCCACGGCGGGCTGCGGCGAAGCCGGCCGTGGTAGAAGCGGCGCACCAGCAGAAAGGCGAGCGCAAAACTGGCCAGAATGCCGAGCAGGAAAATGACCGGCCCGTAGCTGGCCTGGGCCTGCCCATTGGGTGCCAGCAACCAGTCACTGGCCGCGGTCCGGGCGCCCAGTCCGCTTGCCACCAGCTGCTGCGTCACCGGATCGATCAGCTGGACGAATTGCGTCGGCAGCAGGCCAAGCGCGATACAGCCCAGCGCCAGCCACAGCATGCCCGCCCGCTCCCAGCGGCCGGTGTCGTGCGCGTGGACCAGCTTGGGCTCGCGGGGCTGGCCGAGGAAGATCACGCCGAAGAACTTGACCATGGTGTAGCCGGCCAGCGCCGCCACCAGCGCGATCAGCGCGGCAACCACCGGGATCAGCATGGTCAGTATCGGTTCGGGAAGACCCGGCGTGAACAGGAAGCTTTGCAGCAGCAGCCACTCCGAGACGAAGCCGCCGAGCGGCGGCAGCCCCGCGCTGGCCAGCACGCCCAGCAGCGTCAGCCAGCCCACCCAGGGCATATAGCGAATCAATCCACCCAGCTTGCCGAGGCTTCTCTCCTCGGTGGCGTGCAGCACGCTGCCGGTTCCCAGAAAGAGCAGGCTCTTGAAGAAGGCATGGCTGGCGACATGATAGAGCGCAGCCGTCAGCGCCAGGGCGGCCATTGGCCTCATGCCGTAGGCCGAAAACAGCAGCGTCAGGCCCATGGCAACGAAGAGCAGGCCCATGTTCTCGACTGACGAATAGGCCAGCAGCCGCTTCATGTCGGTCTGCACCGCGGCGAAGACCACGCCGAACAGCGCGGTGGCCAGCCCAACCGCGAGCAGCAATCCGCCCCACCACCACAGACGCATCTGCAGCAAGTCGAAGCACACGCGCAACAAGCCGTAGATTGCCGTGTTGAGCATGACGCCACTCATCATTGCCGATACCGGCGAGGGCGCAGCCGGATGCGCCTCCGGCAGCCAGACGTGCAGCGGTAGGATGCCAGCCTTGGCGCCGAACCCGAACAGGGCGAGCAGGAAGCCGGCGGAGGCCCAGAACGGCGTCAGCGCCTGGGCGCGCATATTGGCAAACGTGTAGTCGCCGGTGTTGGCCTGCAGCACGCCAAAGCACAGCAGGATCGCGATCGCCCCGATGCGGGCCATCGTGATGTAGAGATAGCCTGCGGCGCGCACTTCGGCGATGCGGTGGTTGGCGGTTACCAGGAAGAATGAAGACAACGCCATGGTTTCCCACATCACCATGAACGAGTACGCGTCGTCTGCCAGGATCACCCCGGCCATACTGGCGAGAAACAGATGGTATTCAAGGCAAAGCAGGCCCGGCGGCGTGCCTTCCCCCTTGCGGAAGTAGCCTGCCGCAAACGTCGAAATGCCAGCCGCTGCGCCCCCCATGACCATCAGGAAGTAGGCCGACAGGCTGTCGAGCCGGACGTGGAACGGCAGCGCGGGCAGGCCGATCGGCAGCACGGCAGCTTCAGGCGTGCCGAACACAGCGTGCAGCGCAAGACCGGACAGGGCCAGTCCCAATGCTCCCCCGATGGGGAATAGCACGCGGGATACCAGGGCAAACCGATGCAGCACCAGGATTCCTGCCACGCCGACAAGCAGCCAGGCGCCAACCACGATCAGGATCCAGTCGAGATGGAGCCATTGCGCGAGAGGGGGCACGCTGCTCATGGCTCAGGCTCCGCGACGGGCTGCCCGGCGCTTGGCGGGGGGCGCCGCACCGCGCCGCGACGGCAGCTCCATCGGTGGCCTCTCGTTGCCATTGGCTTCCGCTTTGGCCGTGTCCACGCCGCTAGGGACATATTGGACGCCATGCTGGACCAGGTAGTCGCGGATGAGGCGCCGGATCACCTGCGAGGCGGTCAGATCCTGCTGTGCGCAAAGGTGCTCGAAGGCAGCCTTCTTGTCGGGATCGATGAGCAGCGTAAGCCGAGCGGTCTTTTGCTCCATGGGAGCCTCAAGATGGCAATACGATGATGACGTGAATCACATCATAGATGATAAGCATGCGAATCCAAAGGGGCGGCCGTTGCCATTCGCTGCTGCTCGAATTGACAGCATGATCCCGCGCGATGGGGTGAGAATTGGGCTAACCCATTGATTCGGCTATATATAGATGGCGTTTCTGGCGCACATGTTTTCCCTACATAGCCAGGGGCGGGGGCCGCCGGAACTGGTATCTAGTCAGGCAGGACAATACTCAGCCCTGCATGAAGCGCTCGACCTCCATCCCGGCACCGCCGCCCGACGCCGCCCACGTCATGCCCGCCATGCCCTGCGGCGCGGCGGAGCCGGCCGAAGACCGCAACTTTGTCACCGCGCTCGCGCGCGGCATGGAACTGCTGCGTGCGTTCGGGCCGCATGACGACTACCTGGGCAATGCCGAGCTGTCACGCCGCACCGGCATTCCGCGGCCCACCGTGTCGCGCCTCACCTACACGCTGGCCTCGCTGGGCTACCTCACCTATATCGAGTCGATGGAGAAGTACCGGTTGGGGCAGGGTGCAATGGTGCTGGGGCATCGCTACATCTCGGGCGCGGGCATCCGCGAGATCGCGCAGCCGCTGATGCAGTCGCTCGCGTTCACGACCGACTGCACCGTTGCGCTGGCCATGCCTGACCGCCATGCGATGGTCTACCTGGAATCGTGCCAGCCGCGCGGCGCGCTGGTGATCCGGCTTGCGCCCGGCGCGCGGCTGCCGATGGCCACCTCGGCCATGGGGCGCGCGTGGCTGGCCGGGCTGGACAGCGCGCACCGCGAAGCCGCGCTCGCCGAGCTGGAGCGTCACTACGGCGCGCGCTGGGCGCCGGTGCGCAGCAAGATCGAGCGCTCGCTGCGCGACCATGCGCGGTGCGGCTTCTGCGTGGCCCACGCCGAGTGGGACCGCACCGTCAGCGGGGCCGCGGCGCCGCTGCGGCTCGAAGGCAGCGGCGAGGTGCTGGCGCTGAACATCGGCGGCGCCGCGACGCGGCTCTCGCCGGAAATCCTGGAAAGCAACCTGGGCCCGCGTATCCGCGAACTGGCCCAGGCGCTGCAGGCGCGGCTGTGGCAGGCCGGTGCCGGGCGGCAAGGATCGACACGTACGGCGCCGGCAGCGTCCGGCGCGCGCGAAGCCAACTGAAAGCAGACTCAGACGAGGAGACAAAAGCATGCAAGTCAAAGACAAGACCGTCGTCGTGACCGGCGCCGCCACGGGCATTGGCCGGGCGCTGGCCCTGGCATTTGCCCGGGCCGGCGCGCGCGGCGTGGCCATCGCCGACCTCAACGCAGCCGGGGCTGCCACGGTGGCGGCAGAAGTGCAGGCGGCCGCGCCGGACTGCAAGGTGTTCGGGCAGGCGGTGGATGTCGCCGATGCCGCCGCGGTGCAGGCGCTGACGGACGAGGCGACGCGCCGCTTCGGCCAGGTCGATGTGTTCTGTTCCAACGCCGGGATCATCCTGCGCAAGGGGCTCGACGCCAGCGCCGAGGAGTGGCAGCGCATCTGGGACATCAACGTCATGGCGCACATCCATGCGGCCAAGGCCGTGCTGCCGCAGATGCTGGAGCGTGGCGATGGCTATTTCGTCAATACCGTGTCGGCAGCGGGCCTGCTGTCGCAGATCGGTTCGGCGCCGTATGCGGTGACCAAACATGCGGCCATTGGCTTCGCGGAATGGCTGTCGATCACCTATGGCGACCGCGGCATCAAGGTGAGCTGCATCTGCCCGCAGGGCGTGCAGACCAATATGCTGTTCGGCGAGAACGGCGAGCGCAAGGGCTTCCTGCAGGAAGGATCGGTCACGCCCGAGCACGTGGCCGGCGCCACGATCGAAGGCATGGTCGACGAACGATTTCTGATCCTGCCGCATCCGGAGGTATTGGAATACTATCGCCGCAAGGGGCAGGACTATGATCGGTGGCTGCGTGGCATGCGGCGCCTGCACGAGAAGGTCATGCAGGAGTTTGGCGGTATCGCGGTGTAGTCCCGGATTTTCCGACCAGAACAGCCGGCGCCCACGCAGGTGCCGGCCAGCCAGGAGACCATCGATGCGAGTCAGTTCCCTTGCCGCGGCGGCGCTCGCCGCGGCCGTTGTGTTCAGTGCGCCCGCCGCGCAGGCGCAGGCCTATCCGAGCAAGCCGATCCGGATGGTGGTCGGCTTTCCCAGCGGTGGCGCGCCGGACACGCTGGCGCGCATTGTCTCCGAGAAGATTTCGCCCGCATGGGGGCAGCCGGTCGTGGTCGACAACAAGCCCGGCGCCGGTGGCAATATCGGCGCCGAGGCCGTGGCCCATGCGCCGGCCGATGGCTACACGCTGGCGATGGGCACGGTGGGCACGCACTCGATCAACGGTGCGCTCTACAGCAAGATGCCGTACGACATGGTCAAGGATTTCACGCCCGTGGTCCTGGTCGCGACGACACCCAATGTGCTGGTCGTGCATCCGGACGTGCCGGCGAAGAACATAGCCGAGCTGATCGCGCTGGCCAAGGCGAAGCCCGGTGGCCTGACCTTCGGCACTCCGGGCGTCGGGACCTCTCTGCACGTCGCGGGGGAGCTGTTCAATTCCATGGCCGGCGTGAAGATCGTCCATGTCCCGTACAAGGGTCGGGCCATGGCGATTCCGGACCTGCTCGGCGGCCATATCACGATGATGTTCGACAACCTGCCGTCGGCGCTGCCGGTGGTGAAGGAGGGCAAGCTGCGCGCGCTCGGCGTCACCAGCGCGAAGCGCTCGCCGTCGGCACCGGACATTCCCACGCTGGCCGAGCAGGGCCTGCCCGGCTTCGAGGCGGATTCCTGGTTCGCGATCTTCGCGCCGGCCAATACGCCGAAGGACGTGGTGGCAAGGCTCAACGCCGAATTCAACCGCATCTACTCGCTGCCGGACGTGCAGGCAAAGCTCAGGACGCTGGGGCTTGAACCGGTCCTTGGTACGCCCGAGAAGCTTGCCAGCTACCAGCGCGCGGAAATCGCCAAGTGGGCGAAGGTGGTGAAGGAGTCGGGCGCGAAGGCCGAGTGAGCCGGCTGCCACGCCTTGCCAGCGGGCGCGGCTATTTGATTGCGCCCACGGTGAAGCCGGTCACGAAGCGGTCAAGGAACAGGTTGTAGAGCAAGGCCACCGGCACACTGACAATCAGGCACGCCCCCATCAGCGATCCCCAGAAATAGACATCGCCGCGCACCAGGAACGTCGGCACGCCCACGCTGACCGTGTACTGCGAAGAGCTGGTGATGAAGGTGAGCGCGTAGACGAATTCCTGCATCACCAGCGTCAGCGTGAAGATGACCACGGTCAGGATGCCCGCCGAGGACAGCGGCACCACCACTTTCAGGAAGGCGCCGAAGCGGCTCAGGCCATCCATCATCGCTGCCTCTTCGATGTCGCGTGGGACGGCCTTGAAGAAGCCCATCATCAGCCAGGTGCAGAACGGCACGGTGAAGCTGGGATACACCAGCACCAGCGACCACAGCGAGTCCTGCAGCCCGAGCGCGCCGACGATGCGGGAGAACGGGATGAACAGGATCGTCGGCGGAATCAGGTAGGTCAGGAAGATGGCGATCGCCAGTTGGCGTCCATGCCTGCCAGACAGGCGTGCCAGGCTGTAGCCGGCCGGCACCGCCAGTGCCAGCGTGATGAGCACCACCAGTACGCCCACCAGCAAGGTATTGAGCAGCCAGCGCAGGTACTGCGTGTCGTGGAACAGTACGCGCAGGTTTTCCAGCGTAGGAGGCTGGTTGAACAGGAAGGGATTGTTGGCGGTGTTGATCAGGTCGTGGACGTCCTTGAAGGTCGTCACCAACATCCAGTAAAAGGGGAAGGCGCAGAACATGGCAAATGCGGCCAGCGTCACGAACACGAGCACGCGTGCGCCGCGCGCGCGCCAGCGCGGCGCGAACCATTTGCCCGGCTTGCCGCCGGTCGCGATGACGGCGGCCATGTCAGGTCACCTCGGTGCGGTGGGCCACGGTCAGCAGCAGGACCACGGCCGCCACCAGCAGCGGGAAAAGGAATAGCGAGATGGCCGCGCCCTCGGCCAGGTCGCCACCCTGGATCCCCGTGAAGAAGGCCAGGCTCGCCAGCACCTGCGTGGTGTCGTAGGGGCCGCCCCGCGTGAGCACGTAGATGATGATCATGTCGGTCAGCGTGAAGACGATGCCGAACAACAGGGCCACCAGCATGACGGGCATCAGCAGCGGCAGGTCGATGCGGAACAGGCGCCGCCAGAAGCCGGCGCCATCCATGGCGGCGGCGTCATGCAGGTCTTGCGGGATGCCCTGCATGCCGGCCAGGATGATCACCGTGGCCAGAGGCAGCAGGCGCCAGACATCGACCAGAATCACCGATGCCATGGCCAGCGTGGGCTGCCCCAGCCACACCGGCCAGACGCCGGGGCCGAATACGCCGAGCGCCTGCAAGGTCCAGTTGATGATGCTGTAGACCGGGTCGAAGATCCACAGCCAGCCGATCGACCCCAGCGAGATCGGCGCCACCCACGGCAGCAGGATCAGCAGGCGCACCAGCCATTTGCCGGGAAAGTCATGCGCCAGGGCCAGCGCGAGGACCTTCGCCAGCACGACCACCAGCACCTGCGATACCAGCGTGAAGACCAGCGCATTGCGCAGCGAGCGCCAGAACGTCGCGTTGTGCACGACGCGACGGAAATTCTCCAGGCCGACAAATTGCAGGGCGTGGCTGCCGACGGTGGCATCGGACAGGCTGTACCAGATCGACAGCAGGAACGGGAAGGCCAGCAGCAGTGCAATGTACAGCAGCGCCGGCGCCAGCATCAGAGTACCCAGCCAGCGTTCTTCCCATGGGGCGCGGGCGGCGCCGCCATGGCTGGCTTCCAGCGACGCGGGCAGATGGACGTTCATGGCGCAGCGGGATCGAGGCTCGCGCCGGAGCCGGCATTGAAGTGGTGCAGGTCGGCGTGCCGCACGGCAAAGCGGTGGCGCGTGCCGGCCTGCAGTGCCACGCTGACCGTGCAGGGGATGCGCGAGATGACCTTCACTGGCGGTTGTGGCGGTTCCAGCAGCCCATACACCAGGCGGTCGGAGCCCAGGTTCTCGATGCGGATGATGTTCAGCGGGTAGTCCTCCAGCGGCTCGCCTGCGGCGAAGACCTCGCGCGGCAGGAAATGCTCGGGCCGGAATCCTGTCTCCACCTTGCCCGCTGCAAGCAGGTTCATTGGCGGAGAGCCGATGAACGTCGCAACAAAGCGGTCCGCCGGCCGTTGGTAAACCTGGCCCGGCGTGCCGATCTGATGCATGCGCCCGCGGTCGAGCACGGCGATGCGGTCGCCCAGCGCCAGAGCTTCGACCTGGTCATGGGTGACGTAGATCGTGGTGGTGGCCAGGCGGCGCTGGATCTGCTGCAGTTCCTCGCGCGCCGAGGTGCGCAGCTTGGCGTCGAGGTTGGACAGCGGCTCATCCAGCAGGAAGGCCACGGGGTCGCGCACCACGGCCCGCGCCAGGGCCACGCGCTGCCGCTCGCCGCCGGACAGCTGGCGCGGCTTGCGTGCCAGCAACGGTTCGATGCCGAACAGTGCGGCCGCCCACCTGACTTTCTCGTCCACGGCCTGGCGCGGCATGTGCCGGGCCTCGAGCGGGAAGGCGATGTTGGCGGCCACCGTGAGGTGCGGGTAGAGCGCGTAGCTCTGGAACACCATGGCCATGTTGTGCAGGCGCGGCGGCAGGCCGGTGACGATGCTGCCGTTCACCAGCACGTCGCCGGAGGTAGGCGTCTCCAGGCCGGCGATCATGCGCAGCAGGGTGGTCTTGCCGGAGCCGGACGGGCCCAGCAGCACCAGGAACTCGCCTTCGCGCACGGCCAGGTCGATGCCGTCGACGGCATTGCCGCCGTCAAAGCGCTTGGTGAGGGCGTGTGTTTCGACCGTGGCCATGGTGCGCAGGCGCAGAGGCGGCGCTGGCGTTCATACCAGCCCCCTGGCCCGCCATTTGGCAAAGATCCGCTTGCAGGCGGCTTCGGCATCGCGGATGGCGTCCTCCGGCGAGGCGTCGCCGGTCGCGGCCCTTGCGAACATGGTGTTGAGTACCCAGGTGTTGAAGATCTCGTCGATGGCGGCGTTCGCATGGCCGGGATAGCCGACATTGGTGGCCTGCGCCATCAGGTTGCCAAGTACCCGGTACTTGGTCCCCGGCTTGGCCTTGGGGTCTTCATCGATCAGCTTCTTCAGGTCCGGCACGGTGCTGGCGAAGCACGGGAAATTGTAGAACTCGCTGGCCAGGAAGGCCTTGCGGAAGTTGTCGATGTAGTCCACCAGGAACTGCTTCGCGCCTGCGATGTTCTCGGCGAATTTCCAGATGACGTAGCAGTCCATCACGTGTTCCAGGCAAATGCGCTGCGCCGGGCCGCGCAGGGCCTGCGTCAGCCAGATGTCCGGCGTGACGGGCAGGTTCTTGTTCTCGCCCTCGCGCGTGATGGAGATGGCATTCAGGCATAGCGAGATCTTGCCCGCCAGCATGGCGCGGTTGTTCGAGGAGGGATCCCAGGCAAGTACCTCCGGCGTCATGGTGTCGCGGTACAGCGCTCGCACGTACTTGACGGCTTCGAGCGTATTGCGCGAGTTCAGCACGACATTGCCGCGCTCGTCCTGTTCCGAGCCGCCATACGCAAAGAGGATGGTCCGCATGGCCATGGCCGTGTCCAGTTCGGCGGACAGTCCGATGCCGACCGGGATGCCTTTCGACTGCTTGATCTTGCGCCCGGCCGTCAGCACATCGTCCCAGCTGTCAGGTGCTGCCATGCCGGCTTCATCCCAAAGATCCTTGCGGTAGTTGACCGGATCGGGCACGAAGCTGTCGGAGAAGGCGAAGTACTTGCGCGTCTTGGGGTTGAGCGTGCTGCGGACCGCCAGTTCTACCGGCTTGCCATGCTTGCGCTGGCATTCCTCATAGATCTCGCGGTGGTCGATGACCTGCTCCTCATACACAGGCGGCGGCGACAGGAACATGAAGAGGTCGTGCCCTTTCTGGGCCGAGACCTCGGCCGCGGCGCGCGTAGCCAGCGCCGGGATGCCGACATGGTCGACGATGACCTCGGTGTCGTGGCGCTGCCCCCATTCCTTGACATAGGTGCCGTCGAACCAGGTGTCGTAGCCCGGCACGAAATGGTTCCACTGCAGGATCTTCAGCGTCCGTCTGGCGGCGGCATGTACGGGACGCGGGCTGGCCAGCGTGCCAAGCTCGGCGGCCAGGGCAGCCGCTGCCGCCGCGTGCAGCACGCGGCGGCGCGCCGGGCTGGCGAGCGGGACCGTGGACGCGGGCCGGCGCAGATAGCGGGTTGTGGCAAGGCGTGTCTCGTTTTTCATGGCTGCCTCCGTGTAACGGAAAACAGGACGCGTGCGTCGGGTCCGTTCGGCTGCCCCCGGACAATGCAAGCGCCTGCCAGCCTGACTCGGTCAGGATGGAGACTGACGGGGCCGGCGCAATCCGTCGGTCCGGGGCTCGCGCATGGCAGGGAAGGCCACATACCGCTGCATGCTGCCGCGCATCGGAACGGCCCCCTCCGCGCTGCCGGTATCGTCAGCGGTACACCAGCACAGGGATGCGGCTGTGCGTGAGTACCTTCTGCGTCTCGCTGCCGATCAGCACCCCTTGCAGGCCGCGCCGCCCGTGCGATGCCATCACGATCAGGTCGCAGCCCTTTTCCACCGCGGTGTTGATGATGGCCTCGTAGGGATGGTCGTGGATGACCGCTACGGTGTCGCAGGCGACTTCCGCCGCCGCAGCCTCGGCGGCCATCGTGTCGAGGTAGTCCTCGACAGCCTTGGTGGCATCGCGCGCGTACTGGTCGCGCGTGCTGGCCAGCATTTCGACCTGGTAGGTGTAGGTGTGGAAATCGGGGATCACCTGGAGCGCCGTGACACGGGCCCCGGCGTCGCGGGCGAAGGCAATGCCCTGGCGGAACGCGGATTCGGAAAGGGGCGAACCGTCAACAGGGAGCAGCAGGTGCTGGAACATAGCAGCCTCCAGTCAAGCAAGGCGGCACTCCCCCCGGTCAGGTGCCGGGCGCCGACGTGACATAACCGGCGCCCTTGATCCAGTATAGGGCACGTACCGGGGACGTCAGGCGTCAGGTTCGGCGGTTGCCTGCGTGCGCCGGGCAGGTCCGGCATCGCGCAGCCGGCTCAGGCTGATTACCGCGCCCAGCGCAGCCATGCCCACCGCCACATAGAGCGCGGAGCGCGCGCCGCCGGTTTCATCCAGGCTGAACAGCAGTGCCACCACGGCCGTGCCGGTGGTCTGCCCGAGCAGCCGCGTGGTTGCCTGCGCCCCGCTGGCGCCGCCGCTGCGCGCGGGCGGCGTGGCACCGATCATGGCGCGGTTGTTCGGCGACTGGAACAGGCCGAAGCCAAGCCCGCACATCGCCATGCGCCAGGCGATGTCGAGGCTGCCGGCATCACGCCCGAGCAACGCCAGGCCGAGCAGGCCGGCCGCAAGCAGCGCCAGCCCGAGGCCCGCCAGGATGCTGGCGGGATAGCGGTCCGACAGCCGTCCCGACAGCGCCGCCATCAGCGCCACCGTCAACGGCCAGGGCGTGATCAGCAGCCCGGTTTCATGCAGCGACCGGCCCAGCTGGTATTCGAGAAAGAACGGAAGGGCCACGAAGGACAGCATCTGCGTCATGAATGAGCAGAACGAAGTGCCGACCGCCAGGGTGAAGGCCCGGCTGGCGAACAGGTCTACGGGCACGAGCGGTGCCGGACGGCCGTGCTGGCGCCGTACCAGGAGCCAGCCCAGCACGAACGTGACGCCTACGGCGGCCGCACCGGCGGCACGCAGGCCGGCATGGCCGAGGCCATCGACGCCCAGGATGAACAGCCCGAAGACCACTGCCGACAGCACGGCGCTTGGATAGTCGAACTCGCGCGGCTGGGGCGCCGTTTCGGGCAGCGCGCTGCGGCTGAGCGCCAGCGCGAAGATCGCCACCGGCACGTTCACCGCGAACAGCCATTGCCAGCTCGCCAGCGACAGGATCAGTGCCCCGAGCGAGGGGCCCACCGCCGTGGTCACGCCGACCACCAGCGCGTTCAGGCCGATGCCGCGGCCCAGGCGCGTGGGCGGATAGATGTAGCGCACCAGCGCCGTATTCACGCTCATGATGCCGGCACCGCCCAGGCCCTGCAGCACGCGCGCCGCCACCAGCATGGGCAGGTTGACCGCCAGCGCGCACAGCAGCGACCCGACGAGGAAGGTGGCCAGTCCGGCGCGGTACACACGCTTGTATCCCAGGATATCGCCCAGCGATGACAGCGGCAGCAGGCATACCGTGACGGTAAGCTGATAGGCGTTCACCACCCAGATGGTGTTCGACGGCTCGGCCTGCAGCTGGCGCGAGATCGAGGGCAGCGCGATATTGGCGATCGAACCGTCCAGCACGGCCATGATCAGCCCGCAGAAAACGGTGAGGATGGCCCAGGTGCGCTGCGGCTGGGGAAGGCCTTGATGTGGCGACATGCGGAAGACAGGAGCGGCAAACAAGGGCGGCAAGGCCGCGCCCGCGAGGCCGGGCACGGCCCCGCCATTATCGGCGCCTGGGGCGTTGCCCGCAAATGCGCGGAATGTGGTAAGCGCTTGTCAGCCGGCTGGAATCAGGGGCGGTCCTGCGCGCTTGCCGACGGGGCATGGCCGGTGTAGCGCTGCGCCAGCGTCTGCAATGCTTCGCCTGCGGCGGCAATGGCCGGAGTCCAGCGGTGCTCTCCGAGGCAGATCCGCTCGACTTCGCGGCAGTGCCCTTGCAGCGCGCGCTGCCGGACGATCCTGAATCCGCCCGCGGCGCGATGCGCCCATCGCTGCAGTGCCCGCACGTCCCTCTCGGCCAGGATTTGCGCAAGCTCGGGCAAGTCGGTCTGCAGTTGTTCGCGCAGCAGGCCCGTGTAGTGTTCCTGGTCGGCACTGGCGGCCTGCACCTCGTGTGCCTGCGTGGTGGGCAAGTCGCGCAGCGCCTGGCCAAGCTCGCGCAACGACGCGGGCTTGGTGATGTAGCCGCTGAAGCCGCGCTGCTGCCAGTCCTCGCCCTGCTCCTGTTGGGCAAGGGCGCTGAACGCGAGTACCGGCAGGCCGGGATGCAAGGCGCGCAGGGCATCCAGCAGGGCGTAGCCGTTCATGAACGGCATGTGGATGTCGGTCAGGACGGCATCCACATGGGTCGTTTCCGCGACCGCCAGTGCCTGCTTGCCGTTACCGGTGACGATGGGCCGGCAACCCAGGGCGCGCAGTTGTTCGCCGATCAGCGCCTGGTTCAGCGGATTGTCCTCGGCGACGAGGATGGTCAGCCCGGCGGAATCGGGCAAGGGCAACGACGCGTGCGCCGTGGGCGGCTCCGCGTCACCGGCCGCGGGCGACGATGCGGTTCCGTCCGGCGGGCCCGGCAGCGCGGATGCCACGCAGGCGAGCAGGGCGCTGTGGCTGAAGCTCGTCACTTCGAGGATGCCGGGTGCGCGTTGCCGGGGCCGGTGGGGGCCTTCCGGCGTCAGCCAGACCATGGGCGCGGAACTCAGCGCATGCAGTGCCGCGAACGCGTCCGGATGGTATTCCTCGGTGGCGACAATCACCTGCGGATGGTGGCTTTCCAGGTGTTCGCGGGCGGCGGCCAGCGATGCCAGCACGTGGGTTCGCCAACCCGCAGTGGCCAGCCAGGCTTCCAGGCATTTGCCGGTCCCGGTGTCATGGCACAGCACCATGACATTGCCGCGACGGGCGGGCATGACGCCGGGTCCGTTGCCAGCCGCCGCATCGTCGCCGGCTGGCGGCAATGGCACGGTAATGGTGAAGGCACTGCCCACGTCCTGCACGCTCTGCACGCCGATGCTGCCGCCCATCAGCTCGCACAGGCGCGCGCAGATCGACAAACCGAGACCGGTGCCGCCGTAGCGGCTGGCGGCGACGGCATCGCCTTGCACGAAGGGCTGGAAGACGCGTTCGCTCAGCGCGGGCGGCATGCCGATGCCCGAGTCGCTGACGCGGCAGGTCAGCGTATGCCGGCCCTGCGCGTCCGTTCCGTAGCTGCCGCTGAGCGTGATGCGGCCGCTCGTGGTGAACTTGAAGGCGTTGTTCAGCAGGTTATTGACGACCTGCGTCAGACGCATGCAGTCCCCGCACACTTCGCGGTCCAGTTCGGGGGCCAGTTGCAGGCTGAGCCGGATGCCGCGTTCCGTGGCCATGGGCGCGTAAGTCAGCGCCAGGCCTTCCAGCGCGTGGGCCAGCTGGAATGGCTTGCTCTCCAGTTGCAGCTTGCCGGCATCGATCTTCGAGAAGTCCAGGATGTCGTTGACGATGCGCCGCAGGCCGTCCGCCGCGGTGCCCAGCGCCTGCAGCCGCTGGGCGTGGCTTTCCAGCCCAGGGCTGCGCGCGAGCAGTTCGAGGTTGCCAATCAGGGCATTGAGCGGCGTGCGGATTTCGTGGCTCATGGCCGCGAAGAAGCGCGATCGCGCACGCATCATGGCCTCGGTGGCCTGCTGTGCCGAGCGCAACTGCTGTTCCAGCGCCTGCTGGGTGGTGACGTCCTGCACGGCACAGAACAGGACCTTGTCGTCGCGGTAGCGCGCGGGCGCATACGTGACCTGCAGGTAGCGCTGCGTGTCGCCGTCACCGCTGTCCTCATCGCTGTCGTCGCCGCGGCAGCCTGGCGCAGCGACGGTGAAGCGTGCGATCGGTGCGAGCTGCCCGGTTTCGGTGGACGGTGGCTGGCGTTCGAAGGCCTCCGTCACCGGCGCGGGCAAGGTGTCGACCCGGTCCAGCCGCAGCAGTGACTGCGCAAGCTGGTTTGATGTCAGCACCACGTAGTCGCGCTGCCGGACGATGCACAGGCCGACAGGCGTGGCGCTGACGAGGATCTGGTTCAGGATCTCGTTCTCCAGCGCGCGCGCCGCCTCCGAATGGGTCCGGCGCAGCAGCTGGCGGTCCCAGTAGCGCGCACTCAGAACGATGGCACCGATCAGCAGCAGCGCCACGCCGAGGATCACGGCCAGCGCGGGGGCAAGCGCCGGCACCAGCAGCGCGTACGGCAGGAAACAGACCAGCGTGCCGAACGCGGGCTTCAGTGGCTGCACCATCAACACGCCGCGGCGCGTGTAGTGCGACAGATTGCGCGGCTGGCGCCGCGCCTGCGACAGGATGACGCTGACCACCAGGCCTTCGGCCGGCAAGGCCGGGGCGGCAACGTCGATGGCCTCGCCGGCTGGATTGAGCAGGGCGAGCTGCGCCGGTTCTCCGGGGCCTTCGATCAGTGTCAGGAAGTCGCCGACCGGCACGCATGCGACAAGCAGTACGGTCGGTGTATCCCCCGAATATGCCGCCCCGACGCTCAGCATGACCATCGTGCCGGTCAGCGGATCCCGCACCGGACCGGCCCAGACCTGCTCGCTGCCATGCGGTAGCGCATGGCCGGTTCGGTCCAGCATCGCTTGCGTGATGGTGTCGCGCAGCGTGTCGATCAGCGCGGGACGGACCGACACCGTGGCTTGCGCGGCAGGTGGCTCCCGCATGAGGATGACCGCACTGTCGTTCTCAAGCGAAAGGACGTAGACCCGGTGGTCAAGGCCAAAGGCTTGCTGCGTCGCGAGCGTGCCCAGCGCAATCTGCTGCAGGCGTGCAAGCTGCGCGGGCAGGGAAGTGCCCCAGGCCCGCCGGGTCGCGGCCGCTGCCATCAGGTAGTAGTCATGTCCGGCGAGCGTGTCGGCAATGCGGGCAACGCCGGTCGCGCGGACGGCGGCTACCGTGGCCGGGTCCGGCATCTGTGCCAGACCCGCTTCACGGTAGCGACGCACGCCAAGGACGCTGCGCTTCAGGAAGGCGGCCTCGCTTTCCAGGCGCTCCGAGAGGGAGGCGGCATACCGGGCAACCTGGCTTTGCTGCAGGCTCAGGTGCTGGTCTGTTTCGAGCGCCGCGAGCACGATGCCGGCGAATACCACCAGCGCGATCAGCACGGCGATGGTCGCCGAGTACAGATGCTGTTGCCGGCGGGCATTGTCCGCGAGCGTGTCGAAGGCGCTCGCCAGCGACACGCGGGTACTGTCGAGGAGCTGCTGCATGGGCGCTCAGATCAGTCCGTTCTCGTAGGCGTAGCGGATCAGGCCGGTATTGGTATGCACGCCGAGCTTGCGCATGGCAACGGTCTTCTGGCTCGATATGGTGCTGACCGAACGCCCGAGCTTGGCCGCGATTTCAATGAGCTGCATGCCCTGCGCATAGAGCCTGACGACTTCCAGCTCGCGCGGCGTGAGATCGGTAGCGGGGGCATCCGCCATGGCCGCGTTGTCGAGAATCCTGCGTACGTAGGGCGAGTAGTAGGGGCTGTCGCTGCCCATGACATGGAGGCAGGCGCGCAAGGTCTCTTCGAGTTCATCCTCCTTGCTGACGAAGGCGCGCGCGCCTAGCTTGACGGCGCGCCGGATGATGGCCGCGTTCGACTGCGCGCTGACCACGACGATGCGCGTGCCGCGATGGCGCCGTGCCAGCCGGTTGAGCAGGTTGAAGCCATCCAGCGTGGCATCGCCGTGGCCCATGCAGAAGTCGGTGATGGCGATGTCGGCCGCTTGCGCGTCGAGCGCCTGGACCAGCCCGGAGCCGCTATTGCATTCGCAGGCGACCTGGAAACGTGCGGACCGCTGCAGGCAGTCGCGCAGGGCGGTGACGACCAGCGGGTGGTCATCGGCAATGGCCACACGTATGAGCGGTTCATTCATGGCCGACCTCCGGCCGTTGCGCGCGGATGGTGGTGCGCGCGCTTCGGTTCAAGGGGGAGGGCGGGGCGGCGGGGACGGGTACTGCGTTGCGACCGGCAGACGGGCGCCGGAAGATGCCTACAGGCAAGACACATTTGACAATGACCTCGGTAATTGTGGACGTCAACCGGCAAGGGCCGATTGAGACGAGCTATTGCATCACCACAATCCCCGAGATTCTGGCTATCTTATGTGCGCCGTTGAATCGTATTTCGGCTAGTTTCCTTGACGCTTTGAGGGTCGTCCAGCCTTGGGTTACACGAAAGCTGAGGCAGCGCAATCCTGAAGTGGCGTGGCGGGCGCTGCCGTGGTATCGGACTTGCCACCTTGCCGCGTACGCCTAGAATGAATTCGGCAACACGAACGATGCCTGTCGGCAAGTGTTGCCGCCCGGAGGTGCACCATGCCTGTCTACCAGTACCGTTGTGAAAAGTGCGGGCACATGTTCGAGCATACCGAGCATGTGGCCGAGCATGCGAGCGCACACCCCAGTTGTCCGAAGTGCGGCAGCCAGACGGTACAGCATGCACCCACGCCGTTCGTGGCGAAGACCGGGCGCAAGAGCTGAACCCCCGAAACAACAACTTACAGTGGGTCGATGCATGCCACCGGCATGCACTTCTTTTTTGCGTCGCGCCTCCTGCGTGACGCACGCTCCCGCTGCGCGCATGCGGCGATCTCATGACCTGACGGAGGATGCCATGGCTACGAGACCGTTTTCCGAATTTTCCGCTGAGGAACAGCAACAGTTCGCGCAGGTATGCAGGCAGATGGGAATGGTCCCCGACGACTTCGACATTACCGACGAGGTGAACGGCAACGCGCTGCGCCGCATCCGCGTGCGCCGGCTGAGCACCGAGGCCAGCAGCGCCTATGAAGCCGGCGCAGGCGGCGAATGGGTCGAGGAATTCGAGAGCGATCTCGAATGCGGCCTGTTCGGCCGGGTGACCGTATAGCGGAACGCGCCGACGCTCAGGCGGCGGCGCCCGCCGGCCGATAGCCGCGGCAAGATCCGACCTTCTGTGAACAGTGCGGTACGGAGCCGGAACTCAGGGCCGGCCCCGTTCGGCCGCGCGGGCCACGACCGATGCGCCGGCGCTCAATTCCCGGAGCAGCGCCAGCGAGGCCTGTCCGGACGTACAGAACGGGTCCAGTTCCGCGCGCGCGGAAAATCGCAGCAAGGTGGCGGTGTTGATGCGTGCGGCATTGACCTGGCCCATGGACCAGCCGGAGAAGTCGCGCTCGCAGATGTCTTCCAGGTGCAGCAGCACCACGTCATGGTGGCGCGGATCGCGCGCGATCGCCTGGAACAGGCGGGACACTTCCTGGCGCTCGCCTTCCAGCGCCTGCAGGAAGACGCCGTTGCCGTGGCATAGCACGCCGGTGATGCCGTGGCGCGGATTGCGTTCCAGGCTGGTGGCCAGGATGGCGTCGAGCATGGCGGCGTCGATCGCCTGGCGGGCACGGCTGGCATAGAGCAGGCGGACGAGCATGCTGGGGCTCCGGATGACGGCGCTATTTGCCGTTGCGGTTGAGCAGCGCGAGGAATTCGCGGCGCAGGCTGCCGTCCTTCAGGAAGGAGCCGCGCATCACGCTGTTGGTCATCTTGGCGTCGGTGTCGCGCACGCCGCGCCAGTGCATGCAGAAGTGCTCGGCCTCCATCACGATGGCCAGGCCATCGGGCTTCATCTTCTCCTGCAGCAGGTCGGCCACCTGGGCCACGGCTTCTTCCTGGATCTGTGGCCGGCACATGATCCATTCGGCCAGGCGCGCGTACTTGGACAGGCCGATCAGGTTGGAATGCTGGTTCGGCATCACGCCCACCCATAGTTTGCCGATGATCGGGCACAGGTGGTGCGAACAGGCGCTGCGCACGCGGATGGGCCCGACGATCATCAGCTCGCTGAGCTGCTCCACGTTGGGAAACTCCGTCACCGCAGGAGGCTTGGCGTAGCGCCCCGCGAAGATCTCCTTCAGGTACATCTTGGCCACGCGGCGCGCGGTTTCGCGCGTGTTGTGGTCCTGGTCCACGTCGATCACCAGCGCGCGCAGCACGTCTTCCAGGCGTGCCTGCACTTCTTCCTGGAGCGCGTCGAGCTCGCCCGGCTCGATATAGCGGGCGATATTGTCATTGGCATGGAAGCGTTCCCGGGCGGCCAGCAGGCGGGAGCGGATACGGTCCGATACGCCTGGCTCGCCGCGCCCCGGACCGGCGTCGCCGGGTGCCTTCTTTGCGCCGTGATGCGCCGCATCCTTGTCTGTCATGGGAAGCCGCTTCAATAGAAAAAGGGGCGGATGGCGCCGCCCGCCTTGCCCGCCGGCGTGGTGCACCGTGCTCCACTATATGGCAGATGGCCGGCCCCCACAACCTGCGGCGCGGCGCGCAAGCGATGTGCGGTGCACACGGCGCGAGGCCTTCATGAATTGTTGATGACAACTCTCAAGTCCGTCACGCAAGCCGCCGACAAGCGCACATAATTCCCGAACCGCGGCGCCAGACAGGCAGCGGTTCTTCCCCCCGACGGGCCATCTTCCAGGGACCAGCCAGTGATCTTGCCGATTGCGTTTCCGTGCAGCAGCCTGATGTTGCTATATGTCGCCACGGTGCCGCT